>DAIDGZ010000065.1 GCA_027452125.1 Acidobacteriaceae bacterium | reverse complement strand
CGAACGGAACTTGATGTTCGGGTTGTGCTTCGACAACACCTTGGTGATCGCCGCCGTCAACGTCGTCTTGCCGTGGTCGATGTGTCCGATCGTGCCCACGTTCACGTGCGGTTTCGAACGGTCAAATTTCTCTTTCGCCATAAAAGTCCCGAATCCCTTTCATCGCTCAAACTAACTGTTTTCCACCCGGGGCGCCGGCGATCCGGCTCCAGCCCCACAAAATCAGCCCTCGGCCTTCGCCGTCAGCTTACTTCCCCTGCGCGCGGCCGATGATCTCATCGGTAATCATGCGCGGCGCCTCTTCGTAGCGCGCAAACTGCATCGAGTACGATGCGCGGCCCTGTGTGGACGAACGAATATCGTTCACGTAGCCGAACATTTCCTTCAGCGGCACAATCGCCTTGATCACCTGCGAACCGGCGGCGTGCTCCATGCCCTCGATGCGTCCGCGGCGCGAGTTGATGTCGCCGATGATCGTACCCATGAACTCCTCGGGCACCGTCACTTCCACAGCCATCACCGGCTCCAGCAGAACCGGGCTGGCCTTCTTCGCGGCTTCCTTGAAGGCGATCGAACCGGCAAACTTGAAGGCCATTTCGTTCGAGTCGACATCGTGATAGCTTCCGTCGAACAAGGTCACCTTCACATCGACAATCGGGAAGCCGGCCAGGATACCCAGCTCCAGAGCACCCTGCACGCCCTGGTCGATGGGCTTGATGTACTCCTTGGGAACCACGCCGCCCTTGATGTCGTTGACGAACTCGTAGCCCTTGCCTGGCTCGTTCGGCTCGATGCGCAGCCAGCAGTGGCCGTAGTTGCCCGAACCACCGGTCTGGCGGATGTACTTGCCTTCCGCCTCGGCAGACTTGCGAATGGTCTCGCGGAAGGCCACCTTGGGCTCGCCCACATTGGCCTCGACCTTGTGCTCGCGCTTCATGCGGTCCACAAGAATCTCGAGGTGCAGTTCGCCCATACCGCTGATGATGGTCTGGCCCGAATCCTCGTCCGTGCGCACCTTGAAGGTGGGATCCTCATCGGCCAGCTTCGACAGCGCCAGGCCCATCTTCTCCTGGTCGGCCTTGGTCTTGGGCTCGATGGCCACCGAGATCACAGGCTCAGGGAAGGTGATCGCGCCCAGCGCGATCGGGTGCTGCGGATCGCAGAGCGTATCGCCCGTCTTCAGATCCTTCAGGCCCACGCAGGCGCAGATGTCGCCAGCCATGATCTCCGTGATGTCCTCACGCTTATTGGCATGCATCTTCACCAGACGGCCCACGCGCTCCGTCTTGCCGGTGCGGGGATTCTGGATGGTGTCGCCGGTCTTCAGCGTGCCGGAGTAGACACGGATAAATGACAGCTTGCCGAAGGGATCATTGATCAGCTTGAAGACCAGCGCGGAGAAGGAGTCGCTGTCATCCGTCTTGCGCACCAGCACTTCATCGTGGCGGGCGGGATTGATGCCCTCCACAGACGGCTTATCCAGCGGGCTGGGCAGGTAATCCACCACCGCGTCCAGCAACGTCTGCACGCCCTTGTTCTTGAAGGCGCTGCCGCAGATCACCGGGAAGACCTTCAGATCGATGGTTGCCTGGCGAATACCCTTCTTGAGCTCTTCCTTGCTGGGCACTTCACCCTCAAGGAACTTCTCCAGCAGCACATCGTCGGTCTCGGCAATCACTTCGATCAACTGCATACGGAAGGCCTCGGCCTTCTTCAGCAGGTCGGCGGGAATCTCTTCCACCGAGTACTTGGCGCCCATGGTCTCGTCGTGCCACAGAATCGCCTTCATCTCGATAAGGTCCACTACGCCTTTGAAGTTCGCCTCGGCGCCGATGGGAATCTGCAGGGCCACGGGCCGTGCGCCCAGGCGCTTGCGGATGGTCTCAATCACGTGCTCGAAATCCGCACCGTTCTTGTCCATCTTGTTCACAAAGCAGATGCGCGGAACCTTGTACTTGTCGCCCTGGCGCCACACCGTCTCGGTCTGGGGCTGCACGCCGCTCACCGAGTCAAACACCGCCACAGCGCCGTCCAGCACGCGCAGCGAGCGCTCCACCTCGGCCGTGAAGTCCACGTGGCCGGGCGTGTCGATAATGTTGATGCGCACGTTCTGCCAGTTGCAGGTGGTCGCGGCAGAAGTAATCGTAATGCCGCGCTCCTGCTCCTGCTCCATGTAATCCATGGTCGCGGTGCCCTCATGCACTTCGCCAATGCGGTGCGTGATGCCCGTGTAAAACAGGATGCGCTCTGTCGCTGTCGTCTTTCCGGCGTCAATATGCGCCATAATGCCGATGTTTCGGCAACGATTCAGAGGTACGGTGCGTGCCACGATTCTTCTTCCTTGCAGGGCTCTTGCCCCGCGGTTATCACTAGCGGCCAGCTTCTAACTCCCAGCCTCTAGCTCTTTAATTTCGGGACCGCTTTACGCGGCCCGGACTTCCCATTTGCCACCCGCAGCCTGAAGCCAGAAGCTCACAGCTGAAAACCGCCTCTTACCAGCGGTAGTGCGCGAAGGCCTTGTTGGCCTCAGCCATGCGGTGCACATCTTCCTTCTTCTTCATGGCCGCGCCGCGCCCATTGGCCGCATCCAGCAGCTCATTGGAAAGCTTCTCGGTCATGCCCTTCTCGCCACGGCTGCGGCCATAGCTGATCAGCCAGCGAATCGCCAGCGAGGTGCGACGGTCGGCATTCACCTCGACAGGAACCTGATAGTTGGCGCCGCCCACGCGGCGGGTCTTCACTTCCAGCAGCGGCTTGCAGTTCTCCACCGCCTTCTTGAAGAGCTTCAGGGCCTCATCTCCGCCCCGCTCCTCCAGATTGCGCATCGCCGCATAGAAGATCGACTGGGCCGTAGACTTCTTTCCGCCCCACATCATCGAGTTCACAAACTTGGTCACCAACGTGGACCCGTAAACCGGATCCGGAGCTACTTCCCGCTTCGCAATGTGCCCTTTTCTCGGCATAATTCCTCAAAACCTTCCGGCGCTCACGCGCTGCTTCTACTACCCCAGTCCCGGCACCATGCCCCGTCCGGGAACCACGAAAACCAGCTTTCAGCCTTCAGCTTCCGGCAACCCAGGCCGCCAGACAGCAAAAGGCCGGCAATTACTTCTTGCCCTTGGCCGGCGCCGCGCCACCCTTGGAGCGCTTCGCACCGTACTTCGAGCGGCTCTGCGAACGATTCGCCACGCCCACCGAGTCCAGCGTTCCACGCACCACGTGATAGCGAACGCCCGGCAGATCCTTCACACGGCCGCCGCGGATCAGCACAATCGAGTGCTCCTGCAGGTTATGGCCAATGCCAGGGATGTAGGTCGTAACTTCGATCCCATTGGTCAACCGCACACGGGCCACCTTACGCAGCGCCGAGTTCGGCTTCTTGGGCGTCTGCGTGTACACGCGAGTGCAAACACCACGACGCTGCGGCGAAGCCTGCAGCGCCGGCGAAGCCGTCTTGTACCGCGGAGCCGTGCGTCCCTTGCGAACCAACTGATTAAATGTAGGCAAACCGATGCTCCTTACCCGAAAACCGTACTGCTTCCAAATTCCGTCAGCCGCGCGCAGTCTCAATCCGGCCTATCCGCAGCAAAACACGGCCCTGAGAGGCCGCGCATCCGCGCGGAAGCCCTGAAATCCTGCTTCGCGTCTGTCTTCGTTCCCTACTCAGACGAGAACCGGGACGGTGGCCGAGCGTTCCACCTGCATCTCGCAGGTAAAGCCGACTCCGTTTCGCCAGTTCCGGCCCACATAGCCCTCCAAGGTGGAGAACGCGCGGGCTCCGATGCGATTCGCTCCCCGCCCTCCGCAAGAAAGAGCACTTCAGGAAGCCTTCGCGGCACACTTGCCTGCCGCTTTCCCCGCCCTGTCATCCGGATTGGCCGGATGGAGCGGTTTTTACAGCGCACCCAATACCGCACACGGATGCCGCCGTTCTTGCGCAACCCTTTTACAGTAACAAGAAATCAAGGCGGGGTCAACGATTTCCACCCCGCCCGACTCTATTTTTCTCGCTGAAAAGAAGAATTCCCGGCGAATCACTCAATCGACTGCAACTGCCACGCTCCGTTCACCAGGGAGAAAGTCGCCATCTTCTTATCGCTCAGATCGTTACCCGGATTATGGGCAATCGTCTGCAGGCCATCCGGAACCCCCGTCAGATCCACCGCCTCGGTGTAGGTGACAGACTTGTTGCCGTTCACCTCGTCCTGCGGATCCTGCGGATCGCGCGCCTTCAGATGATTCTGCTGCGCCGTTGTCACCACCACGGAAAAGGACTGGTCCGTGGCGCTGGTCGGGCGCCACTGGATTACGTCGCCGCCGCCCTGCAGCTTCATCACCTTCTTCCCCTCATCCGTCAGGGTGAAGTCCGCCCAGTAGTGGTTCGGATACTGCTTGGTCCGTACCCAGTATTTGGCATCGAAGCCCTGCCGCATCCCCAGGTCGCTCACCGTAATGTCGATGCCTTTGGCCGGCATCTGGTCATACTTCGCCTGAATCATCGCCTGTGCCTGCGCCGCAGTCAGCGGCGGTGACGACTTGCAGCCGCTTACCAGCAACCCAAGTCCCATCAATGCACTAACCGCCAAGGCACTCATCCATCCCGCGTTTTTCACGTTCCCTCCTTGACCGCACACAGCGGTTCGTCTCCCTACTCGACCCGCCATTTTTCTCCTACTTTCTGTCCCTGTCAACGAGATTGGAAGTGATCCCGCTCACAGCCGTCGGTTCATCCGCCCGGCAGCAATCCACCCTCTGCGTCTCGACCCGATAAACCACAACGCTACTTCTACTTACCTGGAAGCCTCCTGCGTCAGCCGGCTCAGCAACAGTCGCAGAAATCCCTGCTCGTCCGATGCCAGGCACACCTGCGCATTAGGCCTGCCCGGCGCCGGCCGCGTAAATCCCTTGTCGTCCACCTCCAGCCGCAGCGGCTGCGCCGGGCACAGCTCCGGCCTCAGGGCATAGGTCACCGCCACCGGGTCGTAGAGTGTCGGCAGCCGCCACTCCTTCGTCCCCGTCCACTGGTGATACAGCAGCGTCAGTTGATCCGTCAGCGCCGACCCATGGGCGTAGATCTCCGCCTGCAGCGGCACCGGCAGGTGAATCTGGGTCGAATCCAGCGGCATCAGGATCACCGGCACGCCCGAGCCCAGCAGCGCCCGCAGCCCCGCCGGATTGCAGCGAATATTCCACTCCGCGCTCGGCGGCTGCCGCTCGCTCGTTCCGGCCTTGTCGTATCCCCGGTAGACGCTCCCCCCCATCAGCACTACCCGCTTCAACTGGCGGAAGGTTGCCGGGTCGCGTTCGATGGCCGCCTGCACGTTGAACAGCGGCCCGATCGCAATCAGCGTGATCTGCCCCGGATGCGCCCGAATCTGCTCCAGCAGGAAGGGCACCGCATCGGGATGCGCGCGAGCCGGCTCCCGCAGAGCGTAGGCCGCCTGGGTCAGGTGGTTGGTGGCGGGCGTCTCCACCCCTTTCGCCACGGGGATATCGGTCCGCCCCACCGCCGCCAGGTAGCGATCCACCAGCCGCGCCCGAAGATCGGTATCCCCAAACTCCGTGGTCACTCCCAGCAGGTGCAGCTCCGGGCTGCGCAGCGCCAGGGCCAGCGCAAACGCGTCGTCGATGTCGTCGCCGATGTCCGTATCCAGAATCGCCAGTTGCGGCTTGCCCGAGCCGCTGCTCGCCTGTCCTCGCGCCACCGGCAGCCAGCCCGCCAGCAGCGCCGCGGCACACAACACCATGCAGACCCGTATCGGTTTCATGCGCAGCATTGTATCTTCGCTCGTACACTAAAGGAGAGGAGACCGCCATGAGCGATGGCCGCGAAGAACGCGAGGAGCGCGAAAAGCGCAAGGAGTGGGAGAAGCCGGCGGAGCGCGAAGACCGCCTCGATCGCCACGAACCTGACCCCTGGGAACCCGAGCGCCGCGAAAGCTGAGCCAGCTCCCCCGCGCACCCGCCAACTCGCTAACCTGCTAACTCGCTAACTTGCCAGCCAGCTATTCCGCCGTCGCCACGCCCACCAGCGAATCCGCACACCCGTAGTACAGAAACCACTGGTTGTGGAACCACACCAGCCCCTCGGCAAAGGTGGTTCCGGCCGTGTACTGCCCGCTCTTCTCATAGGGCATCTCCGGCTTGAGCACCGGCTTTTCCGTCTGGCTCAGTTGACGTACCGGATCGTCGCCGTTGAACAGCGCCTCTCCGGCTGCATACGTGCCCGGCGCCAGCGCGTGGTCGCTGTCATGCTTGTTGTCCGCGTTCCGGCCGTTGTAGATCAGCACCACGCCGTTCGCCGTCAGCACCGCTGGCGGCCCCGCCTCAGGAAATCCACTGTCGAAGTGCTGCGGCCGCGCCTTCAGCAGCGCCACCGGCCCGCCTTCCATCCCCTCCAGTGGACGCCAGTGGATCAGGTCATCCG
This sequence comes from Acidobacteriaceae bacterium, assembly GCA_027452125.1. Classification (GTDB taxonomy): domain Bacteria; phylum Acidobacteriota; class Terriglobia; order Terriglobales; family Acidobacteriaceae; genus Telmatobacter. The sequence goes on along the minus strand of DAIDGZ010000065.1, from coordinate 13,929 downwards.
ACATGGCAATGTGGATCGCGCCCTCGCCCCAGTACATCCAGTAGCGGTCGTCGATCTTCGCCGCGATGAGTCTTCCCCTGGCCTTGTCCACCGTCGTCACAATCGAGGCTGACTTGTACTTGAGCGATTCATACTTTTCGCCCGCCTCGGCAAAGGCCGGCCCGTGCTTGGTCCAGTGCACCAGGTCGCGCGAGGTGGCCACGCCCACCGTATAGGTCTTCCGGTTCCACTGCGTGTAGGTCATCACGTAGGCGCCGTCGGGGCTCTCCACAATCCGTGGATCTTCCACTCCTCCCGGCCACTCGCGGCTCTTCTGGTCATCGTCCGCCGGATAAAACACCGGCTCCGCCCGCCGCGTAAAGTGGATGCCATCTTCGCTCACCGCCAGCCCCAGCCGCGAGGTGTGCCCGCCAATCGCCATCGTGCCCGAGTCGTCCTCGGCCCGGTACAGCACATACACCTTGCCGTCGCGCACCACCGCCGCCGGGTTAAAGGTGTGCAGCGCCTCCCAGTGCACCGGCGTCTTCTCAATCGGATCGGTAAAGACCGCGTCCGGCTGCGGCGCAATCACCGGATTCCCTTCCGCAGGACGGACAAACGGCCCGATCACCCACGGCTTCTCCGGCTTCTCCACCTTGGGAGCCTTCTCGTGCTTGCGCGCCCACAGCGCGCTGGCTCCCGCCGCCAGCAGAACCAGTGCAATATACCTGTCGCGTTTCATCCCTGCCCATCCTCCCGCATTCCGCTTGTCTCTTCCCGCGCCGCCGCATAAAAGCTCAGCCCCGCATCTCCCTGCTCCAGCAGCCGCGTCCGCCGCAGGCCGCCGTAGCGCTCCTCCAGCCGTTCCTTGCGCCGATGTTCGGCCACCACCACGGCATCGGCCGCCAGCAGCGCCGCGGCCCCGCCGCCCAGCAGCCCCAGCGCGGCCGCATACTCCTCCGCCGCGTCGTACGGCGGATCCAGAAACACAATGTCAAACGGTTGCTCCCCCGCGGCCTTGCGCAGAAATCCCGCCACCCCGCCCGTCTGGATGCGAAACCCGACCGTGATCCCCAGCGCCGCCAGGTTTGCGCGCAAAGCTGCCAGCGCCGGGGCCGCCCGCTCCACAAACACCGCCTGCGCCGCTCCCCGGCTCAGCGCCTCCATGCCCACCGCGCCTGAGCCCGCATACAGGTCGGCAAACCGCGCGCCCTCGATCCGCGGCGCCAGCACATTGAACAGCGTCTCCCGCAGCCGGTCGCTGGTGGGCCGCGTCGCCGCGCCCGCCGGAGCCTTCAGCGTCCGCGAGCGATATCTTCCCGCAATGATGCGCATCGCCACCAGCATAACGGAAGCGCTTGCCGCCCCTGACCTTCTACAATTACGGCATGCGAGGCTGGTCCATTCCGTTTGGCCGTTGGTTCGGCGTGGAGTTGCGTATCCATGCCTTCTTCCCCCTGCTGGCCGTTGTCTTTCTGGGCATCGCCGCCAGTGACGGCTGGGCGCGCGGCATGGCGCTCTTCCTCCTGCTCGTCGGCGCCGTCATCGTGCGCGAAACCGCCCGCCTCATCGTCGCCGCCTGGCTCGGCCTGCGCCTGCGCGCCATCATGTTGCTGCCCATCGGCGGACTCTTCGCCTACGCCAATCCCGAAAGCCAGGAGATCTCCAGCCAGGGCTCAGGCCAGTACATCCTCGCCTTCGCCGGCCCCCTTGCCAACTGGGCCGCCGCCCTCAGCCTCGGCGGCGCAATCCTCGGCGCCAGCAGCAGCATTCCTCTGCTGAGCTTTCCGCTCATCGATGCCACGCACCTGCTGCGCAGTCTGGTCTGGATGCAGGCCGGCCTGGGCCTGCTGCATCTGCTGCCCGCCTATCCCCTGGACTGTGGCCGCCTCATCCGCAACCGCTTTGCCCGCAAGCACGGCTACAGCGCGGCCGCCCGCGCCGCCTCCGGCCTCGGCCAGGCGCTCTCCGTCGTGGCCATGGTCGGCGGCATGTTCCTCCACAATCCCTGGCTGATCCTCGCCGGCTTCTTCATCATGATCGGCGCGCAGATTGAAGAGCAGGGCGTCTTCTTCCAGTCTGTCGTGGACACCGTCCGCATGCGCGAGGTGATGCTCACGGACTTTGCCACCCTCTCGCCCTCTGACACTCTGGCCGACGCGCTCTCCCGCTGTGTCCACTCCCTGCAGGATGAGTTCCCCGTCACCCGCGGTTCGCAGCTCGTCGGCATCGTCTCCCGCCAGCGCATCGTCGATGCCCTGCGCAACGACGGCAACGGCTACATTCAGTCCGTCATGTCCCGCGCCTTCCAGGTGGCCCGCCCCGAGGATACCCTCGGCGCCACCATCCGCCGCGTCAACACCGGCCACGGCATGGGACTCATTCCCGTCGCCGAAAGCGGCCGCGTCGTCGGCGTGGTCAGCGTGCAGAACCTGATGAGCTCCATGGCCCTCCTCGCCGAGCAGCGCCGCTTCCAGCGCCAGGAAGCCGGAGACTGAGCTATCCATGTCCGGCCTGCCCACGAGTCCAGACGTACCCGCACCGGGTGCCCCCGATTCCGCTTCCGATCGCAGCGAATGGCAGGCGCATGGCGCATCCCTCGCCCCCGGCCTCTACCTCGTCGCCACGCCCATCGGCAATCTGGGCGACATCACCCTGCGCGCCCTCGCCGTGCTCCGCCACGCGGATCGCATCGCCTGCGAAGACACCCGCCAGACCCAGAAGCTGCTCAACCACTTTCAGATCGCCACGCCCACCGTCAGTTGCCATCAGCACAACGAGCGCCAGCGCGCCGTTGAGCTGGTTGAGTCCCTCAAGGCTGGCGCCCGCATCGCCTTTGTCTCCGACGCCGGCCTGCCCGGCATCAGCGACCCCGGCGTCTGGCTGGCCCGCGAGGCCATCGCAGCCGGCGTCCCGGTCATCCCCATCCCCGGCGCCAACGCCGCGCTCAGTGCCCTGGTCGCCTCCGGCCTGCCCACTCAGGCCTTCCACTTCGCTGGTTTCCCCCCCGAGAAGGCCGGCGCCCGCCGCACGCTCTTCGAAGAACTGGCTGCCGCGCCCGCCACTGCTGCGCGCACCGTCATCTTCTATGAGGCGCCGCACCGCCTGCTCGACACGCTGGCCGACCTGGCAGCCGTCTGGGATCCCGATCTGCGCGTCGTCGTCGCCCGCGAGCTCACCAAGCTCCACGAGGAGTTCCTGCGCGGCCCCGTCGCCATCGTGCGCCAGGAGCTGGCCGCCCGCGACCGCATCCGCGGCGAGATCACCCTGCTCGTCGAGGTGCCGCCCCCCGCAGCCGCCCCCACAGGCACCGCCTCGGAGACCCTCTCCGCGCGCCTCGCCCGTCTGCAAACAGAGTTGGGAATCGATGAGAAGGATGCCCTCAAGCGCCTGGCCCGCGAACTCGGCCAGTCCAAGAGCGACCTCTATCGCGAGCTACAGCGCGAACGGGCACGCCGCCGCTGAAACGAGTCAGCGGGGCCCTTTCTCTGCACCTTCGGGCTCCAGCGCATGCGACAGGAACTGCCCTTCCATCATGCGCAGCTCCGTCATCATCTCTTCAATCTGCGCCGCCTTGCGCTCATTCACGTCAAGAAATTCAATGCCAAAGTTCCGGTGCTCCCCGGCATGCCGCACCACTCCGGCCACGCGCAGCGTGAATCCCTTCAGCCGCAGGCGCACCTCCATCACCGAGTTCTCCACCGCGGCTATGCGCACCCCCGTCTCCAGGCGGCAACCGGTCACGCTCAGGTCCAGCAGCGACCCGCTGGCGCTGCTCTCCGTGGGCAGCACGCGAATCTCCGCCACCCCGCCGCAGCGCAGCCGCGGATGCGCCCGCCTCTCGTCCTGCCCGCTGGGCAGCTCCTGCTGTTCATAGCACCGGATGTCAATCGGATGCGGCTCCATGGTTTGCCTCCGCGGGCGCAGCCTCCAGCCACACCCTTCCGGTATTCATCGGCAAACCCGGCCCCTTCAACAGGGGGGCTACAAAACCGCACGCCTCAGCGCAACACCCGCAGATGCTTTGCATGCTCATGATGTTCTGATTGGATCTCGGCCAGCACTTCGGCCCACTCGGCATGGCGGCGGGCGCTCATCTCCACAAAGCTGATGCCCAGATCCTGCGCCGCCGTCACCCGGCGGATCGTCCCGCCCAAACGGAAAGGGATTCCGTTGATCTGAAACGTCACCTCAACCCGCACATGGAAGACCTCGGGCAGATCCTCCTCGGCGTGCAGCCGGCAACCCTCCAGGCTCATGTCCAGCACCCGGCACTCGAGGTCCAGTCCATGATCCACCAGCAGCAGATGCGCCGCCTCGTCTACCGTATAGCGGGGATGGCGCCGGCGATCGGCGCCCTGTGCCAAGGCTCCCACACGCATTGTTCGCACCGTCCGGCCCGGGCCGCAGCTCCGGCAAAATCGAGACTCAGTGCCCGCCCGCCAGCTCCCAGGGCCGCGCTCCCGCCCCGTGCACCGCCTCCCGCCCCTTCAGGCGGTCATACTGGTACACGTCGCTGGTCGTCCCAAGCGACTCGTTATACAGGCTTTCCGCACCGGCGAGCAGCTTCAGTTCCTCGCTGAACTCGTGAATCGCATGCAATTGCGTGGCCGTCGCTGGCAGCTCATATTGGGCGGTTTTAATGAACTTCTGGTAGCCCCGGTCCAGCAGCCGAGACAACTCGCCCCGCACCACCACGCCCGGCCGCTCCACCACGCTTGCCGGCGTCTCCTTGCCCGGCGCCAGCACCGCGCCCACGCCATACTTGCTCACCAGCGCAGCGCCCGCTGCCGCGCTCGACGGCGCCACCTCAAACCCCTGTGCGCGCAACAGGTCCAGAAGCTGATCAAAATTCGGATGGCGGGATTTTTTGCCCATGTTCTGCCTTTCAGCGAATAGAAAAATGAGAGTGAAGGAACACTTCCCCCCACTCTCCAATCTAGCACCGGCCTCCTCTACAAACCGCGCAGCGTTGCGGATGCCCTAGGCAACCGCCTCATCCACAGGGGTTACTCCGTCGATAAAGAAGGTCTCCATCGCACTCGCTGGAGCCGGCTTGGCAAACAGATAGCCCTGCAGCAGGTAGCATCCCAGGCGGATCACCTCACGGCACTGCGCCTCGGTTTCGATGCCTTCGGCAATCACCGTCAACCCCAGGTTCTTCCCCAGTTCCACAATCGTCTTCACAATCGGGTTCGACTGGCGCTCGCTGATCGTCTGCACAAAAGACCGGTCAATCTTCAGCACATCCAGGGGCAGCGTGTGCAGATAGCTCAAGGAGCTGTAGCCCGTCCCGAAGTCATCCACGGCAATGCGTACCCCAATCTTCTTCAGAATGCCCAGTTGCAGACACGACTGCTCCCTGTTCTCCAGCAGAAGCGACTCCGTCAGTTCCAGCGTCAGCAGCTCCGGCTCCACATCGAACTCGTCCAGGGCATCGCGCACCACCTCCACCACGTTGCCGCGCAACAACTGCGCCGCGCTCACATTCACCGTGATCGGTACCGGCTTGAATCCCTGATCCTGCCACTCCCGGCTCTGCCGGCAAGCCTCGCGCAGCACCCATTGACCAACGGAATGAATCAACCCACTCTCCTCGGCAATGGGAATGAAGCGTCCCGGCATCACCTGTCCCAGTTCCGGATCGTTGAGCCGCAGCAGCGCTTCCATGGCGCATAACTCGCCGTTACAGGAGAAGATCGGCTGGTAATGCAACTCCAGGCGCTGCTCCTCGACCGCTTTGCGCAGTGAGCGCTCAATGCGCCGCGCCTCTTCGATGCTGTTGCTGTTCGCTCGGTGATGCCGCTTCCAGCAGTTCCGCCCCGACCGCTTGGCCTCGTAGAGGCCATAGTCCGCGCGGCGCATCAGTACGTCCAGATCGCTCCCATCATCGGGATAGAGGGCAAGCCCCACGGAGATGGTCGGCTGCAGCTCAATGTCTCCCACCTCAATCGGAACCTGCAGCGTATCGATCAGTCCCTGCGCCACCTTCGCCCCGGAATCAAGCCCTTCGATCTCCTCGGCAATCACCATGAACTCGTCGCCGCTGATGCGTGCCAATGTGTCCGATTCGCGCAGCCGTGCGCGAATCCGGTAGGCGCCCGCCACCAGAAACTCATCGCCGGTCTGATGGCCGAAGGTGTCATTAATCTGTTTGAACCGGTCAAAGTCGATAGCCATCAGGGCAACCTTGCGCCCATGCCGGTTGGCCCGCGACACCGCCTGTTGAAAGCGGTCTTTGAGCAGCGTGCGATTGGGCAATCCGGTCAGGGGATCGTGATTCACCCGGCGTTGCAACTCTTCATGCAGCCGCACACGCTCGCTGATGTCCTGCGCCACCACCAGGTGGGTCGCGATCTCCCCTTCGCGAATGGTGTGCTCTGCCACCTCGGCCCAGAACAAACTGCCATCTTTGCGCCGATGGCGCACGCGGCCCAGCAGCATCCCCCAGTGCGCTGCCAGTTCGGCGTGGCTCAGACCCGCCATCTCCTCACGCGGATACAGATCCGTCACCCGCATCCGCAGAAACTCTTCGCTGGAGTGCCCATAGGTGTGCGCCGCTGCCTCATTCACTGACAGAAAGCGCAGCGTCTGCGGGTCATACGTCCACATGGGCAGCGGGTTCCCATTGAAGAGCGATTTGTATCTCTGCTTGCTCTCCAGAACGGCCTGCTCTGCCATCACCTGCTGATGAATGTCCATGGAGACACCCACCCAGCGAACGATCTTGCCTGCGCTATTCCGCTGCGCCAGGCCGCGTCCCAGGTACCAGCGGTAGCTGCCATCAGCCTGCCGGATGCGGTACTTGCTCTCAAACGTGTTTCCGCTTTGCAGGCAGGCCTGCCAGTTCTGCATCACAGCGGGCAGATCGCCGGGATGCATCACCTCCACCCAGGCTTCGCCGTGAACTCTTTCAGGAGCGAGTCCGGTGTTCTCCCGGAACCGCTCGCTGATGTAGTCCAGCTCCCCGGCAGGCGTAGCTGCCCATACGATCGACGGCAGCGCTCCCGCCAGCGTGAGGAATCGCTCTTCACTTGCCTGCAACTGCTCCTGCGCGCGGCGCTGCTCTGACAGATCGGTGGTCAGAACCACAAATCCGCGCACCTGACCTGCATCATCCCAGTCCGGCGAGTAGGAGATCAGCAGTTCGTGCCTGCTGCCATCAAACTCCGCATACGCCTCAAAGCTCACCGCTGTCCCGGTCAGCGCCGCCTCAACATACGGTCGCAGCCGCGCCACATACTCCTCGCCGAATCTGTCTTTGAGAACCTCATGCCAGTCATGGCCCTCAATGTCGCGTGCGCTAATCCCACACCACTCCTCGTAGCTGCGATTAATCCACCGGTAGCGACCCTCGGCATCCAGGTAGGAGATGAATGCCGGCACCCGGTCCACGATAATCCGCAGCAGTTGGGAAGTATGGTTCAGTTCCACCTCGGCCCTGCGCTGCACCGTCACCTCACGGGAGACAGCCAGCAGGGCGTTGGCTTTGCCGGACTCGGCCAGTACCGGCGTAATCGATGTGTCCCACCAGGTCTCTTCGCCCCCACGGGTCAGCAATGCTCCCACAAACCGGCCATGCCCCGCCGTGCGGGCCTGCTCGATCGCCGCAACCGCCGCCTCCCGATCCTCGCCACCCCAGAAGTCAAGCCAGGATGTGCCTGCAACCTGCCGGAAATCCGTGATCCCAATCCGCTCCTGCCCCTCGGGATTCATCCAGCGCAGCGTCCCATCCAAGCCCAGAATCTTGACGCAGTCGCGGGTGCTGCTCATCACCTGGCGCAGAAGCTGGCGCTTCTGGCTTCCCGGCATCGGCCGCCCCGCCTCGGTCAAGCTCACCTGCATCAAGCGCCTTCCCTGCACAACAACCGGCACCGCCGTTGCCTCCACCGAGAGCAGTTCGCCGCTGGAACTGCGCACAAGAGCCTGCCCCTTGCCACCGGCCGCACCCTCGGCGCTGATCTCCTCGGCAAAGGCGCACGGCGACAGGTCGGTAAAGTTCTGCGCCAGCACCCGCCCGCTTTCAGCCTGAACCAGACGAAGAAAAGCAGAATTAACGTAGAAAATAGAGCCCGCGATCAATAGGCACACTGGGATCGGCGTCGCGTCCAGCACCGTCTCAATTGCAGTCCAGTCAATCGAGTTAAAGGGCTCGTGAAAGCCGCACGAGTCACCCTGCATAAATTACCCCGCTTCTATATCTCCAGAATTAGCCGGTCTCCCTCAGCGCGCACGGGTCGGGCATCGATGCACCAACGCACGGAGACACGATTGGCTATGTATGCAAACGCACAGTCCTTACTTTTTCTTGCTTTGGGGATCTCACTTTTAAGTTTAATACAATATTTCTCGTTGTAGTTTCACTCCCACGAAAGTGTGCCCCTCCCTGCCCGGCTTTCGAAATCATTGAATCTGCACGCAAACATCTGTCTGGGAAGCCACGTGGAAAGCATGATTCCCGGTGCGTAACCTGGCGCCATGCGCCGGCGCGCGGTTGTACCATTACCCCACGCATGCCCGCGCTCCACATCCCGCAGCCCGTCTACTATGCCCTGCGCGTCCATGCCGAGGAGGCCTATCCCCGCGAGTGCTGCGGAGTACTGCTGGGGCAGGCTGCGCCGCACGGCTGGCTGGTGTACGCGGCGGTGCACGCCACCAACATCCGCGCCGATGCGGCACACAACCGCTACGCCATTGCCCCCACGGAACTCGTGCGCATCCTGCATCAGGCACGCGCGCAGCAGTTGGAGATCGCAGGCTTCTACCACTCCCACCCCAACCACTCGGCGCAGTGGTCCGCCGCCGACCTCGCCGAGGCGCATTGGCTCGGCTGCTGCTATGTCATCACCAGTGTCGCCCTGGGCCACGCTGCCGAAACAGCCGCTTGGCTGCTGGCCGGCGCCGGCGAAGAGGACAAGCATTTCGTCCAGCTTCCCCTGCATATCGCCACGGAATAATTGCATCTCCGCCGCAAATTTTTATTTACTTTCATGCATTTGCCCCCACATAATCGCCACACGCCAGAGTTGATGCGCTTTCTCCCCAAATCCCCCGTCTGCGCCTGCCCTCTGGTAAATCAAAGGAGGTACCCGTAGATGCTCAGTCTCCGTTCCATTTTCTTCGGTGTCGTTTCTCTGGCGGTTGTTGGCGGCACAGTTGCCGCGGCGCAGCAGGATACCACCATGCCCAAGGTGCTTTACATCAACCGCGAGTATGTCAAGCTGGGCAAGGGCACAGCGCATAGCCACACAGAGAGCGCCTTCGTCGACGCCTTGCGCCGCGCCAAGTCGCCCGAGCACTACATCGCGCTGTCCTCCATCACCGGCAAAAATCGCGTGCTCTACATCAGCGGCCATGACTCCTTTGACGCCATGCAGAAGAGCCACGATTCCATGAGCAAATACCCGGGGCTGGAAGCCGAGCTGACTCGCAACTCCATAGCCGACGATGCGCTGCTCGACAACGTGGACCACTTCATCTTCTATTACGATGACGACCTCAGCCTGAATCCCCGCGCGGATCTCTCCTCCGACCGCTTCATGGAGATCACCGCCTTCCACGTACGCCCCGGGCATGCCCATGAGTTCAGTGAACTGGTGAAGATGGTGATTGCCGCCCATAAGAAGGCCGGCACCAACGCCAACTGGGCCATGTACGAGCTGACCTACGGTGGCGGTGACACGTACACCATGTTCAGCGCCGACAAGTCCATGGCCGAGATCGACGAGGGCTTCGCCGAGGGCAAAAAGTTCCGTGACGCCGTGGGCGACGAAGGAATGAAGAAGCTCTCCCAGAGCATCGCCGACTGCGTCGAGAGCTCTGATTCCGAGCTCTTCGCCATCAATCCTGCCCAGAGCTACCCGCCCGACGCCTGGGTCAAGGCCGACCCCGGCTTCTGGCAGCCCAAGTCCGCTGCACCCGCCAAGCCGGCCGCAGCCAAGAAGGCCAAGCCGTAACCGGCTCCCTCATCGCACTTCTCCTCCGGCCCCGGCTTACTCCCGGGGCCGCTGCTTTTCCGCCCATTCTCGCTACACTGAGAGTGGCCATGCACCCCGCGGCCTCTGAGAAAAAGCCTATGTCCGCTCTGCCTGAGCTCACTCCCGACGACCTGACCCGCTACTCCCGCCACCTCATCCTGCCCGAGGTGGGCATGGAGGGCCAGCAGCGCCTCAAGGCCGCGCGCGTGCTCTGCGTCGGCGCAGGTGGACTGGGTTCGCCCCTGGCCCTCTACCTGGCCGCCGCCGGCGTGGGCACCCTGGGGCTGGTGGACTTCGACGCCGTCGAAGCCAGCAACCTGCAGCGGCAGATTCTCCACTCCACCCCCGACATCGGCCGCAGCAAGCTGGACTCCGCCGAGGAAAAACTGACCGCGCTGAACCCCGCATTGCGCGTGGAGCGGCACAGCCTCCGCCTCAGCAGCGCCAACGCCCTCGATATCCTCAGAAACTACGACATCGTCGCCGACGGCACGGACAACTTCCCCACCCGCTACCTGGTCAACGATGCCTGCGTGCTGCTGGGCAAGCCCAACGCCTACGCCTCCATCTTCCGCTTTGAGGGCCAGGCCAGCGTCTTTGCCACACAGGACGGCCCCTGCTACCGCTGCCTCTATCCCGAGCCGCCGCCGCCCGGCATGGTGCCCAGTTGCGCCGAGGGCGGTGTGCTCGGCATCCTGCCCGGCCTGCTCGGCGTCATCCAGGCCACTGAGGTCATCAAGCTCATCCTCGGCAAGGGTGACTCGCTCGCCGGCCGCCTGCTGCTGGTGGACGCCCTGGCCATGCACTTCCGCGAGCTGAAGCTGCGCAAGAATCCCGATTGCCCGGTGTGCGGCGCCAACCCCACGCTCACAGAGCTGATTGACTACAATCAGTTCTGTGGCATTCCCCCAGCCAACCCAGAGGAGCAGAAGGTGAAGAACGGCATTCCGCAGATCAGTGTGCATGAACTCAAGCAGAAGATTGACGCAGGCGAAAAGCCCTACATCCTGGATGTGCGCGAGCCCCACGAGTACCAGATCGCCAACCTCGGCGGCACGCTCATCCCGCTCAACGATGTCCCCCAGCGCATGGGAGAGATCGATCGCGACCGCGAGATCATCATCCACTGCAAGATGGGCGGACGCAGTCAGCGCGCCGCCGAGTTCCTCCAGCAGGCCGGCTACCCCAAAGTCGTCAACCTGGCCGGCGGCATCACCGCCTGGGCGGAACAAATCGATCCATCTATGCCAAAATACTGACACGACCCGGAGCCGTGTCCCGCTATGAACGCGTTCCTCGAAATCCCGGTCCTTCCCCAGCGCAGCATCGTGCTGCATCCTCCGCTCAGCGATGAGGAGTTCGAGCGGATGAGCCAGCAGTGCGATGGCGCTTCGCTCGAACGCAGCAAGGAAGGAGCCATCCTCGTGAACGCACCCGCAGGCGGATCAACCAGCAGCGGCAACGCAGAGATTACCTGGCAGCTTAACAACTGGTGGAAAAATCATCGCCGCGGCCGCGTCTTCGACTCAAGCGGCGGCTTCTTCCTGCCAGACGGCTCCGTGCTCAGCCCCGACGCCGCCTACATCACCGCCGAGCAGGGGCAGGGCCTCACCCGTGAGGAACGTGCCCGCTTCCTCCGCCTCGCCCCCGCCTTTGTCAGCGAACTGCACTCAGAGAGCGATACCCTCGCTCATCTGATGGAGAAGATGGAAACCTGGCTGGCCAACGGCGTCCAGCTTGCCTGGCTCGTCGATCCCGTCGCCCGCGCCGTGCACATCTATGCGCCGAGCGCCGCGCCGCGCGTGGAAACCGGCCTCCACATCGCCGGCTCCGGTCCGGTCAAGGGCTTCCTCCTCGACGCCGCCGAAGTCTGGCAGTGCTTTGACTAGGGTGTATCGACATATAGGGATGTCCATGGCTGGGTGCCATTTTTTCTTAATTCAAGGAGCGAGAAGCGACGCATACCGGGGCCCCCGGCGCACGATCTGTGTGCGCTGGGGTGGATACCGGGTGTCTGCTAGCGACGAGTGACGCAGAAATAAGGAAAAATGGCCCCAGCCCGAAGGGTTGCGGCGAAAATCGGCCCATACTGCATTCTCGCCCTCGACGGTGGTCCACCACAGCCTTCGGGCTCGGCTTTGTCTGGTCCGATTTTCTCTCGCAACCATGACCACCCCTATATGTCGATAAACCCTAGTACGCGCCCGTTTGTCTGCAATCCTCTCGGCCCGAACGGCCGGAAATCTGCGGCCGCATCGCCCGCACAGACGGCCGATGCCCAAACTCCCCGGTCCGGCATCTCAGGACCCCATTTCGAGCGGCTCAGCCGCCATCCACAAGGAGCTTGCTTGAAGCGCTTTCTTTCTGCTTTTGCCCTGTTGCTCTTCGCCTGTCTCGCCGCTTCCACAGCCCACGCCCAGGGCAACTACGAGATTCAGGTATACGGGTCAGACACCGTGCCGCCCCGCACCACCATGGTCGAGCTGCACTCCAACTACACCGCCGAAGGCCACCTCCAGACGCCCGGCGGCGTAGCCGCCACCAATCACGCCGAACACGAAACCCTCGAGATCACCCAGGGCATCAACAAGTGGTCCGAGGTCGGCTTCTACGTCTTCACCAGCGAGCAGAGCGGCCTCGGCGCCCAGTGGGTCGGCGACCACATCCGCCCCCGCGTCCGCGTGCCCGACCAGTGGCACTGGCCCGTCGGCGTCAGCCTCTCCATGGAGGTCGGCTACCAGCGCGCCAAATTCTCGCCCGACACCTGGACCTGGGAGATTCGACCCATCGTCGACAAGCAGGTCGGCAAGTGGTACTTCGCCGTCAACCCGGCCCTGGAGCGCACCTGGCACGGCCCCGACGTCAACCTCGGCATCGACTTCTCCCCTGCCGCCAAAGTCAGTTACAACTTCACCAAGGTGGTCGCCAGCGGCATTGAGTATTACGCCGACTACGGCAGCATCACCAACATCGCCAGCCTCCACAACCAGCAACAGCAGATCTTCTCCGCCTTTGACCTCAACGTCTCCCCCAAGTGGGAGATCAACTTCGGCGCCGGCATCGGCCCCACCGCCGCCACCGACCATTGGATCGTCAAAGGCATCATCGGCCACTACTTCAGCTGGGGCCACCTGCGCTAAACCCGGCCCCCCACCCCACGCGCCGGGAAAGAAAGGCAAGTTCCCCCGCACCCCCGGTTGCCCCAGGTGCCTCGCCGTTGGGCACCTGGGAAGCCAAATCTCCCAACAGCCCAGCACACGCAGCCCCTGCAAATGTCCGCCCCCCTCCCCAGCCGCTGTCCTTCTGAGCGCACGGGCCCCCAAACGCCTTTCAGTTTGGGGGTGGTAAGCGAAGAATCCGCGGTTGCTCTTCTCATTCTTCGCATCGCCACAAACGCCCGCTCCCCCACGTGCTGGAGAAAGAGGGTACGTTCCCCCGCACCCCCCGGTTGCCCCAGGTGCCTCGCCGTTGGGCACCTGGGAGACCAAATCTCCCAACGAGCCAGCACAAGCACACCACCCGCGCCGTAGGCGCAACGGTAGTTAGCCCCGCGCTGCAGCGTGGGGAAACGGCGGCATCAAGCCCAAAAGTCCCGTAGGGACGGCGCAGAGCTGCCCCAGCGATAATAGAATGTATTCGCCATCAAGCCAGCAGAAGGCCCGGCGTACCTATCCCCTCGCAAACAGGCGCATCCTTCATGTAGCATCATCCCGCATGCCTACCCGCCCGCTGCCCTTGGCTGAAACCCGCCCTCCCGCTCCGCAGACGGGCATCACGCAATATCTTTACGATGCGGATGGCAACCGCGTAGCCAAAGGGAAGATTCAGTTGGTCAACGGCCAGTTGTCGTGCGACACGACCCAAAACAATTTCACCCTGACCGCGTCCTACATCATCGGCCCGGGCGGGCAGCAGTTGACGGAGATGCGCTGGAGCGGCGGCACGGCGCAGTGGGCGCACACCAACGTCTGGG
>DAIDGZ010000064.1 GCA_027452125.1 Acidobacteriaceae bacterium | reverse complement strand
GGGCAACTGCCAGCGGCCATAGATTGCGGTAGTGCAAAAAGAAATAGCACGCCGCCAGGCCGCAGATGAAGGTGATGATCGTCAGCACCGGGTTGGGAAGATGCGCCACCGCAAACAGCCCCGCGGTGAGCGCCACCGCCGGACTGCTGCTATGGAGAAGCCGCATAGCACGGGCCAGAAAGAAATATTGCAGCATAAGCTGCTGCACCATGGCCCACACCGCGTAGAGCCCGAAGTGCCCCACGAGGACCGCTGTGCTGCCGGGCAGATGCAGCGTGTGCAGGTACATGGCGCAGAAGACCGCGGCTGCGCCGATGGCCAGCGACACAGGCACAGCCCAGAGTGACCGCATCAAGTTGTACGTGCAAATTCCCATCGATCTCAGGCCGTCATAAGACATCCCAACCACCACGGCGGTAATCAGCGAAGCGATCGCCCATACGGCAATGTCCCAGGGGCGCGGCGTCCATACGACGAGGAGGATGAGTGCATAGATTCCCGCCAATTCTGCCAGGTCTCTGCGGCGGGTCCGTCCCGGTGAGGAGCAATTTCTATCTATAGAGTGGGCCCGAATATTTAGCAACCACGTACTACCCATACTGCCAGTCTTAGATGCTGGTTCGACTATTCGAGGATAACGGCGGGCTGCGGCTCGCGTGTGCGGGTGGTGAGCGTTACAGCAGCAGCCAGAATCAGAGCGCCACCGAGCCATGCGTTCGGCCCCAGTCGCTCCCCGAGCAGCTTCACCCCAAGAAACGAGCCGAGGGCCGGCTCGATGTTGAGAAACACACCGGCGCGCGAGGCCGGGACATGATGGATGCCCCAATTCCACAGAAGGGTTGTCGTGGCCGTGCATGCAAGGCCGCTGAGAGCAAGCGCGGTCCACGCCACACCACTGATGTGGGCGAACGGAATCGGCGCGCTGTTGTTGGGGATCCACGGCTTGAGCGCGAGCGGCCCCAGCACCCACGCGGCCAGCATCAGCGTGCCCGCGAGAATGGTGTAGGCAGTGACTACCGGCGGGCTGTGCGTGAGCATGAGTCTCTTGCTGAGAATGACCCAGCCGACGGAAAGGCAGAGCGACAGCACGACCAGCAGATCGCCGCGCAACGTCGGATGGAAGACAGAAGCGGCAACGCTGTGCTTGCCGAGTACAACGAGGCATACGCCGACCGTCGAGCCGACGAGGGCGAGCCAGCCAATCCAGTCAAGGTGCTCGTCCGAAAAAACAGCAGAGGCGCCAGCCAGCAGCACCGGGATGCAGCCGACCATGAGCGCCGCATGGCTGACGGTTGTCATTGCCAGGCCGTGAAACTGGAGCAAAAATTGGATGGGAATGCCAATAGCAGCGCAGATCAGGAGCAGACGGAGTTCCTGGCGTGTGAGGTGGACGCGGTGGGTCAGAAGGACTGGCAGCATGCCCAGGCACGCAAACGCAAAGCGATAGAGCACCATGTACTCCACGCTCATCTCATTCAG
The DNA here is from genome assembly GCA_027452125.1 of Acidobacteriaceae bacterium. Taxonomy (GTDB): domain Bacteria; phylum Acidobacteriota; class Terriglobia; order Terriglobales; family Acidobacteriaceae; genus Telmatobacter. The sequence continues at coordinate 2,990 of DAIDGZ010000064.1, read as the reverse complement.
CGCCAGCCGTCCAAAGTAAAAGCCGGTACCCCACAGGCAGCCGGCCAGGGCGCAGGCGCTGTAGCCGAGCACGAGTGTGCGGGTGGTTGGATTGGTTTGGCGCGACATTCTCCTTTACTGTCGCATACGATATTGCGGTGGAACACGGGAACGGTTGACGAGACAACTCGCGCTCCACAAAAAGGCTAGATATAAGAGAGAATACAAGGATGGAATTGCGGCATTCCAAGCGAACGATTCGGGCACGAGCGGCTTATGCGCTGGCGATGGCCACGTGCTTTCTATTCGCTGGGCCAGCCGTCCACGCAAAGCGAAAGAAGGCGCCTCCGCCTCCGCCGCTGCGCGCCACCCTGCAACCATCCTTCAATATCCCAGCAGAGCCGCTGGGGTTTGCGGCGCCCGGCGAAGCTTACCTGGGCGCGCGTGAAGCGCTCGTCTCGCTGGATTTCATCGGCGAAAACAGGTTGCTCTTCACGTTCCGTGTCCCCACTCTCATCGAACGCAATCCCAGCAAGCAGGGAAACATATTCGAGCGCCGCATCCGCGCCGTCGTCCTGCACCTACCGGATGGCGGAATCGAAGCGGAGACCCTCTGGACGGTCCATGACCGCGACCGGTATGTCTACATGCTCGCCAACGGGCAGTTCCTCTTTCGTGATCGCAACATGCTTTCGCTGGGCGACGCATCGCTGCAGCTCAAGCCATTCCTGCAATTTCCCGGGCCGGTGCTCGCGGTCGAGACAGATCCCGCGGCGCAATACCTGGTAACCATCTCCAATGAACCACAGGATCAGAAGCCAGCCCCGGCAACCGTGGGCAGTCCGGAGACGGCGCGGGCGCAAATCACCCAGGACAATGCTTCCAGCGAGGGACGCAAAGACCTGGTGCTCCGCATCCTGCGGCGAGACACCGGTAAGGTGATGCTGGTAGGACGCATTCGCGATCCGATTCATCTGCCCATCAATGGCGATGGTTATCTTGAGCCGCTGCGTGGGCAGGGCATGGCGTGGTCCGTCGACCTGAATCGCTTCGACGGTGGGCGCTCCCCCGCCGGCCAAGTGCAGTCCATCTGCTCCCCCGTCTTTCAGTTCATCTCGGCCCGCGAGTTCCTGGCCACCACCTGCGGTGACGAAGGCAATCCCAGGCTTGTTGCTCTCTCCACCAGCGGACATCATCTGTGGGATTCGCCCCCGAACATCCCTGTAGCGTGGCCCAGGCTCGCCACCAGCGCCAACGGCCTGCGCCTGGCGTGGGAAAGCCTGCTGGTGGATCATGCGGTGAATGCCATGGCTCCGCTCGGCAGCGACGACATCAAAGGCCAGGATGTGCAGGTGATGGACGCGGCCACCGGCAAGCTGGTCTTGCGCGCGGCGGCCAGCCCCATCTTCGATGCCGGAGGAAATGTGGCCATCTCCCCGTCCGGGCGACGCGTCGCCATCATCATGGACGGCAAGGTTCAAGTTTTCGACCTTCCCGCTCCGCCCCCGGTGATCGATTCCCCGCCCCAGTTGCACCGGGCCTCGCGCTGAACGCGAGCCCTGAGCCGATTTGACCCGGCATGTAAACTGGGCTGCGGGAGTTTCGTTTTGCCTACTGCCGAGCTTCATTACATTGCCGCAGCGGTCACCGATCGCGGACGCAAGCGACCTTCCAACGAAGATGCATTCGGCTACTCCGTCGAACACGGAGCATTCGTGCTGTGCGACGGCATGGGCGGCGCGGCGGCAGGAGAGATCGCCAGCGCCATTGCAGTGGACGAGGTGCTGGCAGCGTTATGCGCGCGCCGGCGTGGAGCTGCTCTTGAAATAGCGGGCGGCGCCGCGGTGGAAGCGGCCAATCGAGCCATCTACACGCGCGCACTCCGCAATGAGCGGCTCAACGGAATGGGCACCACCATGGTGGCGCTCCTGGCGGAAGAGAACCGCGTCTGCATCATCAACGTGGGCGACAGCCGCTGTTACCGCCTCCAGCGGGCCCACCTAGAGCAGGTCACTCTGGATCACTCGGTGGTGGAGGAGCAGGTTCGCATGGGACGCATGACTCCCCTCCAGGCACAGCGATCGCCGATGCGCAATATGATTACCCGCGCACTCGGCACACAGCCAGACGTCATGCCCGATTTCTTCACGCTCGACGTCGAGCCCGGCGACCTATTCCTTCTCTGCTCCGACGGGCTCACGCGCGAGCTGACCAATATGACGATTCAAAGCCTGCTCGCCTTGAAGGGATCCGTGCAAGAACGCTGTTCCCGTCTCGTGGAAGCGGCCAACAAAGCCGGCGGGCAGGACAACATCACGTGCCTCCTGGTGCAGGCCACGGCGTAATCCACTCCCAGAAGAGTTCCGAGGCAGCCTTCAGGCGGCGCGGCGCGTAAACTGCTCGCTCGCAAGATAGCGCCCGAACCAGTTCCGCGCCAGGTGCGCCACTTGTTCCAGCGCTCCAGGCTCTTCGAACAGATGCGTTGCGCCGGGTACGATGTCCAGCTTCTTGTGCCCGGGTAAGCGCGTTAAGGCCTCGCGGTTGAGTTCGAGCACCGTCTCATCGTTTCCGCCCACAATCAGCAGCACCGGGGCATTCACGCGCCTTAGCGCCGGACCAGCCAGATCGGGACGTCCGCCGCGCGAGACCACCGCCGCGATCTCTTTCATCTCCGCTGCCAGCATCAGGGCCGCCGCCGCGCCGGTGCTTGCACCAAAGCAGGCCAGCTTCACGCCTTCCATTTCGCGCCGGCTCATCAGCCACACGCCCGCCCGGTGCAGCCGCCGGCTTAGGAGGTGGATATCGAACCGCAGGTGCCGCGTCTGCGCGTCGATAATCTCCTCGGTATCCGTGAGAAGGTCGAGCAGCAACGTCGCCATGCCGCTGGCCTGGAGCACGCCGGCCACATACTGATTCCGCGGGCTGCGGCGACTGCTCCCGCTTCCATGGGCAAATAGCACCGCCCCCTGCGGATGCTCCGGGATGCACAGGTCGGCGTTGAGCACCGCACC
>DAIDGZ010000063.1 GCA_027452125.1 Acidobacteriaceae bacterium | reverse complement strand
GCCGGGGCCCAGTCTCCAGAGGCTCACTGGCAAGCAGGCGGAGTGGTTGACAGCCGCGCCACGGCCACACTACCCTTCTTGCGTTAACGTACACGAAATGTGCAGGCAGGATACCGAGCCTTCGCCGCTCCTCTTGCTCTGCCCGTAGAGGATGCCGTGTTCTCAGCAAAATATCATCGTCGCATTGGGTTTCTCCTTGCCGGTTTGCTCACCGCCTTCATCGCCGTCTTGGCGCAGGCGCAGCAACCCAAGGACTTCCGTACGCCTCCTGCTGGCCCTGAACCTGGCATTCACGGACCCAGAGTGTACGGCGTGCGCCCCGGGCACCCGTTCCTCTACCGGATTCCCTGCACCGGCGCTCGCCCCATGCGCTTCTCCGCGCGCGATCTCCCGGCCACCTTACAGCTCGACCCCAACACCGGCGTCATCACCGGCATGGCCCCGGCCAAGCCCGGGAAATACTCCGTCGTTCTGCAAGCCCGCAACCATCACGGCAAAACTCGGCGCAGCTTGACCATCGTCGTCGGACAGACCATTGGCCTGACGCCGCAGATGGGATGGAACGACTGGTACACCTATTACGGCCACATCAGCGATACCGACGTGCGCACGGCGGCACGCGCCATGATCGACTCCGGCATGGCCGACTACGGCTACCAGTTCATCGACATCGACGACTGCTGGGCGCGCAAGCCGAACTCCAACGATCCGCAAACAGGCGGCCCGGTGCGCGATGCCCAGGGGCGCATCCTGCCCAATAGCCGCTTTCCAGACATGAGCGCTCTCACCGCCTACATCCATTCGCTCGGACTGAAGGCAGGCATCTACTCCTCGCCGGGACCGCTCACATGCGCCCGATACGAAGGCTCCTACCAGCATGAGCAGCAGGATGCGGCACAGTTCGCGCAGTGGGGCTTTGATCTGCTGAAGTATGACCTGTGCAGCTACAGCCACGTCGCCAACACGAGCCAACTCGCAGAGTTGCAGAAGCCCTATCGCCTCATGGGTGGACTCCTGCAACACGCTGACCGCGACGTTGTCTTGAATATGTGTGAGTACGGCAAGGGTGACGTGTGGCAGTGGGGCAAGCAAGTGGGCGGCAACTCCTGGCGTACCACCGGCGACCTTGGCCTGGAACGCGGCAATTCCCTGCCCGGCTTCTATCGCATCGGCCTGGCCAACGCCGAACTCAGCGAGTATGCCCAGCCCGGCGGATGGAACGATCCGGACTACATCCTCATCGGCATGGTGGGCAATGCGCGCAACCAGAATGCACCCGCCCGGCACACAACATTGACGCCGGATGAGCAGTACAGCTACATGTCCATGTGGTCGCTGATGGCTTCACCGCTGTTCTTTTCTGGCGATATGAGCAAGCTGGATCCCTTCACGCTCAACGTGCTGTGCAATCCTGAAGTCATCGATATCGATCAGGATACGCTGGGCAGGCAGGCGCGCATCCTCCGCAAAACCGCGCAGGATCTGGTGCTGGCCAAGCCGCTTCAGGATGGATCGCTGGCCGTGGGGTTGTTCAATCTCACGGAAGCGCCGCGCACCGTCTCGATCAGTTGGCAGGACGCTCAACTAACCGGCGCGCAACGCGTTCGTGACGTGTGGCGGGAACGCAACCTCGGCACCGCCCGGGGCAGCTTCTCACGCACCGTTGCAGCGCATGGCGTAGAACTGGTCCGGCTGATTCCCCGGCATGCGAAGACAGGAGTAAGCAGTGCGCAATTGCAGTAATCCTGGTGGACACGCTGCGCGGGAGATCTACTTCCCAACTGCAGCGCCGATACCGGAATCCAACGCATCCACAGCGCCATACATGTGACGGTTGAGTTCTTCCATGCGTTCCAGCAGCGGCGTATAGGGCTGGTAAAACCGATTCACAATACCCTTGTTCGAGTCCACGTTGGACGGATCGGCATGGGTATCTTCCGGATCGTTGTCCTGATACTTGAACCACTGCCAGCCCACGCAGGAACGCGATTGCAGCAGAGCCAGGGTAAAGGTCTGGTAGAAAAGTCCGCGGTCATTCTGGGTATGCACCAGCCAGCCGGACCCGGTACGGTTGGGCATCCCGGAGTCTTCCGCCTTGGCATAAAATTCCGTCACCAGGAAGGGCTTGCCAGACTGGCTCAGCCACATACTGGTGAGATCGGGCTGGGGCTGCCAGATGCCATAGACGTTGATCGAAACCGCGCCGACAAAAGGACCGATAGCCCGGAACAACTCGGGATCGTGCAGTTGCTGGCCATAGAAGCGGCAGCCCAGATAAAGATGGTTGGGATCGGCATGATGAATAGCCGCAGCCACAATGCCGAAGTAGCGCTCCGCCTCAAACTGCAGAAACTCCGCGCGCAACACATCGGTGGGCTTTTTGGCATGGTGCTGATGCATCCACTGCACGGCGGCGCGATGGCCCGGATCGCTGGCAGGCAGGCTGAGAAAGCCGTCCAGGTTGGAGCGCAGCAGAGGGATCTCATTATCTGAGAAGTAGCCCAGCAGGTTGGGATCGTTGCGGTACGCAGCCACATGCGTGGCCACATAGTGCAGCGCAAAGGTCCTGAAGTCCGGGTCAAAGATGAAAACAGTGTCCTGCGGATAGGCCTTATGGCCGGCAGCCTGATGCGTGCCGCCACGTGTAGCCCCATAGGAGCTCATGATGTCCAGATTGATCGTATACGCCAGGGGTCTAACTGCTTGCAGAGCTGAAGCTCGCAGCAGGTCCACGTCAGACCAGGCGCCGACCCCGTTGAAGCTATCCTGCAGCAGCAGCCGCTCGGTCTGGTCCATCCAGTCCTGGTGCGTGCCAAAAGTTAGTTGCAGCGCAGCCTCGGAGCGCGGCGACTTGCCCGGCGCAACTGCATCGACCGCGTTATTCAGGTAAGGGTGCCCATCCGGATCAACAAACCACCAGCGGTTGGCAATCTTTGCCGTGTAGAAGAAGCCGGTCTGCGGGACGTCGCGGTCGGCGCGCCCGCCGTAGCGATCCACAGGAATCGCCCTGGGCCGGGGGGTCAGCGCATCCACCGTGCGCACGGGATAGCTCTCCCACGCGGAAAGCGTGTGCTGGCCGTTGTTGTACAGCATTTTGCGTGCCTGAATCTGGCTCGGCGCAGGCTGCTGTGCATGCAGCGCGGGCGCCAGCATAACCAGCGAGGCGAGCGAGAAAAACCACAGGGGGAGTGACGGCTTCATGCGCAATGGGAGAACGAGGCAGTATACCGCAAAGGACCATGCGCACGTCCCTTTACACTCGATAGAGAGAATCATGATGCAGGGAACTCTGGGAAAAATACGCACCACGCTGGAGATGATCAAGTGGGAACACTCCATCTTCGCGTTGCCTTTTGCACTCACCGCGGCCTTGCTGGCCGCTCATGGACTGCCGGCAGGTCGCACCCTGGGCTGGATTCTGCTGGCCATGGTCACGGCACGTTCCGCAGCCATGGCCTTTAATCGCTGGGCCGATGCCGACCTCGATGCCGCCAATCCCCGGACAAAGACCCGGGCAATTCCCGCGGGCCTGTTGACCCGCCAGTTTGTGCTGGTCTTCATCTGCGTAATGACGCTGGGCTTTCTGGCGGCTGCCGCTGAGCTGAACCGGCTCACCCTGTACCTGTCGCCTCTGGTCCTACTCGTCCTGTTCGGCTACAGCTACATGAAGCGGGTGACCCGCTGGTCGCACCTGGTGCTGGGCCTTGCGCTGGGACTGGCCCCCTCCGCCGCATGGATCGCCGTGCGCGGCAGCCTCGACGCCCGCATTCTGGTGCTTACCGCAGCCGTAATGCTGTGGGTAGGCGGCTTTGACGTGCTCTACGCCTGCCAGGACTACGACCATGACCGGAACGCTGGCCTCTACAGCCTGCCGCAGTCGGTGGGGATTCCCGCTGCCTTCTGGATGGCGCGACTGATGCACCTGGCCATGCTGGCGCTGCTCCTATGGTTTGGGTGGCTGTTCGACTTCCACCTGGCGGGTTGGCTCGGCGTCGTTGCAGTGGCTTTGCTGCTGGGCTATGAGCACTCTCTCGTCTCGCCCCGCGACCTGCGCCGCCTGAACGCTGCATTCTTCACCATGAACGGTGTGATTGCCATGGTATTTCTGGCCTTTGTGGCTGCAGATGTCTGGCTGAAGCGGTAGGATTTTCTTGTTTGCTCACCGGATCGCAGAAACGCGATCCGGATACCTGAAGTCCCGATGACAGTCTGCGGGCATTGGCCCGCGCGGAAGCAATGGAGACAGGAATGCGCGTTGCCATACAGGGAGAGTTGGGGGCCTTCAGCCACGAGGCGGCCATGAAGCTGGTCAAGGGCGCGGAGATCGTCCCATTTTCGCTCTCCGCCGAGGTGTTTGCGGCGCTCTCCAGCGGCAAGGTCGACGCAGCCGCCATCCCCATCGAGAACAGCCTCGCCGGATCCGTCTCCGAGCACTTTGACCTGCTGCTGGAGCACAACGTGAAGATTGTGCAGGAGACGCTGCTGCGCATCCGGCACAACCTAATTGCCATGCCCGGCGCCCAACTCTACGCCCTCAAGCGCGTCTATTCACACCCCGTTGCGCTTGCACAGTGCCGTCGCTTCCTGGCCAGCCACCCGGAGATGAGCGCCTTTGCGTATTACGACACGGCGGGCAGCGTGAAGCACGTCATGGAGCAGCGGGATATGCACGCCGCCGGCATTGCCAGCGCCGCCGCAGCGGAGTGCTACGGGGCGCAGATTCTCAGCGCCGGAATTGAGGACAACCCGGAAAACTATACCCGGTTCCTCCTCGTGCTCCGCGCTGCTGAAGCCCAAATCGATCCCGAGGCCAATAAAATCAGCCTCGCCTTCTCTCTGGTGAACCGGCCGGGATCGCTCTCCGATGCCCTGCTGGAGCTCAAGGCGCTGGGTACCAACCTGACCAAGATCGAGTCGCGGCCTGTCCACGGCAAGCCCTGGGAGTACATCTTCTACGTGGATTGCCAGATTCACGGCGCGGCCGAGGAAGAGCGCGTGCTCGAGGCGCTGGGACGGCACTGCGGCATGGTGAAAGAACTCGGACGCTACCGCGAAGCGCGCACAGAAGAAAACCACGACTAATCGGGGCGATCGCAAGACCGGTTGATGAAATTCAACAACAAAAAAGGGACAGGCGATGCGCCCGTCCCTTTTTGATTTTGCCCCTGCTGCTTACGGCTTAGAAGTGGTACGCAACGCCAATCACCGGGTCGGAGATGTTGTACCAGCGGTTCGTTGAGAGCGCTCCGTCACCGAAGCTGGGCACCTTTGTGACCATGCCGCGATACTCAACGCGCACGTCAAAGCTGGGACTCACTTCATACGCAAAGCCGGCGCCGTAGATGCCGCCCACCTGGGTCTGCTGCTTCACGTCCAGCGAGGTGGTGCCGGAGTTGCGGATCGGAAGGAAGATAAAGGCTCCCGGACCGGCTTCCACAAAAGGATTGAAGTTCTTGTAGATGAACGAGCGGACGAAGGCAGCCGAGATCTCCTGCGTACGGGTCGCGACGTTGTAGTTGTTGGGATTCGTGTAGAAATGGATGTTGTTCTGATAAGTGAGGCCATAGTTGACTTCCAGGGCGCTCGAGGGCGTCAGCATAAAGCGGTAACTGAGCAGACCGCCGAAGGCGCGGTTCGCACTCACCTGCACGTCAGTGGATGAGGCCATAAACGGCTCGACCAAGACGGATCCGCTGAGGCTGATGTCCTGACGGCTTTCCTGGGCGCGGCCTGCCGGCACAAAAACAGCCAACAGGAATGCAATAAAGGCGATCTTCTTCATTCGGTCCTGAACCTCACGACTGCACAACCATCGGGCTGGCAACGAGCTTGTCGATTCCGGCGCGCCGGTTGCTTCCGGGCCCCGCTCTCAGCATTGTAACTGGCCGGGGCGGGTCATGGCTGTAGCGGAGCGGTCGGGATCGTTCAAAGCAATAGACGCACGAGGCGGAAAAGGGTCGGCAGGACAGTCAAAATTCCCAGACGGACCTATCCTGCCGGTTCCACGTGGTAATAAAACGGCGGTCCCTGGCTCTTGGCCAGCGCCCGCAGCGTCTGCAAAAAAGCCTTGGCCGCATAGGAGAGCGTGGCTTGGCGCCGATGCACCAGGCGAAGTACGCGGCGCACCTCCAGCTCATCCACTGGGACGCGCACCAGGGCCCCAGACTCCAGTTCGCGAGCCACCGTCAGGTGAGGCACCAGGGCCACGCCGTTGCCCATCGCCACGAAGCGTTTAATCGCCTCGATGGTGGGCAGTTCGATCGTCATATTCAGGGGGGTGCGGTGGCGCTGGAAGGCCTCGATCACCTTGCTGCGCAGAGGCGAAGCCACATTGTGAGCCACAAACAGTTCTTTACCCAGCTGCGCAATCGAGACGTGCGAGGCAGAAGCCAGCCGATGATCGGGGCTGACGATAAAGTCCAGGCTGTCGCCGTAGACTGCGATAGTGCGAAACTGCGCCGGATCCGGCCGGAAGGAGATAACCCCCATCTCAAAGGTCCGCTGGTTCAGCTCCTCCGGAATATGCGAGGCCAGCATGCGCTGCACCGTGACGCCAATATTCGGGTACTCGCGGCGAAAAGCATCGATTGCCGGAAGCAGGTACAGACAGGTGTATTCGTTGGCGGCAAGCTGCAGACGGCCGCGTTCCAGGCTCTTCAGTTCGCCCAGGGCGCTGGAAGCCTCGCGGCGCAGGGCCAGCAGCCGCTGAGCATAGTCGCGAAGCAGTTCTCCCGCAGCGGTAAGAGAGCCGTCGCGGGCAGCGCGGTCAAACAGCGTCTCTCCAACCGACTCCTCCAGTTTGCGAATCACTTGGCTCACCGCCGGCTGGGTGCGGTGCAGGCGCGCTGCGGCGCGGGAGAAGCTGCGCTCCTCGGCCACGGCAAGAAAGGTCTCAAGCTGGCTCAGTTCCATGTCATCCCCTCAGGAATACAAGGGAAAAAAGGCTGGTTCCCCGTTCCTGCGCCCCTTGTCCCCTAATTCCCCATCCACTGCACACTGTCCACTGCTCACTGTCCACTGCTCACTGTCCACTGCTCACTGTCCACTGCTCACTGTCCACTGCTCACTGTTCACTGCTCACTGTTCACTGCTCACTGTTCACTGCTCACTGCCCACTGCCCACTGCCCACTGTTCACATTATAAGAAATACTAATCGACTACCCAAAAAGAATAACTTTGCCTTATAGAATCCCTGTGAGCGAAACTGTATGTGGAACAGAACCAAGCTTCCCCTGGCAGGCGCGCACATGACCACGAATCACGTAGCATTTTTTGACACCACCCTGCGCGACGGCGAGCAGTCGCCGGGCTGCAGCATGACCACGCAGGAAAAGCTCACCATGGCCCATGCCCTGGAAGATCTGGGCGTAGACATCATCGAGGCAGGCTTTGCCATGGCCTCTGAAGGCGACTTCGCGGCCATCTCCACCATTACCCAGGCAATCCGCAGGCCGCGCATCGCCTCGCTGGCCCGAGCCAAGACTGAGGATATTGAGATGGCGGCGCGGGCGCTCCAGTTTGCTGACCGCGCGCGCATTCACGTCTTCCTGGCCTCCAGTGACCTGCATCTGGAATACAAATTGAAGATCAATCGCGCCCAGGCGCTGGAGACCACCGGCGAAGCGGTGCGGCTGGCGCGCTCCCTGTGCGACGACGTGGAATTCTCTCCCGAGGACTCGACCCGCTCCGACCGCGACTTTCTGGTGGAGATGGTGCGCATCGCCGTGGAGGCGGGCGCCACCACCATCAACATGCCAGACACCGTGGGCTACTCGACTCCCGAGGAGTACGGCCAGATGTTCCGCGAGGTGCGTGAGCGCGTGCCGGCGATCGACGAAAAGAGCGTGGTCCTCTCCTCGCACTGTCATGACGATCTGGGCCTGGCTGTGGCCAACTCCCTCGCCGCCATCCAGAACGGCGCCCGTCAGGTGGAGTGCACCATCAATGGTATCGGAGAGCGGGCCGGCAATGCCGCGCTGGAAGAGATTGCCGCGGCGCTCTATGTGCGCAGCGACCGCTATGGCGTGCAGAACGCAATCCAGATGAACCAGCTATATCCGGCCAGTGAGGTGCTGGGCCAGATCATCACCTTCAAGCCCTCGCCCAACAAGGCAATTGTGGGCGCCAATGCCTTTGCGCATGAGTCCGGCATTCATCAGCACGG
>DAIDGZ010000062.1 GCA_027452125.1 Acidobacteriaceae bacterium | reverse complement strand
AGAGCATTGAAAAAGTCATCGCCGTTGTCCCCAAACTGCGCACGGAAGGGACCCCAGAAGTTGTGCCATCCGGCAGCGCTCAATCCGACCAGAGCCAGTAGTATCAGCAGTCCCACGTAGCTGCCGCCGCGGCGTATCGGGGTCTTACGGCGTGCATCTAGTGCCCACTCGGCAAGCATGATCAGGCCGGCGCCGATCAGCAGTAGCGGCCACCAGTGTCCATACCAGGCCCAGAACGTGCCAGCCGGGATGCGGCCGGTGACCACCAGCAGGGCAACGATGCCCACGCCGATGAGCAGTACCGGACCGACGATCGAGGGCACGCGGGGAACATAGTAGTTGCCCCGCGCCGCATAGCGCTGTGCTCGCCAGGAATCCTTTTGCGCGCGCCATGCTGCCTTTTGCTGTGCGCGATAGGCGCGCCACTGGCCCTTGGGGTCATAGGGCGGGATTGGCGGCGGCGGTCCGCCACCCGGAGGCATATTCGGAGGCACGCTGCTCATCACTGTCCCCCATTCGAATCATGGTTGTGGAATTCAGTGTGTGCTGGCACGATGGCCCCGCTGTTGGGGTCCGCGCCTGTAGCGGGGCCGGGATACGGTCCGCCCGCATACGGCGCGCCGGTATAGGGCGTCTGCGGGTAGCTCTCGCTCGCGGCCAGCGCCGCGCGCTCGGCCAGAATCAGCACTCCCGCCAGAATCAGGAACAGTGGCCAGCTCTGGTCCCAGCCCAGCACGTGCATCTGATTCAGCAGCGCGATGAAGCCCAGCAATAGGAGAAACGCGGGGCCGCGGAGGCGGCGAATCAGGAAATAGCGGTTCATTGAGGACCTCCTTGCGACTCCTTCAAACGGCGGACGATCAGCCAGGCTCCCAGGCCGATGAGCAGCAGCGGCCACGAGTACTCAAAGATGCGGCTGGTGAGAAAGTCAATCTGTCCCAGCAGGAACAGGATTCCCAGTGCAATCAGGATGACGGCGCCCACGGGGGCTCGGTTTTGCCAGCAACCGGGCGGCGGTACGTGCGGAATAGGCGGTACCGGGGGCACACCTGAATAGGCCGATCCACCAGCCGGCGGCGGGGTCGTGTAAGGCGCCTGGTACGGCGGCGGTGGTGGATATGCGCTCGGTGTCGCCTGATAAGGAGTTCCAGCGCCGGGGGGCATGGGCCCCGGAGCAGTGCCGGCGGGACCGGCTGCAGAGGCGCGGCCGCCGGGATTAAGCCAGCTGCTCAACTCGTTCAGACCCATCGGATCGGGCAGCGGCAGGCCATCGCGGCGGGCTTTGGCCGTGTGGAAGGCCTCGAAGGACTGGTACAGGATCCACGCCGGGATGAACAGGCCGAAGATCCAGTGATGATTAGCCAGGCTGATCAGCACGGCGAAGATCACCACGTGCACCATGGCCTTGAAGAACTGGCCGTTGTACATGGCTCCGACGCCGGGGATGAGGCCGAGAGCGGCCGCCACTCCGGGATTCGGTCCGCTGGGAAATGCGGCTGCGACCAGGGGTTGCTGATAGCTTTGCCACGCTGTCCAGCAGGGTTCGCAGAGGATCTGGCCTCCCGCCGCCTTGCGCACGCAGCCCTCACACAGCGCCTTGCCGCAGTTCTGGCAGTAGGCCGACGCGTTTACGCCACTGTGATTGACGCAGTCCATACTTCGCTCCTTTCTTCACGTGCCGCTGTGGAGCCGCCGGAATGCGCGGACCGGATTCCCTGGAGCCCCTTGGCCACCAGGGGTGAAGACCAGCCCTGAACCCGCAGGGAACTCTCCAACAAGTCACTTGGTACATCCATCGCCGGACCATTCGATTGCTGTGGAGGCGCTGCCAGTGAGCCCCCATCCTTATGTTCCGGATTCTTCTTTGATTCTCCGGGCGCCGCTGGCTGGGGGTTGGTAGGTGTCTGCTGATTCTCGTAGTCCGTGCCCTGGCCGTCGCCCTGGGTGGCGCGCCGCAGCTCGCGCATCCGCGACTCCACCTCGTACACAAAGCGCAGGTGGTCGTAATAGCGGATGATCGGAGTGGAGGCGGTAGTCAGCCTCCGTTCCATCATGGCGCGTAGCGCCGTCGGCCGCAGTTCAGACAAGCGCAGGTTGCTTAGACGGACCCCCGCCAGATTCAGCGTAAGGGCAATGGAGAAGAAGGCCATGGCCGCGGTCATGATCAGGCGCGGCTCGGCGAGATGCCGCAACTGCGCCATAAATCCAGGCCGCTGCCAGTGAGGGATCGCTCCCAGACCAAGGCTGTGTCCACCCGCTCCCGCAGCTGCCAGCCCCTGGGTTGGGCTGGCTCCCGGCCCGGTCTGGGTCAGCAGCTTGTGCAACAAGTCCGCTGGAACCTCCGGTTCGGGGGAAAGAAACTCCAGCCACTCCCGGCCGCGGCGCGCCTCTTCAAACATCGCCGCGCAGGCCAGGCATTGAGCCATATGGGCAGTAAACTTCGCCTCGTCCTCGGGCAGTAACAGTCCATCCAACGCATCCGCCAGGAGCGTCTCCCACTCCCCGCATGCTGGGGAACTCGGAATGTGTGTGCGCTCCACCATGGCTACATCACCTCCCGTCTATTACGTTCCAGCAGCCGCGCCAGTTCCGCGCGTCCCCTGCTGATGCGGGACTTCACCGTCCCTTCGGGAATGTTCAGCACCTGCGCAATCTCCTTATAATCCAGATCCTGCAGATCTCTCAAAATCACCGCTTCGCGCAGCTCCACGGAGACGCGCGCCAGGGCTCCCTGCACCATCCGCGCCAGTTCCTTGCTGGCGGCCGCTTCATGAGGCGAGGGGCCGGAGGCGGTGAGCCGCTCCACGGGCTTCAACTCCTCGTTGCTCTCCCAGCCTTCATCCAGTGAGGAAGTGGCCCGTTGATTCTTGGTCCGCCGGAAGTTGTCCACCAGCAGGTTGCGCGTCATGGTGGTGATCCAGACCTGCAGGCTGCCCTTGCCGGTATCAAAGCTGGCCAGGTTGGCGTAAATTTTCAAAAATACTTCCTGGGTCAGATCCTCGGCGTCGGCGGCGCTGCCGGTAAACCGGTAGCAGAGACCGTAGACACGCCGATGATAGGTGCGGACCATCTCCGCCCACGCGCCGGAATCTCCGTCCAAGCAACGGCGAACGACTTGGGACCAGTCGACTTCCAGCGGACTTACCTCCCCGCGCAGGGCGCGAGTCACCGGGGGAGCCATGGGCTCCCTGGTGGAGCTGTCCCGAGCCGGCGGTTGTGGGGCGCCCATTTCCCTGGGATCGAAGCAGCGCACCGCCGGCCTGCGTGGCGCCCCGCATCCCATTACGCTCCAGCTTAATGTACCCGCATAGTGCATATGCGCTCCATACGCAGAAATTTTGTGTTTGGTTCCGGAACCAGTTCCGACCGCAAAAAGAAAAAATTTGCGTTTCTGGTCGTTTTCCTGTGACCCGCGCACGCCTTTTTTCGTCTTTGCATCCAGTAGCTCAGTTGCGTGCCTGTGATGCCCCCGGAACAGCGCGCCGCTCGGGATACAGGAGCGGAGGGAAATTCATGAACTTCATGAGTGCTTTCCCGGGAGACAAGTCGCAGAAGAATGCACCGTGCTGCGCGCCCTGTCCTGACTGTGGCAGTGGAGATGTGGCCGCCGGCATACAGCTCAACCAGAGCGCGCAGGCCGGCCCCTTCGGCTTGGTGTATAAAGCTTTGGGCAACTTTCGCGGCACCGAGCGCCTCTATGCCGACCTCTGCCGCAACTGTGGGTCAGTGACCCGGATCTTTGTGAAAAATCCTCAGCGCAACTGGATTCGGGAATAGCCTGCCCACAGCGCGAGAAGCCCCCCTCGTCAACCTTCGCGTCAGCCAGCTATGATGGCTGCGACTTGGATCGGTACCTCACAAGTGGTCGCACAGCTGGTTTCCAAGGAAGCAAATGAGATTCGGCAGGAGGTCAAGGATGCCCGTCCCTGCCATTGCTTTCCCTTGTAATTCCCATACATAGCCGTTCGACTCCGTGCTTCGATCGAATTGCCAAGCGAAGGAGAGAAGAATGAAGAATTTCTTGAAGTCCGCTGTTCTGGCACTGTTGCTCCCAGTGATTGCTCTATCGGCTGCCGCCCAGGCGCCAAACTACTTCACCAACTGGCCCGCGGGGATGTCTCCGCAGGAGGTGGGCAAGCGCCTGTCCCAGCACTTCCTGGTCACCCCACACCAGGGGCACACCATTTTTTACGGCGAAGTTGCCACCTGGTATGGCGCTCTCACCTTCGCGCATCTCAGCCAGGATGCGGAGTTGCAGAGAAGCCTCATCAAGCGCTTTGATCCCCTGCTGCCCGGCGGCTCGGAAACCAACCTGATCGGCCAGCGCCGTCACGTGGACGATGAGATCTTCGGCGTGGCCCCGCTGGAGATGTACATCCTCAACAAGGATCCCAAGTACCTGAAGTACGGCCTGGAGTTTGCCGACCGCCAGTGGGAGAATCCACGCCCCGACGGCCTCTCCAGCGAAACCCGCTTCTGGATTGACGACATGTACATGCTGACCATGCTGCAACTGGAAGCCTACCGCGCCACCGGCGACAAGAAATATCTGGATCGCGATGCTCATGAAATGGTGGCTTATCTGGACAAGCTGCAGCAGCCCAGTGGACTCTTCTACCACGCACCCGATGTGCCGTATTACTGGGGCCGCGGTGATGGCTGGATTGCCGCAGGCATGGCCGAGATGCTTAGCACTCTGCCCGCCGACCACCCGGACCGCGCACGCATCCTGCATAGCTATAAGCTGATGATGGCCGCGTTGCTGCGCTACCAGGGCAAAGACGGCATGTGGCGCCAGCTGATCGACCATGAAGAGGCATGGCCGGAGAGCTCCTGCACGGGCATGTTTGCCTTCGCCATGATCACGGGTGTGAAGAATGGGTGGCTCGATCCCTATACCTATGGCCCGGCGGCGCGCCGCGCCTGGATCGCGCTGGCGGGGAACATCGACCAGAACGACGACGTGATGAATGTCTGCGCCGGCACCAACAAGAAAGACGATCTGCAATATTACCTGGAGCGTCCACGCCGCACCGGTGACTATCACGGTCAGGCGCCGGTGCTCTGGGCCGCCTCCGCGCTGTTGCGCTAAGGGAAAACCCTCTGAATACGGGGCGCTGGTGTGCCTTTCCACATTTCCACTTTCATCCACAGGCAGGCTGGCCTTGCGTTCCAGTCTGCCTGTTGCTATTCTCAGAAAGTTGCAACCGGGCAGAAACGAAAGTGATGCGAGGGGCTTGCAACCCAGAGAAGCTTGTGCTACTCTTGGAAAGTTGGAATTGAGCAGTGGATGCTCCTGTGGCCTGGTGGCCCGCCCATGAGAGGGTTAAGGAGACGGTTCGTTGGATCAGGTGAGGCTGAGGCCCCTGAACCCTGTAGGGAATCCCACAGAGAACAAACCATTGCAGGACCCAGGAGTTATCTCCTGTGAGCCGTCAGCGGCTCGGGCCTTTGCGCCGGTCGATCTTTGAGATTCTGCGCAGCGCGACAATGTCGAGCCTGCTTGTATGTGACCCTTATCTTGGTCGCTCCAGAGAGGAACAACCGCCAACATGGTGTTGGAACGGCCTCCAGCGGCAAGAAAATAAAGGTTGACAGAAAAAGCAAACTTCGATATTCTTAGAAAGTCGCGCTAACGAGTCTGCGAGTGACGCGAAAGCGTAAGTCGCAGCAGCGCAACAAGTTCGAGGACACCCAAGCGACACAGTTTGGGCCTCGATCCGAAGGATACCGCTCAGGCGGACCATCCTTAAGGATCTTTGACAAAATGGTTGAACGTGCCAGTCGTGAGATGCGATCAAGTTTGGCTTGATCATTCTCACAAGGTAAGGTGTCTGCCGCTTTCGAGCGCAGACACGGTCTGAGTCCAACGACCTCCGTCGAGTGGACCAGACAACAGGTTTCAAACGAGAGTTTGATCCTGGCTCAGAATCAACGCTGGCGGCGTGCCTAACACATGCAAGTCGAACGAGAAAGGGTAGCAATACCTGAGTAAAGTGGCGCACGGGTGAGTAACACGTGACTAACCTACC
>DAIDGZ010000061.1 GCA_027452125.1 Acidobacteriaceae bacterium | reverse complement strand
GCTGGTGGCCGCAGAAGCCCACCTGGAGCCAGCCCTGCGCATCGAAGGTGCCCGGGGCCTCCAGCATCTTGTGCATCACAGCGGTGAGCGCGCAGCGCACCTGCTCTGGCGAAACGCCTTCCGGCAGCTCGCGCCGCAGCGCTCTTGCTCATCGGCAGGATATAGAGTTCCTGCAGGCTTCTGTCGTACTGCCCGATGGCTTTTTCTTCGTCGATTCCCAGGTAACACTGCAGGCGCAGCAGCGGTACAGCACATGCGCGCAACAGGGGAAGCAACCTCACTTCACTGGATAAATGTGATTGTCGGGTCCCATCCATCCCTTTTCTGTCCACTGGAATGGGTAATTGCCGGAGAAAGTCTCTATGGTGCCCAGCGCCCGATTGCCCAATTCCATGAGATCCTTCACGGAGGTTCGATGGTGAAGGATATAAGCCTTGGTCCCGTTTACCTTCTCCATCTGTCCATCCGTCTTTTTGAGAGATGCAAGGTCCTGCAGATGCGCACCCCGAGAGACGTTCTTCCAGACCGCAATCGCATCTTGTTCGGTTGGTGGCGGCGGCGTTCGTTTACAGCCCGTCAGTTGAAGTGTGGCAACGCCGAATGCCGCGAGCTTTTCAACTGCGGAAACGCTGTGATGCGCAGTTTGGCGGCGGCGTACGGAATCAGCGTGATGCGTTGCTCCGGTTCGGTGCTGGCGACGGGGCTTTGCGGCAACGGGTTGGCCGCTCCATCTATCGCGCGCCAGTCGTCGACCATGCGTCCTTTCACCTGCATCTTCACGGGAGTGTTCCTGCGCGCAAACGGAGCTTCAGCGACCGCGGATTCCGTGACGGTGATGGATTTTTCGGGCGCGGCCGGATCGAGGTTCAGCGCGTAGTTCCACTGAGTCGTGGGAAAGACCTGCCAGTCGGCGGTCAGGCCGCGGTCGCGCAGCTTGACCCAGCTTTCGCCAATCCCGTACGAAAAGACCAGTGGGCCACGTTCGATGGCAACAGAGTCCTGGAACCAGCGCGAAACGCGCGGCTGCATCGGAAAGACGATCTCGACGCGGTCGCCGGCACGCCAGGCGCGTTCCAGGCGAGCGAAGGAGCCGGCTGCGGGGGCTGGCGCCGGACGGCCATTCACGCTGATCTTCGTTCCGGCGGCCCAGGCCGGGATGCGGAGCTGGAGCGGGAAACGCAGCGGCGAGGCCGGATTGACAGTCAACGAGACCGTGCCGCGGAAGGGATAATCGGTTTCTTCGATGAGATGCACGGCGGTGCCGCGGACAATGGTGCGCACTTCGCAGGGAGCGTAGACGGCGGCGACCAGGCCGTCCTGAGCATTCGTGTCCTGCGCGCCGGAGAGCATGAAGAGGCTGGCGGCAAACTTGGGCCATCCCTGGCTGAAGTTGGCCGTGCAGCAGCCAAAGTTGGGCGCCAGTCCGTAGAGATTTGACTCGGGGCCGTCAGTGGTCCAGGGCTTGTGGTGCAGGCTGCACTCCACCTGGTTCGGCTCCTGATTGTACTGGTGGGCCCACATATCGTCGGTGAGCGTGCCGGGCAGCGCATTGAAGGCGAGCTTCTCCAGCCGGTCGCCCAGCGCGGGATCGCCGAGGATGGCCAGCGAGCGCTCCAGCGAAAACATATATTCGACGACGGTGCAGCACTCGGAACCGTGGGAAGGATCGAGGCCGGCCAGGTGCTCATCGCACGAGAACATGCCGTTGGGCAGACCGTGGTACTGATTCAGCTCGGAGATCATCGTGAGGACCGCCGTGCGGTCGGCCGGCGAGCCGGAGACCAGCGACCAGACAGGGCCGGTCTTGATAGCCTGGCCATTGTTGACCCCGTGCGTGGAGAGCGAAAGATCCTTGAGCCCGTTCCCCTGATTCAGTTTGAGAAAGTCGCGCGTGATGGGCTGTGTGTATTGGAAGTGAGCGTATTGCGCCATCCAGTCATGGCCCTGCTGGTGGAGCAGGCGGGCGAGGTCGAGCAGATAGGCGGAGCCGGTGCGGTTGTAAAGCCAGACAACGCTGAGCAGATTGTCCTGCCAGCGGAACTTTCCCCAGTCGCGCAGAGGGCGCGAGGGCAGCTCGGCCAACTGATGCCGGAAGTATTTCTCCATCAGTGGAATCACGCGGGGGTCGCCGGTGGCCTCCTGATATTGGGTGAGTGCCTTGAGCATGACGATGCGCGGCCACCAGTCGTTGTTCGAGGCCGGTCCGATCATGCCGTCGGGAGCCTGGTGGGTCAGTGTCCAGTCAACAAATTGCTGCGCGATGCCCTTGAGGCGCGCGTCTTCGAGCAGGTAAGCGAGCGGCACCAGGCCGTCGAGATAGTAGGGCCCGCGCTCCCAGGACTCGCCGGTTCCGCCCAGCCAGCCGCTGTTGGGCCCAACGTCAGGCCAGGCTTCTCCCAGGTGGCCACTGAGGCCATTGGCCTGAATCGCAAGCTGCCGGCGCAGCCAGCCGCGAGGGCGCACGGATCCCAGGGGCAGGAGGTAAAAGGCGCCGGGGGTAAGCGGCGCGCGGTCCTTCACGGCGGGAACCGGAACGGCGGACGCACGCGAAGCCGCAGCGGAATGCCTATCCGCAGCGAGCAGGCGGCGGGCGGGCATCAGCGAAGCCAGCCCGGCGAGGCTGAATTGTTTGAGCAGGCGGCGACGGGTGGAGGATGTGCGAGACGGGGAGAGCATGTTCATCTCCTGAGCGAACCAGGCTTCATGATAAACGCCAGTGCAGCCGGGCTCTTTCTGCCGGATGGCGAAGCTGGAACGCAACCGGCAGTTTCCGCCAGGGAACATCCCCTTGGGCTGAGATCGCAGGAGCTACGTCTGAAGAAGATGTGCCTTAAGGGGATACTTCGACGGGCTCGACCGTGGTGGCATCATTCCGAAACTGAAATTGCAGAATCCAGACGCTTGCTACCGCCCGGCCATGAACCCGCGCAGACCTGAACCTCCACTTACGCGCGGCTTGTAACGCCAGATTCGCAAAATACCTGCTTGGTCCCGCCGATTCGAAAGTGGCAGCCGAAACCCTCCCCTTTGCATTGGCCGTGACTCGAATCTTCACCCCCACCGTGCCCCAAATCGTCGAACTCGCCGATCGAGGCACATCGGGCATCACTCGTTCCGAGACGGTTCCCTTCCTTGTCGCGCCTCGATCGGTTCGCGCCTCAGGAACCTGCTGCCCCTCCACGGCCGGCGAAGAGCGAGTCCTGTGCGATTGCAGGCGCACAAAAGCGATCACAAGAATCAGAAGGATCGCGGCGCCAATGAGCATCCTCGCGCGGGACCTGACTGGTGCGGTTCGACCTGTTGTGATGGGTTGGGCTAGAGGAACAGCTAAGTCTGGATGAAGCCGGGCCCGGATATCGCCCAGCGTGCAGCGGCGCAAGGGGTCCCGCCGCAGACATTCCCGCGCAATTTCGGCAAACGGCTGCGGAATCGACTCCGGAACAACGGGCTCACTCGCCACAGCTGGGTCCCAAACCGGCGGTTGCTGAGTCAGGGCCTCGACCACAACAACGCCCAGCGACCAGACGTCCGCGGCCGGCGCAATCGCCGCAGTTGTGCATTCCGGGGCGTGGTGAATGCCGGGAGGCTGGAAATGCATGCCCGGCTTGCCCACTGCTTCAAGCTTGTCCACCGAAAGCTTCAGCCGGTCATCCACGACCATGATGTTCGACGGCTTGAGGTGCCCGTGCACGAAGCCCTTCCCGTGAAGATAGGACAACGCGTCGAGGACCGGATCGAGCATCTCCGCGGTTTCCTCGGCAGTCAGAGGCCGGTCCGGAAGTATCTGCGCGAGGTTTTCATCGGTGTATTCGGTCACCGTATAGAACAAGGCGGCATCGTCGATCTCGCATGGGCCACTGTCAAACAGGCGCATCAGGTGGGGATGAGACAGCGTCGCCGCCGCCCAGGCTGCCTCCCGGATCTCCGCATGCGCCGCCGCGGCCGGCACAAGCTTGATGGCGGCCCGCGGCGATGAAGAACCCGGAATCTCGGTGAGGAAGACACCTCCGGCCGCAGAACCGCCTAACCATCGCAGGAGGGTATATCTCTCCGCAATGGTGCGTCCGGCCCAGTCACTGCTGATGATCGCCGAGTTCATGGCCTGGTCGGAACTATTCTATCCGAGCGCCCCCGGCGCACTCTCCGGGACTGCGTACTGAAGCGGATAAAGACCGGCTACAGCGTTTTCGATTCTGCTGTTTACAGAATGCAGGATGCCAAGTGGCTTTTTCCTTAAGGAAAAGCCACCTTGCACGATGCCAGAGATGTCAACAAGTGAATCGAAAGCGCTCTAAGTAATTACAGCCTCAACGCTTGCATAGTCCACTAGGCAGAACTCCGCGCCGCGCAGCGGCTGACCGCTGAATGCTGCCCTGAGACTTAACCCCTGAAACCTGTTCCCTTGTTCCCTGCTTCTACCGCCCCAGATACTCGCGGTACTGCTCCTCGAGCACGCCTGCCGAGCGGGCCAGCGCCAGCTTCGACAGGTTGTACTGGTACAGGCTCTCTACCAGATTGCTCTCGGCCGTGGCCAGCGTTGCCTGCGCGTCCACCAGGGGCAGATTGTCGTCCACGCCGGCGTTCACGCGGTCTGTCTCGTCGCTCAATGCGCGCCTGGCCAGCGTCACATTTGACCGCGCCACATCCACCAGCTTCGCGTTGGCCTCCACGTCCAGCAGCGCCGAGCGCACTTGCTCGTCAATGTGGGTGCGCAGATCGGCAAGTTGCGCCTGCGCCGCGTTCCACTCCGCCATGGAAGCATCCTCGTCGCCGCGCAGCCGCGCCTCGCGGAAGATCGGGATGCTCAACGTGCCCATGGCCATAAAGTTGCCGTGGGTGCCGGCTCCGTTCACGGTACTCGTAGCGTAGTATCCGGAAAAGCTCAGGCTGGGAAGGCGCTCGCTGCGATACGCCGCATGAACCGCCTTATACTCGACCGCCTGGTTTTGCAGATTCTGGTAGTCCTGGCGATCCTTGTATGCGATGGCAAGCACTTCCGCAGGCGTCTGCGCAGCCAGTTCGCTATAGGGCGCGCGATCCGTGAGCGCAATCTGCTGGCCCGGATCGACGCCGATCTCGCGCTTCAGCAGGATCAGGTCCTTGTCCAATGCGTTTTGCGCTGTAATCTGCTGCTGCTCCTGCGCCTGCAACTCGACCTTTGCCCTCAGCTCGTCGAGGTTCGCCGCAGTGCCGGCCACGTGCGCGGCGTGGGCGTGGTCAAGCGCGACCCTGGCCTCGGCCACCCTCGCCCTGGCATTCTCCACTTGACTGCGGTCGGCGATGCAGCGCAGATAAACAGTCGCCACCTGCTGCACCACTTCGCCTCGCGCGGACATCTTGGCGAAATAAGCGGATCGCACCGCCGCACCCGCCGCCCTCCAGCCGGCAATCACCGGGCCGGAAAAAAGCGTCTGCGTCAGGTGAATTTGCCCCTCAGTGAGGTAATCGCGCGTGATCGGCGAGAACCCCACCGGCTGATTGCCGCCAGGAAACAGCCCCTTGAACTCGCTAATAACGCTTTGGCTGAAGCCCAGGGCCGCTAGATCGTGCATGTAAAAGCCGGTGTCGCCGGTGAGTGTAAGGGTGGGCAGAAATTGCTGCAGAGCCTGGTTTCTCTCCCCGTGCAGCGACTTCTCCGCGTCCTCGGCCTCTTTCAGTCCCAGGTTATTCTCGAGTCCCCGCCGTATCGCATCGTCTAGCGAAAGATTAAGCGGCGCGCTGCTGACCGGCTGCGCGGTCACGCTGCCAAAGAAAGGATTGGCTGCCGACGACGGATTGGACGCCTGCGCGCGTGCGGCGCTTCCCGGCCCGGCCAAAAGCAGAAAGGCGGCAAAGATCAACGCCATCCGCCCAAAAACAAGATGCTCCTCTCGGTTCACTCCCATTATTCTCTCAGATGAGCCAGCCGCTATAAGGATTCCATCCGAGCACTTCGTTTGGAGCATTTTCTACACCATCGCCCGCTCCTTCACCGTCAAATACCGGTTCAGAACCGATGAAGTCAGCGCCTCCGGGGCAAGGTCGAGGGTCAGCGCGCCCTGCTCCTGGAGCCGCGCCAGCAGCAGTTCCCGCCGGCCGGCCAACTCCTGTGCGGCGGCGGCCAGAAACATCTCTTCCACATTCCGCGGCCGGCGCTCGGCGATGCGCGACACCTCCGGCTGCGCCATCGCCACAAAGAGCAGCACGTGGCGGCGCGCCAGTTGCATGGCCCCCTCGATCACCTCGGGCCGCATGGCAGTCTCGGCCAGGTCAGTGACCCACAGGATCAGCGACCGCCTCGGCTGCATGCGATTCAGCATCGCCGTGGCCAGCAGGTGGTCAGCCTCGCCGCTCTCAGCGCGCGCCTGCGCCAGCAGTTCGATGAACTGCCGCAGATGCGCAGCGCCCCGGCCCGGCAGCAGACGCTGCTGAATACTCGCGCCGTATGCCAGCAGGCCCACGCGGTCGCCGGAAAAAAGCGCCAACTGTGCCAGCGCCACGGCTGCCGTGCAGGCGTGGTCCAGCTTCGAGTGGACGCGAATGCCCGCAGCGGCGCCCCCCACGCGCGACTGCATCAGCCGGCCGCAGTCCAGCACAATCCACACCGCCTGGCTGCGTTCGCTCTGGTACTGGCGCGCGATGGGGCTACCGCGCCGCGCCGTAGCCGTCCAGCAAATGTCGCGCAGGTCGTCGCCCTCGCGGTACTCGCGCAGGCTCTCAAAATCACGCCCCAGTCCCCGCTGCCGCGCCTGCCGCAGTTGCTGGTCGATCTGCCGGCTGCGGGCCAGATAAATCTGCTGCTCCTCGCCCGT
>DAIDGZ010000060.1 GCA_027452125.1 Acidobacteriaceae bacterium | reverse complement strand
GCCCAGGTAGGTCACGGCCAGTTGCGTGGCCACCAGCATTACCAGGAACAGCAGCGCAAACAGGAAGGCTGTGCTGAGCTCCAGCGGATTCCTGGGATCTTGCTGTTGTTGCAGAGCCTGCGCCCCGGGCTCAGCCCGCCGCGACCACAGCCATCCCGTTCCTACCGCGGCCAGAGCCAGCACCGCGAACGGAGCCAGCAGCAGTTGCATCAGCGAGCGGTTGAAGAGGGCAAGCAAGATCGCCAGCCGCAGGTACATCACGCCGGAGGCCATCAGGATGCCTCCGGCAAACAGGTGAGGATGTCCCTCGGATTTACCCTGCCTGGCCATCACCACCGTCGTCACCGTAGAGGAGTAGGCGCCGCCGAGCAGCGCCGCCAGCACAATGCCGCCCTGCCCTTTCGCCAGCTTTTGCAGGACGTAGCTGCCATAGGAGATGGCACTGATTGCGACCACCACCAGCCAGGTCTTGAAGGGGTTGATGTGGAACGATCCGAACTCCTGGTTGGGCAGCACCGGCAGAATCACGCCGGAGAGGAAGAGAAACTTGGCAAAGGTGAGGATCTCCTGCGGTGCAATCCGCGCGGCAAGCTTCTCCAGCCCGGCCTTCAGGTCCAGCAGCAGCAGGCTGGCCACGCCCAGAGTCGTCGCAGTCCAGAAGTGCCCGTAGCAGACAAGCGCGCCAACCATAAACGTCGCCAGTCCCGACATCTCTGTGGTGGCGCCCGCCGCCTCAGCCCGGCCCAGCTTATGCCAGTAGGAAAGCATCAGGAATCCGGCTATTGCCACAAAGCCCAGCGTCAGAGGCACGAGTTGCGTGCCTGAGACCAGCGCGAGCGAGTAGCCGATCAGGCCAATCAGCGGGAAAGTGCGCACCCCGCCAAACGAGTAGCCGCCCGCAGCCTTATGCTCCTCTCGCTCCAGCCCGATGAGAAAGGAGAGAAACAGTACCAGGACGATCTTCACCGCCTCAGGCGGAAAGTGGTTGAGGATTTCCATCGGTTGCGCCAGCGCCCCCTCGCATCAAGCCGTGCACCACAGCATACACGGACGAATCCCGCGCCGCAGCATGAATCCATCCTCCCTGCCCCCTGATCTCTGATCACAGGTCTTTTCTCTTCCCCCGGGGTGATAGCCTGAATCTTTATGGAACACCCCATAGAGGTGGATTATCTGGTTGTGGGCGCGGGCGTTGCCGGTCTTCGCGCCGCTGTGGAGCTGGCCGGGCATGGCAGCGTATTGGTCGTTACCAAGGAGTCGCTGGGCGAGAGCAACACCCACTATGCGCAGGGCGGCATTGCCGTGGCCATGGAGGGCGAGCAGGACGTGGCTCTGCACCTGGAGGACACCATCAATGCCGGCGACGGCCTGGTGTATCGCCCTGCTGCCGAGGTACTTGTTACAGAAGGTCCCCAGCGGGTAGAAGAACTCATCAGTTGGGGCGCGCACTTTGACGAGGAGAACGGCCACCTGCTCCGCACGCGCGAAGGCGCGCACTCGCTGCCGCGCATTCTGCATGCCAGTGGCGATGCCACCGGCGCCGAGATCAGCCGTTCGCTGGTAGCCTTTGCTCGCGCCCACCAGCGCATCCGTTTCGCCGAGTGGACCATGGTCACCAGCCTGGTGGTTGCTGAGGGACGTGTGGCGGCAGCCGATCTGGCGAGCGCACGGAGTGATGGAACGGGACCGGCACCGAGCCGGATTCGCGCGCGCGCTGTTCTGCTGGCTTCCGGCGGCGCCGGGCAGGTTTACTCTGATACGACCAATCCGGCCGTGGCCACAGGCGATGGGCTTGCACTGGCCCTGCAGGCTGGCGCCGAACTGGCAGACATGGAGTTCTACCAGTTCCACCCAACGGCGCTTTCCCTGCCGGGCGTACCGCGTTTTCTGCTTTCGGAGGCGCTGCGCGGCGAGGGTGCCTGGCTCCGCAACGACTGTGGTGAGCGCTTCATGGAACGGCTACATCCGCTGCGAGAACTGGCTCCTCGGGACGTAGTTGCCCGCGCTATTGCACGTGAGGGCATGGACCCGGCCGGACAGCCGGGAGCTACACGGCCGGTCTACCTGGACATGCGCCATGCGAGCGGCGTGAACCTGAGCGAGCGCTTCCCGGGGATCAGCGCATTTCTGGCTCAACACGGTCTGAGCCTTAGCTGCGATCTGATCCCTGTCCGCCCGGCAGCGCATTACCTAATGGGCGGCATCCGCACCGACCTGCATGGCCGCACCACGCTGCGTGGACTGTATGCCGCAGGAGAAGCCGCCTGCACCGGTGTCCACGGCGCCAACCGGCTGGCCTCCAACTCACTGCTGGAGGGGCTGGTGTTCGGCGCGAGGGCGGCCCAGGCTATTCTTGCTGATGCGCTTCCGCTGGGCGTGGCGGAGCCTTTGCCGTTCCAGCCTCAGCCGCTCACTGCTGGCGAAGAGGCGTTCGTCGAGGAGCAGATTGCCAGATTGCAGGCTGCCATGTGGGCCTATGCCGGCCTGCTGCGCGAAGAGTCCACATTGCGCCAGGGGCTGGTGGTGCAGGCTGCCTGCGATGCGGCGCTGGTTGGACTGACGGGGCAGGGCAAGAGCAGCCGGCGCCTTCTGGAAGGGCAGGCATTAAGCCGCGTAGCCTTTGTCATCCTGCAGGCAGCCCTGGCACGTACGGAGAGCCGCGGGGCGCATTTCCGCAACGACTACCCACAGCGTGACGATGCCAACTTTGGCAAACACTCCATTGCGAGCAGCGGCGGGCAGGTACGGTTCGAGAGGTGGTGAGACAGAAGCATTGTCGCATCTGTCTCCTGATCCCTATCCCCTGGGCACTGATTCCTGACCTGAGCCTGCGGTGAGCCATGAGGCCACTGCGCACACCGACAAGATAGCTCCGATGACGGCCAGCGACAGCAGAATAGGCACTTCAATCCATTTGGCGGCGAGCATCTTCAGCGCGACGAAGCCGAGCAGCACACCCAGCCCGTAGTGCAGGTAGCGGAAGCGATCCAGCAGCGACGCCAGCACAAAGTAGAGCGAGCGCAGGCCCAGGATCGCCGCAATGTTTGATGTGTACACCACAAACGGATTGTGCGAGACCGCCAGCACGGCAGGTATGGAGTCGGTGGCAAACAGCAGGTCAGTGAATTCAACCGCGAGGATCACCGGCAGCAGCGAGCCGTTGGCCGATTGCAGCTCGCGTATCCATCCCGGGATGGCCTCGCGCGCCGAGCCGCCGCGCATGAGCCGCCAAGCCGCATAGAGCAGGAACAGGCCGAAGAGCCAGGTAATCCATTCGAAGTGACGGAGCAGGGCAATCCCGGCGGCGATAAACAGTGCTCGCAATACGACGGCCCCGCCAATCCCCCACAGCAGCGCCTGATGCTGCCGCGCCTTGTTGATACGGAACCCTTCAAAGATCACCAGGAAGACGAAGAGGTTATCGACGCTGAGTGAGGTCTCAATTGTGTAACCGGCCACAAACTCCAGCGCCGTCTGGCGTCCCATGGCGAAGGCAATCCAGACGGCAAATCCGGCCGCAGCCAGCAGCAGGCCAGCGGGAACCAGCCAGCTAACACTCCGCGCCGCATGCTCGGCGCGTTTCCCGCGAAACAGCAGGGAGTCGCCCACCAAGAGCAAAGCCACGACAGCATGGAAGCCCAGCCACCAGGTCCAGGATGCGCCTGCGATCATACGTGGATGCTACAGCAAAGAGACGGAGAGGTGGGAATGGGACGGAAACTGACACTTGTGTCCCTCTCCGCGCATCATGTAAGTGGAGGGAATGCAGCGTGAGCGAACTCACTAGGCCGATTGCAGAGGAAGCCCGTAACGGACACAGGCCGCGGGTCGTCATTGTGGGCGGTGGATTCGCTGGCATCCACGCAGCCCGGGGACTAGCCAACCTGCCCGTGGATGTGACCGTGGTCGACCGGCGTAATCATCACCTGTTCCAGCCGCTGCTTTACCAGGTAGCTCTTGCGGTCCTGTCTCCCGCCGATATTGCGCAGCCCATCCGCTCGATTCTGCGCCGACAGGCCAACGCCCAGGTTCTGATGGACGAAGTGGTGGAACTGGATGTGGCACAGCGTCGCGTGCGGCTGGGGAGCGGCGCGCAGTTGGACTATGACTACCTGGTACTGGCCACCGGCGCGACGCACTCGTACTTTGGCCACAACGACTGGGAGCCCTATGCCCCCGGGCTCAAGACCGTCGAGGACGCTATCGAGATTCGCCGCCGCGTGCTGCTCGCCTTTGAACTGGCCGAGCGGCATATGGTGGAGCATGGCTGGCACCCGCCCTTGAATTTCGTGGTCATCGGAGGCGGCGCTACCGGTGTGGAACTGGCTGGAGCCGTAAGCGATATCGCTCAGCTTTACATGCGCCACGACTTCCGCCACATCGATCCAACCAAATCTCGCGTACTACTCATTGAGGGCTCGCCGCGGGTGCTCGGGGCCTATCCGCCCGATCTCTCCGCCCAGGCGGAGGCCACGCTGCATCGCCTGGGTGTGGAAGTGCGCACCAGCACCCATGTTACGGTGGTCGGTCCGGGATGGGTGGAAGCTGGTGGAGAACGCATTGAGGCGGTGGTGACTCTATGGGCTGCCGGGGTGCAGGCTTCACCGCTGGGCCAGATGCTAGGTTGCCCGCTCGACCGCCGCGGCTGTGTGGTAGTGGATGACCGGCTGAATCCTCCCGGTGTTCCCGAGGTTTTTGTTCTCGGTGATCTGGCACATCTGGAGCAGGACGGGCGACAGATTCCCGGAGTGGCCCAGCCCGCCATGCAGATGGGCGACCATATAGCCCGCATACTCGCTGCGGACCTGGCCGGGCAACCGCGCCCCGCCTTCCGCTACTTCGACAAGGGCGATATGGCGACCATCGGCCGCATGGCTGCCGTGGCCAAGGTGGAGTGGCCCTTCAAGGCGCACCTGACCGGCATGCCCGCCTGGCTCACCTGGATCGTGATCCACATCTTTTTTCTTATTGGCTTTCGCAACCGCTTCTCGGTTTTCTGGAACTGGGTGTGGACCTACTTCACTTTTACGCGTGGGGCTCGGCTGATTACCGGCGACCAGCATCTTCCGGGCTGGAATCACCTGGAGATCCAAGTGGACGAGTCCGACAGAGGCCGGTAAATCAATTCGCCGGATGCGGCATCATTAACAAAACATTCAAGATGCGCAGGAGGACGTGCCAGTCAAGGCGTGTGCCTGCCGATTTCTATGTCCGCCATCACAGACAAGTACATCCATTCGCTCCACAATGCGCCGCACAGGAAATCTAATCCCACAGGCGCGCCGCAGGCGATGCATGCGGCACGGCAGGAGGAAGGGAGTCTATGGCGAACTTCAGCGTCATGTCTGCCGCTCTTTCAGGGCGGCAACGGACTACCGGTGCCCGGCACGCACTCGATGGCCTTCTTATCCACGTACGGGTCGTGCTGAACAAGACGATCGGCAGAAGTTGCTCAAGATGCCTGCAGGGACTAGCGGCTGCCATTCTGGTCGTCCTGATCGGCGCGTCGATTGCCGGATGCCGCGAGGGCGGACAAAACGTGAGCAACGAGGATGAGATTGCTCCGCAACGGCTCTTCATGTTTGCGGCGATCAAGCAGCGCCAGCCTTCGGCGGGGATCGAAGCGATGCGTGTGAATCTGGGGCGCCGACTCTACTATGACCAGCATCTTTCCGTAAACGGAACAATTTCCTGCAATAGCTGCCATCAGCTCGCTCGGTATGGTGTCGACCCGGGACAGGCGGTGTCAAAGGGCTACAACGGCAAGCCCGGCGGCAGAAATTCGCCGACGGTATATAACGCCGGGCTGCAATTTGTGCAGTTCTGGGATGGCCGAGCAGCTACGCTGGCGGCGCAGGCCTCGGGACCGATGATGAATCCTGTTGAGATGGGGATGCCGTCAGCCGATCATGTGCTGGCTTATCTGCATTCCAATGCCGCGTATGTCAGGGAGTTCAAGGCTGTCTACCCCGGGATCGAGGATCCCGTCACCATGGACCATGTGACCAGTGCCATCGCCATCTTTGAGCAGGGGTTGGTCACTCCGGGACGTTGGGACGCGTATCTGGCGGGAGACACAGGTGTTCTCTCGGCACGGGAAAAGCAGGGGCTGCGTGTTTTTCTCGATGCGGGCTGCGCCGCCTGTCATGCCGGTGCCGGGATGGGGGGGAACTCCTACGCACAGCTTGGCGCTTACCGAGACTGGCCTGACCAGAAATCGGATCCTGGGCGCTACGCAGTCACCCAGCAGGAGCGGGACCGGATGACCTTCAAGGTACCGACCCTCCGCAACGTCGCTGAGACCGGACCCTGGTTTCACGACGGAAAGGTGACCAGCCTTAACGAGGCTGTCCGGCTGATGGGCGAATATCAGTTGGGGCGCAAGTTCAGCGCGGAAGAGATTAGCTCAATTGCCAGTTTTCTTCAGGCGCTTACCGGTGATCTTCCGCAGCCATACATTCAGCCGCAGGAAAGTGCCGGCGTAAGCCAGCAACCACTTGCTGACAAGCACCTTCACCGGATGAACGGCCATAGCGCACAAGCCAATTCTCAGCGGGGAGAGTAATCATGCGCAGACTGATCTGGATCATCGCGGTTCCCATTGTCGTTCTGCTGGCGGCGATGCAGTTTCGCCGTCCCGACTACAACCTGCCCCCGTCTGTATCCGAGGCGTCGCTGGATGCGATTCATCACCCCGATCCGCAGATTCGCAGCATGCTGGACCGCTCCTGTAACGCCTGCCATTCAGTACAGGCCAGGATCCCCTGGTACGGACATATCTGGCCGGCCTCGGAGTTGCTTCAATCCGATGTCCGCAGGGGGAGAGCTTATCTGGACTTTTCCAACTGGGACCATCTCAGCCCGGAAATGTCCAGAATCCGGCTGTTGAATGCCTGCGAAGCCATGCGTACCGGAGAGATGCCGCTCTGGTATTACCGTCCGATGCACCCTGGAGCCGCGCCTAAATCCGCTGAGGTGAATGTATTTTGCGGGTGGGCACGAGCCCTGTCGCCAGGCGGTGTGAGGACGGAGGAAGGTCAGTAAGTGCACTGAGATGCGCGTCCCGGGTCCACGAGCTTGTCGGGTAAACTGGTAGAGCGATGCTCGATATGGGATTTGTCCGGGGGAACCTGGACCTGGTGGAAGCAAAACTGCGCGCCCGCGGCGCCGATCCGACGGCGCTGCTGGGGGATTTTCACGCGCTGGACAAGAGCCGGCGGGAAGCCATTACGCAGGCTGAGACGCTGAAGGCGCGGCGCAACGAACTGAGCCAGCAGGTGGGCGCGTTGAAGCGTGCCGGCCAGGACGCCACGGCGTTGATGGAAGAGACCCGCGCGCTCAAGGAGAAGCTGGATGAACTGGACCAGCGGGCGGCCTCTCTGGACGAAGAACTCCGCTTAGCACTGGCCCGTGTGCCCAACCTGACCCGCGACGAGGTGCCCACCGGGGGCTCCGAGGCGGATAACGTCACAGTAAAGATCTGGGGCGAGAAGCCTCAGTTCAGCTTTGAGCCGAAGCCGCATTGGGAGCTGGGTGAGGCCCTGGGGATTCTGGACCTGGAACGGGCGGCCAAGCTGAGCGGGGCGCGGTTTGCCGTTTATATGGGCGCTGGCGCCCGGCTGGAACGCGCCCTCATCAGCTTCATGCTGGATTTGCACACGCGCAAGCACGGTTATACCGAGGTGCTACCGCCGTTCATGGTCAATAGCAAGAGCCTCTTTGGGACCGGCCAGTTGCCCAAGTTTGCCGAGGACCTCTTCCGCTGCTCGGATGCGGATGCCGAAGCAGTGGCCCGCGGTGAGTTCAAGGACAATGACCACTGGCTGATTCCCACAGCCGAGGTGCCGGTCACCAACCTTTACCGCGACGAAATTCTGGACGAGGCACGATTGCCGGTTCAGCTCACGGCCTACACCCCCTGCTTCCGGGCCGAGGCCGGCGCGGCGGGTAAGGACACACGCGGCATCATCCGCCAGCACCAGTTCCAGAAGGTGGAGTTGGTGAAGTTTGTGCGGCCGGAGGAGTCGGACGCCGAGCACGAGCGGCTGACGCGCGACGCGGAGGAGATTCTGGAGACACTGAAGCTGCCCTATCGCCGGGTGCTGCTGTGCACTGGCGACACGGGATTTTCTTCTGCCAAGACCTTTGATCTGGAGGTCTGGCTGCCGGGACAGGGCCTGTATCGCGAGATTTCATCCTGTTCAAACTTTGATGCTTTCCAGGCACGGCGGGCTAACATCCGCTATCGGCCGTCCTCGGCAGAGAAGGGCAAGGCCAAGCCGGAGTTCGTCCACACGCTCAACGGAAGCGGACTGGCCGTGGGCCGCACCTGGTTGGCGATTCTTGAAAACTATCAGCAGGCAGATGGCTCTGTCGTGATTCCCGAGCCGCTGCGGCCCTACATGGGCGGGCAGGAGCGTATCGTGCCCGAGCCGGGCCGGTAAAGGAGAGTCCGATGGAGCCTAATCAATCGCATTCCGAGGCCGCGCGTTCCAAATCCACAGTGCGCAGTGTGCTGGGCAGCTATTTTTACTGGACGTTCCCACGCGGTTCCTTCCACTACGACATCATGGTGACGCTGATTCTGGCTTTCATCTTTGTGACACCGCATCTGTGGAACTACGGCGATAAGCCTTCGCCGGTCACCGGGCCATTGCATCCGATCCAGGTGAGCGGGAACGGCGGGCACGGCGTCATTGTGACCGTGCGCGCGGCAGATGTCTACATCCCTCGGGGTTCCAATGACAGCGTGGTGAAGGAAGCACTGCGCGAAGCCATCGAGCCGGTTACCGGCGACACAGTGTTTGTGGAGCACTGGGAGACCGCAACCGACGAGGACGGAAACCGCGTGTGGAAGGTCTGGGTGCACCGCTAGAGCGCACCTCCAGTCCTGTACCGTATGGACTCTCTGTCCATAGCAGGAAGGATAATTATGTACAAACGACGCGTTTTTGCAATTGCTGTGTTGTTCGGACTCGTTTTCTTGCCGGCGCGCAGCGTCCGTGCGGCTGACAACCTGGAGAGCGTATTGCACCGGCTGGATGCATCGTCAGCAGGTTTTCACACGGTTTCAGCTGACTTCGAGTTCGACTCCGTACAGACCGATCCCGTACCGGACAAGGATGTGCAGAAGGGAACGGTCTACTGCGAGCGCAAGGGCCGCAGTCTTGACCTGGGCATGCATATTCGCGAGGAGAATGGCCGGCCTGTGCCGAAGGTCGTCGTCTTTTCCAAGGGCGTCTTCAAGCTGTATGAGCAGCTCATCAACCAGGTAACTACCTCCAGCAAGGCGGGCAAGTACGAGAGCTATATGGGCCTCGGCTTTGGCGCCAGCGGCAAAGAACTGACGGCGGCCTGGAATATCAAGTACATGGGACCGGAAACTCTGGACGGCGTGAAGACCGAAAAGCTGGAACTGGTAGCCAAGGACCCGCAAGTGCTGAAGATGTTCCCCAAGGTTACGGTCTGGATCGATCCTGAGCGCGATGTCACGCTTAAGCAGGTCTTTGACGAGGGCCAGGGCCAGTACCGTGTCTGTGTGTACTTCGATATCAAGCTGAATCAGCCCCTGCCCAAGGATGCCTTCAGCTTCAAGACCGACAAGAAGACGACATACGTCCAGCGGTAGAGGGCGACTCCCGCGAGAGTACACAAGATAGGGAAGAACTCCAGCGTGTAGCGTGTTTCAGGGGCTTCCACGGTAAGCAGCAGAGCGCTGCGCAGCACGATATACACCAGCATCGGCTTCCAGAAGCGCGGCCGGAAACAGACTCCGGCCGCGGCCAGCCCCAGGTACAACAGATTGAGCACGCCA
>DAIDGZ010000059.1 GCA_027452125.1 Acidobacteriaceae bacterium | reverse complement strand
TCCCTGCAAGGTAAAAATTACATGCGTCTGTCTCTACTATGTAAGTTCTTCCGCAACCTGATGCACCCCATGCATCGAGCGCATAGCGGAATATCGCTCGCTGATGAGAAATATTAGCGCCCCTCGACAAGCGCCACGAATTGCGGCTACGATAGCTCTAACTTAATCGTCATCAACAAGTTCCTTCTCTCTTTCTGCACGAGCAGTTGGAGAGATTCCGCTGAAACTTGCCTTCCCGGGCGCAACTTTACACGATCCTGACGGTTTGGCATACAAGATGCCTTAACAAAGGTGAACACGGCAAAGGGTCAAAGCCAGTTCAACGGGGGAGGACGTCATGATGCATGCATTTCATCACTTGCTTCGCGCAGGCCTTTTCTTCGGGGTGTTTCTGCTGGGGAGATACATCGTGGGTGAGAGCCGCAAGTGGGCCGATTCTCTGGCCGGACGCTTTGCCTCCGGCAGCACGCTGGATCGCGTCTTTCTCTCCTGCGGATGGGTTGTGCAGATCATTGGCGTCGTGTGGAGCTTCCTGGATGCCGTCGCCGTCCTGGTACTCGCGACATAGTCAAATCATGCCGGCCCTCCAGGTTTTGATCAGCCAGGCCGGAGCACAATCGGCGCTGATGAACTCAATCCGTCGTTAGATTGAGGACATAACGATGTTCGGTGACGGACAGACTCCAGACCGTATGGTTTCTGGAAACGCCATCGGGGTTCCATCCATCGGCATGGTAGAAGCGCTCTGCGCGAACATTCCCTCGCAATACCCATAGCGCAGCGTTCTCGAATCCCCTGGCAGCCAGATGGGCACGCGCCGCGCGGATCAGGGCATAGCCAATTCCGCGGCCCCAGAAACCAGGGTCTACGTAGAGAGCGCAGAGTTCGCCGTATCCAGCAAGGTCAGAACCGTGTACGGGCGCAGTGGTGGCAAAACCGCAGACAGCCGCGCCGTCCACAGCTACCAGGGTACGCGGCTTTGAGGGATTGGAATGGGTGAA
The DNA here is from genome assembly GCA_027452125.1 of Acidobacteriaceae bacterium. GTDB lineage: Bacteria > Acidobacteriota > Terriglobia > Terriglobales > Acidobacteriaceae > Telmatobacter. Next base: position 10,579 of record DAIDGZ010000059.1, on the reverse strand, counting down.
GTCATAGCGCGCCGCGCGTTCTTGCGGTCGCAGTTGATCGAGATAGTCCTGCGGCAAAAGTCCTCGATAGGCCGTTTGCCAGGAGCGCACATGGACGGACGCCACAGACAAAGCGTCTTCATGCCGTGCAGGCCGAATCTCCATGTTCAACTTCCCTGCCGGTTATATGGCGACACGCACATGCGTGCATTGGAAGGTCAAGCACATCCGGGCGCGGGAACGACCGCTCCAGCCGGTTATGAACTGCGCCGCTGGCGGAATAGAAAGATGCCGCGCATCTGCAGCGGGCGACGCTGGGTGCGTGACAGGTTCGAGCGGGTGGAGATGCCGCTGAACAGCACGAGAAAGTCAATGAAAGCCCAAAAAGGGCCCTTGCGATATCCGGCGGCGTTGGAGGGTGTATCCGGCATGGGGAAGCGCTCCGTCCTCATTGTATTGGAGTCGCATGCGCTATGAGTGGTTGCAGAGTCTTCTGTGCAGACAGGACCGGTAAACTGCGGTCTCCGGAATCCGCGCCGCTCGCTGCCTGCTCAGGTGCGGACGAAGGTGCCGCGCTCGCGGTCTTTGCGCACATGCGCCACCGGGAACACCTGGCCATGAAGAACCACATACACGCCCGGAGCCAGCAGGCGGGCCGCAAACAGGCTTTCCGTAAGGTTCTGCAGACCGTCACTGCCCTCAAAGCCCAGCGGTGTCATCGCTCCAGTAAGGACGATAGGTGCCTTGAGGTCCGCCAAAGACCGTTCCAGGAACTGCCCCGTGGCAACCATCGTGTCGGTGCCGTGAGAGATGACGATCGGCGCTCCCTCCGTCAACAGAGTAGCCACGCGATCACGAACGGCTGCGCGATCCTCGTCGGTCATCTCCAGGCTGTCTTTGTTCATCAATTGGATGCAGTGAATGTCGGCATCAGGCAGGCGCAGCAGCGCGAGGTAGCGGTCGAGTTTGCCAATGCGGTTCTCCACCACGCCGCGCTGCTCAGAGTAGACCTTCTCAATCGTGCCGCCCGTAGCCAGCAGATAGATTCGCTGCATCCCCGCCTCCCAGACTATTGTCTACGATGCATAGCGCTTTTGGTGCCAGATCCATGCCGTACGCAGGATGTCGTCGAGCTTGGTGTAGCGCGGCGTCCAGCCCAGTTCGCGAATCGCCTTCTGCGAACCCGCCACCAGCACAGCCGGATCGCCGGGACGGCGCGGATGCACCTCAGCGGGGATGGCATGCCCCGTAACGCGGCGTGCCGACTCGATAACCTCGCGTACGCTGAAGCCCTGCCCATTCCCCAGGTTGTAGATAAGCCGGTCATGAGTATCCAGCGCGTCCAGCGCCAGCAGGTGTGCATCCGCCAGATCGGAGACGTGGATATAGTCGCGGATGCAAGTGCCGTCCGGCGTGGGATAGTCCTCCCCGTAAATACGGATGGAGTCGCGGCGGCCCAGGGCCACATCGAGGATAAGCGGGATCAGATGGGTCTCCGGCGTGTGCGACTCGCCGCGGGTGATGCCGTCAGGCCCTTCCGGTGCCCCTGCTACGTTGAAGTAGCGCAGAGAGGCGTAGCGCAGCCCGTGAATCTGATTGAACCAGCGCAACATATGCTCCACCAGAAGCTTGGACTCGCCGTAGGCGTTGGTCGGCTGCAGCCGGGCGCCTTCAAGGATGGGCACCGAGTCGGGCTCGCCGTAAACGGCTGCGGTGGAAGAAAAGACCAGCCGTCGCGGTCCGCAGGCCAGCATGGCCTCCAGCAATGCCAGCGTCGACGCAGTGTTATTCCGGAAAAACTGCTCGGGATGGACCATGGATTCGCCTGCCTCGATGAGCGCGGCAAAGTGAAGAACACCGTCAAAAGGCGAGTTTTCGGCGGCGGCGGCTTTGAAAATGTTTTCAATCGCGGGCCGGTCTGCCAGCTCCCCTTCCACAAATTCCACACCTGCGGGGACCATCTCGCGCCGGCTGTGGCTCAGATTGTCGAATACGACGGCTTGATGCCCCTTTGCGGCGAGCAGCGCTGCAACGGTGCCTCCAATGTAGCCCGCGCCTCCAGTGACCAGAATCTTCACAATTTTTTCTGTCCTTTCCCTTACGGATTCGGTTACTTTAAGTCTATATCCAGCGAGTGCAGCCCGGGCCGCTCGATCTGGCAAAGAAACTCCCCGTGCCCCCCGGTAGACAGCCGGAGCGGAACCAATGCCAGGCAGCTCATACGCACTATGGGCCTGGCTTTTGGGACATGCACACCTCTTGTTCTGCTTCCGCAGGAATCCTGCGCTGCCTCATTTTGTCACGCCTTGGATGCGAGGTGATGCATCCCTATGTTCCTGCCACGGCAATCGAGTATCCTTTCCTTACACCCCGGCGTAGACTACGGGATGACAGCAACTGCTCGGACTACCCCGGGTCGATGCGCAGCTGCCGTCAGCAAGCGAACACCTTTCCTCCCCATTCACTGCATGCGCAGGGATTTTCAATCCGGGCCCCGGGCAGAGCGCTACAAGCGCCAATACCGTCTTGTCCAGACTGGCCACACCGATGAACCAAAGAAGGACTTGCCGCCGTGCCCTCGCCACAATAAGATTGCGCCGAGTACTCCTGTTGAATTTTCGGCGCGTCGCGTCCCCTGCGTAGCCCAGATATTTGAGATGGTGAGCTTGAAATTAGGCCACGAAACCACCCGCTTAGTCGCATCTTCAGGGTATGGTCGTCGGCCTGTCACGAGGAGAGAGCGCCGTCCGCATGGGCGGAAGCGAGGATAGAACCAATGGAGATGAAGTACACCCCCGGACGGACCAATTTTGGGCTGCTCCCCGAGCCCGAAGGCCGGTCTGCCTCGTTCATCACCAGCGCAGTGATTAACGGCGTCATTCTGGCATTGATCCTCCTTGTCGGATTGCTCGCCCATCGCCAGATCGTACAGCACCAGATTGAAGAAAGCGTCCTGATCGCGCCCACCACTCCACCGCCGCCCCAGGTAAAGGTCAAGCTGCCTCCGCCCCCGCCCATGCCTCCGCCACCCAACATTCCGGAGATGCACTTCGAGGCGCCGAAGATCCAGATGCCCCACGAGCAGCCGAAACCCGCGCTGAAAGAAATCCAGATGGAAGCCAGGATGCAGGCTCCGGTGATGAAGGCTGCCGGACCGGCTGTAATTCTGGCCCCGCAGCCCAAAGCCGCGCTCACCGCCGCCGCGCCGGCGCAGGAGCCGCAGCAGCACGTGTCCACCGCCGCGGTCCACCTCGGCGAGACCTTTGGTGTACGCCCGAATCCCAACGCCAATCGGCCGGCGACAATTGCCGCGCTGGGTAACCCCTATGGCGGCATGCGCGGCCCCTCCGCCGCGCCGCGCGGCGTGGTCGGCTCCACGGGCATTGGCAATGGCACCCGGTCCGGGTCAAACTACGGCACAGTTGGCCGCGTCGCCTCCGCGGGAATCCCTGGATCAACCGGCAGCGGGCCAGGCGAGTATCGTGGCGGCCGTGTGGCCTCTGCTGGCATCCCCGGTGTGGTCCGGGCTGCCGCCACTCCACAGATGAGCGGAAGACCCAGTTCCACCGAGTTGGAAGTTCTCTCCAAGCCTCCTGTGCGCTACACCACGGAGGCCCGGCAAGCGCATGTTCAGGGTGACGTAGTGTTGCGCGTTACCTTCCTGGCCAGTGGGCGGGTCGTCGTTGACGGCGTCGTGCACGGCCTGGGCCACGGACTCGACGAGGAAGCCCGGCGCGAGGCGGAACAGATCCGCTTCAAACCGGCTACCCGCGACGGGCGCCCCGTGGACTTGACGACGAATATCACCATCACGTTTCAATTGGCGTAACAGCTATTTTGCGCCACGGTACAACAGCTTGACTCGCGCAGTGGAAAACAGGCACAGTTCCGGTTGCGCTAGCAGGACACGAAAGAACCCACCGAGGAGCTTTACATGACATTTCGGAAGATCCCCCTAACCTTCCTCATTCTTATCCTGGGCGCGGGTTGCGCGTACGCCAAAAAGCAGCCAAAGTACGAACAGTCCCGCCCGCTTACACCGGAACAGACGGCCCTGGTGCAGAAAGCCATCGCCCGTGAGAAGGTGCTGATCAAGGAGATCCAGCAACGCACTCCCCTGGTGGAAACCTACATTCAGGACACCCATCCGGACGTGAAGCTCTATGAGGTTCCCGTGGACGACTACTACGTCCTGAGCCGCGTGGACTTCAGCAAATCCGGCTTCTTCGACAAGTCCTATAACCCGCGCGCCGAAGAGAAGCATGGCTTCTTCAAGGGATCGCTCTCCGCGATTACCGGGCTGAGCAAAATGCTGGGGCTGGAAAAGTTCACCTACAACCCGAACGGGTTTATGGAGATGATGTTCATCGACCCCACAGGCTTTGACACGCAGCACTATGTCTTCAGCTATGTGCGGCGGGAGTTCCTGGGTTCAGTACGCACATGGGTCTTCGATGTTCATCCCAAGGCCGACGTGAAGGGTACGGGGCGCTTCTACGGCCGCATCTGGGTTGAAGATCAGGATGGCAATGTGGTGCGCTTCAACGGCACCTACACCGGCTCCGGCGCGGTGGACTCCTCCAAGTACTACTTCCACTTCGATAGCTGGCGCATGAACGTACAGCCTGGCGTTTGGCTGCCCGTAGAAATCTACGTGGAAGAGTCGCAGCGCATCGAAGGCGAGAAGTCCGTCGGTCTGAAGGCGCAAACCCGCTTCTGGGGTTACAGCCTGAAACTGCCCAATCGCGAGAGCGAAAGCGTGAGCATTAAAGTGGACAACGCGGTGGACCAGAGCGGCCAGTCAGAAGATGTAAGCCCGCTGGAAGCCTCTCGCATGTGGATCACCCAGGCTGAGAACAACGTCATCGACCGCCTGGAACAGGCCGGGCTCGTGGCCCCGCTGACACAGGGCGGCTATGAGCAGAAGGTTCTCGACCAGATTGTCATCAACCTGGTGGTGCCCAACAATCTGGCCTTTACTGACCAGATCAAGTGCCGCGTACTGCTCACTGACACCGTGGAAGCTACCACCGTAGGCAATACCATCCTGCTGAGCAAAGGCCTGCTGGATACCCTCCCGAACGAGGAGTCGATTGCCTCGGTAATCTCCATGGAACTGGCGCATATCGCCATGGGGCATCACATCGACACGCGGTATGCCTTCAACGACCGTCTGCTCTTCCCGGATACGGCAACCTTCCAGCGGATCGACATGTACCACTCGGAAGCGGATAATCAGTCGGCAGCCAAGCAGGCCATGAAGTATCTGCAGAACTCAATGTACAAGGACCGCCTGGCCAATGCAGGTCTCTACTACGAGCAACTGATGCAGCGCGGCACTGCCCTGAAGGCCCTGAACACGCCCAAGCTCGGCGACTCACTGCTGCAGGCCGATGGCCAGCCGTGGATGCTGGACCTGGAAAAGATGGCTCCCAAGATCAACTGGGACGATCTGAACCAGATTCCGGCGCTTCCGCTGGGCAGCTGGCTCAAGGTGGATCCGTGGGATGACTCGGTACACATGCTGAACGCCAAGCGTTACGCTCCCATGAATGCCCGCGACAAGATGCCGTTTGAGGTGACGCCGGTCTTCTTCCGCCTGCAACGGTATGAGATGGCCAACACCGCTCCGGCAGCAGCACCCGCCGGAGACGCCGGAGCAGCAGCGCAACAGCCTGCGGCAGGAGATGCGGGAGCTGCGCAGCAGCCCCCAGCCGCACAGCCGCAACCGCAGCAGCAATAACCCGTAAAGGCAACATGCAGTCCGCCAGTCATCCCATGGCTGGCGGACTACACACAACGGCGCAAGCGGAATTGACCGGAAAGACGCCCGCATGTATCTTGACTGGAAATCTTCTAAGCCCATGAAACGATCAATTTTTGCGTTGTCTTGTCTTTTTCTGGCCGGCGCCCTGCTGGGCCGGGCCCAGGTAGCTCCATCGGCCTACGCTAGCCGGCTGAACCTGACCGCCGGCGGCGAGTTCTCACTCTTCCAACCCGACTACGCCGGCCGCGGCATCGCCGAGACAAGCCCCAACCGCCTCTATGGCATCGGCGCTTACGTGGACGCGGATTTCAACCGCTGGGTCAAGGTGGAAGCCGAAGGCCGCTGGCTGCGCTTCAATCAGTACCTGGGCATCAGTGAGGATAGCTACCTGATCGGCCCTCGGCTGGCCCCCAAACAGTTCTTTGGCAAGATCACACCCTATGGCAAAGTCATGGTGGGCTTGGCTGATGGCAGCTTTCTCACCGCACGCACCTTGGCCGTTGCCTACGGAGGCGGCGCCGACTACCGGCTAAGCCGCAGGTTCACTGCCCGCGCTGACTTTGAGTATCAGCAGTGGCATGTCACGCCAAACCTGTATCCCTACGGAGTCAGCTTCGGCATCGGATACAAGATCTTCTAGCTCGCATAGAAACGGCACAGCACACAGAAAAGCCGCTCCGAAAGGGAGCGGCTTTTCTGTTTCAGACTGCCAGGCGCGTTACGCCGGTGAGGGTGATCCTTCCGGGAAGCCCGGCCCGCCGGTATTCTCCGGCTTCAGAATCTGCTGCGGGGTACCATTGCCGCCATCGGAGGGTGAAGCCAGCGAGGAGCGCATCGGAGGCAGTTCCTTGCCCTCAAACAGCAGCTTCACTTCATCGGCATCGATGGTCTCGCGCTCCAGCAGGGCCGCGGCAATCCGGTGCATGGCGTCCCGGTTGGAGTCGAGCAGCGTGAAGGCAGACTGGTAAGCCTCGTCGATCAGGCGGCGCACCTCCTGGTCGATCTGGCGGGCTGTCTCCTCGCTGAAGTCGCGGTGTTGCGCAATCTCGCGACCCAGGAAGATCTGCTCCTCCTTCTTGCCGAAGGTGAGCGGCCCCAGTCGGCTCATGCCGTACTCGCAGACCATGCGCCGAGCCAGGTCGGTAGCCGTCTCTATATCGCTGCCTGCGCCCGTGGACATCTGATTGAGGAAGATCTCCTCGGCTACGCGGCCGCCGTACGCCGTAGCCAGTCGGGTCTCCAGATATTCGCGGGTATAGTTATGGCGATCATCCGGCAGGTAGACGGTGACGCCCAGCGCCATCCCGCGCGGGATAATAGTGACCTTGTGGATAGGGTCGGAGTGGTCGCGCAGGAAGGACACCAGCGCATGGCCGGCCTCATGATAAGCAGTGACCTTCTTCTCCTCATCGGTGAGCAGCATGGACTTGCGCTCGGCGCCCATCAGCACCTTGTCCTTGGCCAGCTCGCAATCGTACATGGTCACCTGCTTGCGGTTGGCGCGGGCGGCATTCAGCGCAGCCTCGTTGACCATGTTGGCCAGGTCGGCGCCGCTGAAGCCCGGTGTTCCACGAGCCAGCACGTTCAGGTTTACATCGTCGGCGACAGGCACCTTCTTGATGTGGACGCGAAGAACTTCCTCGCGGCCCCGAACATCGGGCAGACCAACAACGACACGGCGGTCAAAGCGGCCGGGGCGCAGCAGCGCGGGGTCCAGCACGTCGGGCCGGTTCGTGGCGGCAACAAGAATCACGCCGTCATTGGACTCGAAACCGTCCATCTCCACAAGCAGTTGGTTCAGGGTCTGCTCACGCTCGTCGTGACCGCCGCCCAGGCCGGCGCCGCGATGGCGGCCAACCGCGTCGATCTCGTCGATGAAGATGATGCACGGTGCGTTCTTTTTGCCCTGCTCAAACAGGTCGCGCACACGGCTGGCGCCCACGCCCACAAACATCTCCACGAAGTCCGAACCGGAGATGGAGAAGAAGGGTACGTTGGCCTCGCCTGCCACCGCGCGGGCCAGCAGGGTCTTGCCGGTTCCCGGAGGGCCCACCAGCAGCACGCCCTTGGGAATGCGTCCGCCGAGCTTCTGGAACTTCTGCGGCTCCCGCAGATACTCGATGATCTCCTTCAGCTCTTCCTTGGCCTCGTCCACGCCGGCCACGTCTTTGAACGTGACCTTCTTCTGCTGCATTGAGAGCAGGCGCGCCCGGCTCTTGCCAAAGCTCAGCGCCTTGTTCCCCCCGGATTGCATCTGCCGCAGCATGAAGAACCAGATGGCGCCCAGCAGGATGAACGGGCCAATGTTAAACAGCAGGGGCAGCAGAATATTGCTCTGCGGCTCCTTGATGGAGAAGTTGACCTTGGCAGCCAGCAGGGCCTTCTCAAGATCCTCGTAGTTGGCCGGAATCGTGGTGTGGAATTGATCTTTAGGGGAGGACTTCAGATGCCCGTGGAGTTCGTTGCCCTGTATCGTGGCATCGAGCACCTGGCTATTCTGCACCTTGTCGAAGAGCTCGGAGTAGGGGATCTCCTGATCCTTGCCCATGTTTGCGCCCCTCTGCACCACACCCCACAGCAGCATGAGGCAGATGAGGATAAAGACCCAGAACATGACGGTTTTGACGCTCGAATTCACCAGGACTCCTTTTTCCCGGCGAGGGGGAGAAATGTTTGCTTGATCTCCACCGCCGCCTGCTACATCCATCCGTTAGACGCGCGCGTGGGGCCCAAAGTGACAGAAAATGCGCCGTGCTTGCACCGGATACACGCGCTCTTCACGCCTGGATGTGCAGTATCCATGATTGTATCGCGATTATGAGTTATGTTGCAGGGATTTGAATTGCACCGGCAAATGCCGTGAGCTACCGCCTTCATGCGGTCAACACCTGAGGCAATCTTATTGCGTTTGAATACTTTGCCAGGAAAAACCGCAACATCAGCAGGGATCAGGCAACGGCGCAACAGCAATCGTTAGTCCCGATTCAGGCTCCACTTCGGCTCCGCGCATCCACAGGATGCGGCCCTCCGCCTCCACCACCGGCCACACCGCCCGTTCTGAACCCGTAACCCGCAGGCGTTCCAGCACTTCCTTCACCTTGCGCGGGGCACTGGTGTAACGCAGCCGGACGCGATCGCCGGGGCGCCAGTTGCGCAGTGTCGCCTCGGTAGGGTAGCCGCTTCCCTGCCCGGATACCGTAACACGCAGGCGCAGGCCAAATGCCGGAGCCTCAACCTCGCCGGGGATGGCCACATGGTACTCCGGTAATGCCGCCTCCCCCTCGCCGCCCGCAGGTGCCACAGGGCCAACCGCCATCCGCAGCTCGCGCGGGGTGCGCTCAACGCGCAAGCCGTGCTCCAGTTCCAGCTTCTGGCCGGATCGGCCGCCCAGTGCCAGCGCGCGCATGGACTCCGTGGCAGCAAAATCCGGCGCTGCGCCCAGCCGCTCTGCCACATGGCGCAGCAGTCGGCGCTGCAGCGCGGGATGCAGGCCTGCGATACGGGTCACATCCAGTGCCAGTCCCTCGCTGGCGGCACGGCCACCGCCGCGCACCGGCTTCCCCGGCAGCACCAGCTGCCCTGCCAGCCTCTGCACCTCTGCCTGCCACCAGGACTCCTCGTCGCGGGCCAGCTCGGCCATCTGCGCCAGGTGACCGCGCAGCCGCGGGTTCCAACCCTCCAGCAGCGGCAGCAGTTCATGGCGGATGCGGTTGCGCGTGTAGGTCAGGTGGCGATTGGTTGAATCCTCGCACCAGGTCTGCCCCACCCCGTTCAGATACGCCTCCACCTCACTACGCGTCGCCGCCAGCAGCGGGCGCAGAATACGTCCCTCCGGCCACTCCAGCGCCGGATGGATGCCGGCCAGTCCCTCGGTCCAGGCCCCTCGCAAAAAGCGGGCCAGCACACTCTCTGCCTGGTCGTCGAGCGTATGCGCCGTGGCGATGGCATCCAGAGGAACGTCTGTAAGAAGTCCGCGAAACCATGCATAGCGCAGGCGCCGAGCGGCCTCTTCGATGCTCTCGGCGGGCTTGGAAGCGGTGGCGCGGGCCTCGGCGGCGGTATCCACGCGGGCCTCATGGAAGGGCAAGCCCAGTTGCACGGCCAGTCCGCGCACAAACTCCAGGTCCCGGTCCGCCTCGGCCCCGCGCAGGCCATGGTGCAAATGTGCCACATGCAGTGCCAGGCCCAGTTCACCGCTGCGCTCCGCCAGGGCGCACAGCAGCGCCACCGAGTCTGCGCCGCCAGAGACGCCGACGCCGAGGCGCAGGCCTGGCTTGAGCAGGACCGTATTCAGCAGCAGACGCGGAGACGGGGCAGAGGCAGATAGGGTGCGCACCTTTGCATGATACGGCCAACGGGCAAGCCTCGAACGCACCGAGTGGCCTATACTTGGCGCATGCTGGAGACCCGCGCTGCCGTCGCTTCTGACGCTTCCCTCATCGCTGCTCACCGGCGCGCCATGTTTGTGGCCATGGGCCGCGACCGCGCCTCCGTCCTCGATGCCATGACCCGCAACTTTGCCCCGTGGGTCGAGCGCATGATCGCTGAAGGCAAGTACGCCGGCTGGATCACCGTCGACGGCGAACGTCCCATCGCCTCGGCAGGCTTCCTCATCCTGGACTGGCCCCCGCACCCGCTCGATCCCTCCTCGGAGTACCGCGGTTACCTGCTCAACGTCTTTGTCGAGCCGGAGTACCGGCGGCGCGGCCTGGCCCACGCCCTGGTCGACCGCTGCCTGGCCGAAGCCCGCCGACGGCACATCCGCGTCGTGGCTCTGCACGCCTCGGCAGAGGGCAAGCCCGTCTACGAAGCCTTCGGCTTCCGCGCCACCAG
>DAIDGZ010000058.1 GCA_027452125.1 Acidobacteriaceae bacterium | reverse complement strand
CCATACTGCATTCTCGCCCTCGACGGTGGCCCACCACAGCCTTCGGGCTCGGCTTTGTCTCCACCCCACAGACAAAGACCCGTCCGTGGGGACCCCGGTGTCTGGTCCGATTTTCTCTCGCAACCATGACCACCCCTATATGTCGATACACCCTAGCCACATTCCCGCCAGCCGTCGACGCGGCTTGCGGCCATGCTCTAGACTCAACCCATGCAGCCGGTGAGCGTCATCATGACTGTCCTGAACGAGGCCGGCGAGATTGCCCGCGGCGTCTCCAGCCTGCTCGCGCAGCAGCCCCCGCCGGCCCAGGTGGTCGTGGTCGATGGTGGCTCCACCGATGGCACGTGGGAGTGGCTCACAGCTGCCCAGGCCCGCGATCCCCGCCTGGTGGCCATCCGCGACGAATCGTGCAGCCTCCGCTATTCCATCGGCCCCATATCCCGGGGCCGTAACGTCGCCATCCGCGCCGCCGCTTCGCCGCTCATCGCCTGCGCCGACGCAGGCTGCACCTATGCCCCCGACTGGCTGGCCAATCTGACTGCACCACTCGCCGCCGGACAGGCCGAGTACGCCCTCGGTGGCACCTGCCTTGACCCCGCCCACGCCACGCTGTGGGATGTCGCCTCGGCGCCCTTCTTCAGCATCAAGCTCACCCCCAATGAACCCACCAAGTCCTGCACCGCCCGCTCCATGGCCTTCACCCGCGCGCTGTGGGAGCACATCGGCGGATTTCCTGAGCATGTCACCTTTGCTGAAGACACGCTGTTTGACATGGAAGCCCGCCGCCTCACCCGCCCGGCCTTCATCCCCAATGCCAAGGCCATCTATCGCCCCGGCAACAGCTTCCGCAGCGCAGCTCGCCAAATGGCCCGCTACGCTGCCAGTGACGGCATAGCCGGCGTCCGCTGGTCGCGCATGCTGCGCAACGCCCTGCGCTGCCTCGGCCAGGCCGCGGCCCTCGTCCTCATCCCGCTTACGCTGTGGCCGCTCACCGCCATCCTCGCCATCGAGATCTGGTACGCCTTCCACCGCGACGGCCGCTACGTCCTCCGCTTCGGTCCTGCGGCTCTTGCGGCTCGGCTGGCCTTCTCCGTCGCCGTTCCCTGGATCGTCGCCTTCAATCAGGCCAAAGGCCGCCTCCGCCCCGAGCGCCAGACCAACTGGCAAAACCGCACCCAGTAGCCGCCTCCCGTAATCGTTCCACTTCGGAACGTTCGCGCAATCGGGAAAAATCCGCGGACATTTCTGCACCCTCCGGCCGTTTTTCGTTCCTTCTCTGGCTCGCTCCGGCTTACGGTCCCGGTGGGAGGGGGCCCGCAGCCATGCAGCCGCTCGCGTACATGCCGCAGGATCCGGGCCAGCTCGCGCAGGTCGCGCTGGGCTACCAGTCCGTACTGGCGCGCAACCCCTGCCATCCCGCAGCCCTCATCGGCATGAGCCTTGTCGCGCTGGCCAGCCACCAGCCAGAGGCAGCCGTCACCATGGCCCAGGCTGGCGTCGCCACCGCGCCGCTGCTGCCCGCCGCCTGGGTGGCACTCGGTCAGGCGCTCAAGGCCGCCGGGCAACTCGACCAGGCGGAGCAGGCGTATCGCGAGGCGCTGCGCTGCGACGGCATGGACCCGCTTGCGCACCTCGGTCTGGGAGAGCTGATGCTGGCCACCCGCCGTCCTGCTGAAGCCGTCGAGGAGTTTGCCCTCGCCCTGCGCCGCCAGCCCGGCATGGTCAGCGCCATCATGGGCCTGGGCAACGCCCTCGCCCTTCAGGGCCGCAATGATGCTGCCCTCCTCCGCTACGAGCAGGCTCTCGCACTGCATCCCGGCCTGGCCGAGGCCGAGTTCGCCGCCGGCTACGTGCTCAGCCGTCTGGGCCACACCGCCCTGGCCGAGACCCGCTACCGCCGCTCCCTCGCCCTGCGGCCCGACTTCGCCGCCGCCTGGCTCAACCTCGGCTGCCTGCTCCGCGAATCCGGCAGTGAGGTCTTTGCCGAGGCGGCCCTGCGCCGCGCCGTCAAGCTGCGCCCTGACCTCATCGCCGGGTGGATCAATCTCGCCCTCCTCCACCGCGAGCAGCAGCGGCACGACGAAGCTGCCGCCCACCTCGGCCGCGCCTTTGCCCTCGATCCCGATCTGCTGGAGACGCAGTTGGCCTGGTGCCAGTTCTGCGCCGCCACCGCCGACCTCGCAGGCGCCCGCGCCTGGCTGCGCTGGGCCCTCGCCCGCGATCCCCAGCACCCCGAGGCCGTCAACATGCACGGCATCCTCCTGCACACGGAACGCCGCTTTGCCGAGGCCGTCGCGGTCTTTGAGCAGGCTGAAGCGCTGGGCAGCCCCTCGGCAGCCTCCAACCGCGGCAACTCGCTGCTCGACCTGGGCCGCATGGACGAGGCCCTGCGCGCCCACGAGCAGGCCGCCGCCCACGATCTCCACAGCCCCGGCGCCGCCTACAACCTGGCCCTCACGCGGCTGCGGCTCGGCCACTGGGAGCCGGGGTGGGCCGGCTACGAAGCCCGCTGGCGCTTCCGCGAGGTGCACCGCATGCCGCGCCGCTTTGCCCAGCCCCGCTGGCAGGGGCAGGAGCTTCGCGGCCAGACTATCCTGCTGCATGCCGAGCAGGGCCTGGGTGACACCCTCCAGTTCTGCCGCTATGCCGCGCTGGTGGCAGCCCGGGGTGGCCGTCCACTCCTGCAGGTACAGCCGGCCACGGCGCGCCTGTTGCGCTCCCTCGCCGTAGTCCGCGCCGGGCTGGCCACGGTCTGCGCACTGGGGAGCGAGCCTCCCCCGTTCCAGTTGGAGTGTCCTCTGCTCAGCCTGCCCGCCGTCTTCCGCACCACGGTGGACACTGTGCCCTGGCCCGGCGCCTACCTTGCCGCCGAGCCGCAGCAGGTTGCCGGGAAGCGCGCGGCCTTTGCGGCGGCAGGTCTTCGGGTTGGGCTGGCCTGGGCCGGCAATCCCCGCTACAAGGCGGATGCGCAGCGCTCCATGCGCCTGCGGCAGTTGCTGCCCCTGCTGCGCACCCCGGGCATTACCTGGTTTTCTTTGCAAAAAGGCGAAGCTGCGGATCAGCTCGCCGCGCTGCCCGGGGAGGTGTCGCTCGTCGACGCGTGCAGCCGCGACCGCGACCTGGCCGAGACCGCCGCGCTCATGGCCACGCTCGACCTGGTGCTCTCCACCGACACCTGCATCCCGCATCTGGCCGCCGCCATGGGCAAGCCCGTCTGGCTGCTGCTCCCGCACCTGGCCGACTGGCGGTGGATGGAACAGGCGGCCACCACCCCCTGGTACCCGACGATGCGCCTCTTCCGCCAGCCTCGGCCGGAGGACTGGCCCAGCGTACTCCAGCAGGTACACGAGGAACTCGCCGTCTTCGCCCAATCCCATCGCTGAACTGCGCGGGGAGGCGAAAGCGGCGTGGGCCGGGGGGTGGGGGGCTGGCCTTTTTGCCTGTTCCCCGGCGACAAAAACTGAAATAAATATCTTTGAATGATAGATTTATAAACTTCCCTGCCGGCAAAAACCATGTAGAAAACTACGTGTATTTCTGCAGAAAACGCAGATTTTATCGAGGAAAATGCTGTTCATTGCCGCATCCTGAGCCTTTGGAACGATCCCGGCAACCACCCACGCCGCGCCGGGAACATGCAGCGTCCTGATGCAAGGATACGAGGCACACCGGAAATTTTCTGCAATCGCCGGCGCGGTGGCAAGTGGTTCCATCCATGATGGATATCCGCATCTTCCGGAGAAAGGAGGGTTGACCGCAGCCGCGAATCGCCTCCCCCATATACCCAAAACAGCCGCAGGATCTCCCCTCCCCCACGCAGCCGTTTAAAAATTCTCTTGACATCATTTACTCTATTTTATAGAGTACTCTTCGTTGAAGAATTCCAGCCCATACGGAGTGTCCACAAGGAGGACAACACCATGACCGAGGAACGCGAAGAGATGAACCTGCGCGAGCGGGTCAACCTGATTCAAACCATGATCGCCGAGGGACGGCGGACCACCGAGCGCTGGGGATGGGTCTTTGTCCTGTGGGGCGTCGCCTACTACGTAGCCATCGGCTGGTCCCTCTGGGGCAACGGCGCCTGGGCCTGGCCAATAACCATGATCGCCGCCTCCATTCTCACCTGCATCCTCGCTGGCCGCCGCACCCGGGTCCAGCCCCGGACTACCGTGGGCCGCGCCATCGGCTCCCTGTGGATGGGCATCGGCATCACCATGTTCGTCGTGCTGCTCTCCCTGGGCTTCAGCGGTAGGCTCACGGATGCGGGGCTGTACGTGGCGATCGCCGCGGGCATGCTGGGCGCCGCCAATCTCGCCTCCAGCCTCATCCTGCGCTGGAAGCTCCAGTTCGCCTGCGCTGTGGTCTGGCTGGCCACGGCGGCAGCGGCCTGTTTTCTCAAGAACTCCCAGGCCATGATCGCCTTTGTCGCCGCCATCTTCCTCTGCCAGATCGTCTTTGGCTTCTATGGGATGGCGCGGGATTCCGGGCAGCGCAGGCTGCGGGGGGCGGTCCATGCCTGAGCTGCCTGACCTGAACCCTGTGATCCACGGCAAGCTGCGCCTGGCGCTGCTTTCCCTGCTCGCCGGGGTCGAAGAGGCGGAGTTTACCTGGCTGCGCGCCAAAACCGGCTCCACGGACGGCAACCTGGGCGCCCAGTTGCTCAAGCTGGAAGAGGCGGGCTACGTCTCCGTCGAGAAGCGCTTTGTGCAGCGCAAGCCGCAGACCCTCTATCGCATGACCGAGACCGGCCGCACGGCGCTCACCGAGTACGTGCAGGCCCTCAAGACCCTGCTCGGCGAGGCCATTCAAAGCGCCTGATCGAACCCGGAAACCTCTCCTCAAGCGGGGCCGCAGCCATGCGGCCTCGCACCTTATCCTTATGATAAAAATTGCCTTAGATCGTCATGCACGGCGGCGTTCCGCACTGGCCGGCTCTCGACTTCCGCTTCCAAATCAGGCATGCTGGTGACAGTCCTCCGGGGCATCCTCCGGTTGCCGGGCGGTTGCGCCCATTCTGACGATTCCATCCCCTTGCCCCGCGCAGAGAAAGGACAGGCGCCATGGACCCACGCGATGCAATGGATTCCGTCCAGTTGGACGGCCTGGCCCACGCCTTCCGTGAGCAGTTGCTGGCCTGTCTGGACGAATGCGCACGCGGCCGCACAGGGCTGTTCGCCGACCCCGTGCACGCCGTAGACGGCGAGGCCAACTGGCCGGAGGCGGCGCGGCTGCGCGAACTGGCCCTGGCCCTGCAAGGCCTCTTTGCCCAGCAGGAAGAGCGCAATGCCTTGTGCGATGAGTTTCTGGACCTCTGCTCCATGCATGGCGAAAGCCATCCCGGCGAGCGGCGGCTGGCGCGCATGTTTCTGGAGCGCATCGAACGCGGCGAGGTAGGCTCGCCCACGCAGGAGGAACGCAAGCCGTGGTAGCCCTGCATGCATTTCTGGCGCTGGGGGCGGGCTTTGCCACCATGGCCCTGCTGGCCGCGGCCATGACGGCGCTGCTGGTGTGGCGGGTGCCGAGCTGGGCCAGCGAAACCGGCCAGCGCACACCGGCCTATGCCTTCGTCAACGTCGGCTTCTCATTTCTGGCGGCTGCCGCCGGCGGATACGTCACGGCCTGGGTGGCGTCGGCCAATCCGTTGCAGCATGTACTGGTGCTGGGCATCATTGTGCTGGCGGTTTCCGCGCTCAGCGCCCTGCAGGCCAAGGACCGCCAGCCCATCTGGGCGCTGCTGCTGGCCGTGGGGCTCACGCCCTTCGGCGCATTGGCGGGCGGTCTGCTGCGGCTGCGCATGATCGGCATCCTGTAGCGCCGGCGGCCTCTGCGCACAGAACAGGCTTGCGCTCTCAGGCAAAAAAGAAATCCCCCGGCGGGCCTGCGCAAGGCGGCCCGTCCGGGGGACTTCAGCATGCGAGAGAACCAGGGTCAGCCGGACCTACCAGCGTAAGCCCAGGGTGACGGGAATCACTTTAGTGTCTGCCGCGACCGTCGTGGTGCCCAGGCCGTTGGGCTGGGTGGTGACTGCGGGCGTCAGCACATCCACGAAGCGAGCTTCCACGAAGAGCTTCATCCGGCCCTCGCCGTACATGCCGCCGATGCGGTGCTGGTAGCCACCGCCGAAGTTCCAGCCGCCCTGGTTGGAGGAGAAGTGCCCCACCACCTGGTTGGCCACGCCGGGATAGCAGCCGTAGAAGTAGTCGCAATAGTAGGTCTGCGTGGGATCGGTGAAGCTGGTCACCTTGCGATAAAAGCCGCCGCCACCCGTCACATACAGGTCATTGGTTGACTTGGGAAAGAGGTCGAAGACGGGGTCCAGCGTGAACGACCAGATGTGCACATTGCCGCCCTGCGCGCCAGCCTCGGCAATGTACTTGCCGGGCAGCTTGTCATCCATGAACTGGTATTCCAGCAGCACGGCCAGGCGCGGATTGATGTGCACGCCGCCGCCCACGGTAAAGTTGCCGCCATAGGTGACGGAGTTGCTGACCGGAGCGTTGAAGCCGCCGCCGAACTCAAGCGCGTAGTGGCTCATCAGCTTGCTTCCCCAGCCACCGCCAGACTGCGCAGCCGCAGCGCCCGCGGAGGCAGCTGCAATGGACGGCCGGGGCGCCGAAGGCAGAGCCGCCAGATCGCCGGGCATGGCCGCTTCTGCAATCTGCAAAGAGCTGGACTCACCCTGGGCAGCAAAATTGCCGGAAGCCGAAGAGGAAGAAGCGGAGGATGGGGCAGCGGACTGCGCGTTTGCTAAACCGGCAGCTAAAAAAGCCACGCATCCAAACATGCCAATGCGCCGCACAAACGACTCGCAACATGGGTTTGCCATATCGGAACCTCAAGGATCAATTTGTCTTAATTCCATCGGCACAAGGATCGTGCCTATGCTGGGTTAGACACAGATCGCGCGGGGAAGTTGCCTGAGCCCGGCAAAAGAACCGCAACCGTCGTCGAGATTTTGCGCCCCGATTTTGATGGCGCCGCATAACCAGCGCAAACACATTACCTGCAACCAAAAATGCAACGGCCCTTTCGCAAGGAAAGGGCCGTGCAATCAACGCCGGAGTGCCGCAGAGATCAGGAACTTATCCCTGAATGTCGAACTGCTCCGGGTGCAGCGTGGCATCGCTCTTGATGAGGATGTTCTTGCCCACCAGCTCTTCAAAGTCGCTGAGCCAGCGCGCATTGTTGGCCTTGAGCGCCTTCACGGTCTCGGGGTTCACGCGGATGAGCACGTCCGCACTCTCGAAGTGACGGCGCATCTTGCGCAGCTCCACGTAGATTTCGTTGCACACCGTGGCCGGGCTCTTCACCATGCCGGTGGCCTGGCAGGTGGGGCAGGGCACGGAGAGGGTGCGCTCCAGCGACTGCTTGACGCGCTTGCGGGTAATGGCCACCAGGCCAAAGTCGTTAAACTGCAGGACCTTGGTCGGGGCGCGATCGCTCTTCAGCGCTTCCTCAAGAGCCGCCATCACCTTGAAGCGGTTCTTGCGCTCATCCATGTCGATGAAGTCGATGACGATGATGCCGCCCAGGTCGCGCAGACGAATCTGGCGGACGATCTCCGGCACGGCGTCGAGGTTGGTCTTCAGGATCGTGTCCTCAAGCCGCGCGCTCTTGCCCACATACTTGCCGGTGTTGATGTCGATGGCCACCAGGGCCTCGGTCTGGTTGATGACGATGGAGCCGCCGCTCTTGAGCCACACCTTGGAACGCAGCGCCTTGGAGATCTCGTCCTGGATGCCGAAGTGCTCGAACAGCGGCGTCTCCTTGGTGTAGAGCTTGACGCGCCGCACCAGGTTCGGCGAGAAGCGGTTAAGGAAGCGCACGATGCGCTCGTAGTCGGCCTCGGAGTCCACCCAGATGTTGGAGAAGTTGGCGCTGACCTGGTCGCGCAGAATGCGCTCGATCAGCGAGAGGTCGTGATAGATGAGCGCGGGTGACTTGGACGACTCCGAGCGCTGCTTGATCTCGTTCCACAGGTTCATGAGGAAGCGCAGATCGGCGCGCAGTTCGTCTTCCGAGGCGCCTTCCGCCGCGGTGCGCACGATGAAGCCGCCTGCGGCGTCTCCACGCTCGTTCACCAGGATGCGCTTCAGCCGCTGGCGCTCCTCGTCGGAGGCAATCTTGCGGCTCACGCCCACATGGGTCACGGTGGGCATGAAGACCAGGAAGCGTCCGGGCAGCGCGATGTGGCTGGTGATGCGGGCGCCCTTCTTGGCGATGGGCTCCTTGGCAATCTGCACCAGGATCTCCTGGCCGGGCTTCAGCAGGTCGCTGATGATGGGCAGGTCAGAGGTCTGTGCCGAGCGGCGCGAAGGACCGCGTCCGCGGTTGCCCTGCTGCTGGCCCTGGGCTCCGCGGCCACGGCGGCCACGGCCACGGCGATCGCGGCCCGTGGCGGGCGCGGCTTCGCCGGTGCCCTCCTCGCCCTCTTCTTCCACCTCGTAGATCTCGCTCTCGCCCCGGCCCTCGGCATCCAACCGGATGCGATGGTTGAGCTGCGCCTCTTCCAGCAGCTCGCCCAGGTTGCCGTTGCGCATCTGCGTGGCCAGCGTCTCTTCCTCGTAGTCTTCCAGATCGTGATCCGCAGACTTGTGGCGATGCGGCAGGGCGTCCATCTCGCCGCCCTCAATCTCCTCTTCTTCCACCAGGCCGCTGCCCGGCGCGTAGGAGGAGGCGCGCAGCACAGGCGCCGATGCCTCCGGCTCCGGGGCAGGCTCTTCCTTCTTCTTTTTGCCGCCCAGGCCAAACAGGCGGAAGCCCGTAGGCGGAACGGGATCGATGCGGTGCGAGGCAGAGCCTTCCGCCGGCTCGGTGCTCTCTGCCGCGGCCTCGTCCGACGTCTGCTCAACAACCGGCTCGGCGCTGGCAGCCAGTTCCAGGTGCTCTTCCTCAAACTCCGGCTCGGCAGCGGGCTCGGCCTGCGCCTCTTCCGCCAGCTCAACGGCAGGCTCGGCGGCGGGAGCCAGCTCCATCGCCTCGGTGATCTCGTCTTCCTCAAACTGCTCCGGCAGCTCGGGCAGAAACGCCTCTACGGCCGGCGCGGCGTTTGCCTCTTCCTCGGCGGGTTCGCTCTGGCGCGCACGGCGCCCGCTGAGCGTCTCGCCGGGTAGCAGGCCGCTGCCATCCCACTCCAGAGGCGCCTCCACCAGCGTGGAAGGCCGGGAGGTGACCACCGGACTAGCCGGCTCGGGCGCGCTCTTCGGCGTCTCCGCCGCAGGGGTTCCACCGTACTTGGAGAGGGACTCGCCCGGCAGCAGGAAGGGCGTGTGCGCGGCGTGCGGCTCCGGCGCAGCGGCGCGCGCAGCAAAACGCTCCGCTGGAGCCGCCTCGGCATGGATCTCCGGGGCGATCTCGAGCTCTTCTACCTCTTCAATGGCTTCGGAGGGCTGTTCGGCGGCAGCGGAGGACTCAGCCTGCGGCTCGCCCTGTCCCCGGCGCCCCCGGCGATGCCGCCGTCCGCGCCAGCGCCGTCCACCGGTCGCGGCGGATTCGCCGGACTCATCTGCGGGCTCGGCCTGAGGCGCTTCCGGTAGAGCCGCCTCGTACTCCTCGACTTCGGTGACTGCTTCTGCTTCGCTGCGCGGCTCGGGGCGTGGCTCCTGCCGGTTCTGGCGGGATTCGCCGCGGCCTCGTCCGCCGCGCTCTTCCTGGCGGCCGGCGCGCACCTCGCGCGGAGGCTGAGTGGCGCCGCTGGCTGCGGCCTTCTCCAGTTCGCCTGTCTCCTCCTCGTCCTCCAACTCCATAAAGTCGGTGACGTAGAGGAAGGCGTCGCGCTCCAGGCCAATGTCCACAAAGGCGGACTGCATGCCGGGCAAAACGCGGGTCACGCGGCCGTTGTAGATGGATCCGGCCAGGGTGTATTCATTTTCGCGCTCGTAGTAGATCTCCGAGAGCTGATCGTCTTCAAGAATCGCAAGCCGTGTTTCGTGCGGCGTGCTGGAAATGCAAATCTCTTTTGCCATCGTACCTTTCCGTCCAGCAGCAGTTACGCTGCTGGCGCCTGCGGCAAGGTCGGATGGATGGGCGCAAAACCGGGAGGGATGGGGATGAGCGGGAAGGACGACCGGAGATGGCCGGAAGCGCACAGAACGGCGCGGCGGATGAACCGAAGGGGCGGTGATCCGCGGCGAATGTCCCGGCGCGCAGGCCGGAGAATCTCGTTGGTACGGCGATCAGTGTGCAGAGAGTGCGGCGTGGCTGGTAATTGCCAATCAGCCTGTGAGGCATCGCCGCAGAGGCGCACACGGAAGCATCGCGTTTCAGGAGAGGGCATCCTACGGCCCGAGAGTCTCCCGCGATTTCTGCCGCCAGTACGCTGCCAGAGGTTCCGGGGTCCCCAGCGGCATTTCTCCGCGGCTGGAGCGGAACGGCTCTCCCGTCTCTGCGTGCTCATGAACCCAATCCTGCCGGGCGCTTGATCCATGCGGACCTGGCCGGCTACATCATTGATATTGCTTCCCCTGCGGGACCGGCATGCCGGAGGCCCCAGGAGACAAATCCTCAAACATGGCGTTCCATCCTGCCGGGCAGGAACGCCCTAATTTACGAACCGGCGCATGCGGACGTTCATCGCCACACCCAGCGCCAGGAACGTGAACAACACGGAAGACCCACCGTAACTCATTAACGGCAAAGGAATTCCAGTAACCGGCATCAAACCAATGACCATGCCCACGTTGACCGCAATCTGAAAGGTCAACACAGCCACGACTCCCATAATAATGAGGGAACCGGGCAGGTCGGCGGCTGTTTGAGCGTTCTGAATCAAACGCATCAATATGAAAAAGTATAGCAGCAGCACAAAAAATGCGCCGACAAACCCGTGTTCCTCGCTCAGCGCGGCAAAAATAAAGTCCGCATGGGGAATCGGCAGAAAGTCGCCCTGGGTCTGCGTGCCCTTGGCCATGCCCTTGCCCCACACCCCGCCCGAGCCCACGGCGATGAGCGACTGGCGAATCTGGTAGCCGCTGCCCCGCGGATCATTGTCGGGATTGATGAAGCTCGTCAGCCGCGCCTTCTGGTAGGGCTTGAGAATCTTGCCGCTGGACCACACTCCCACAACCAGCGAAAGCCCGCACACCGTGAGAATGGCGGCCTGGCGCAGGTTGATGCCGCCCAGGAACAGCCCCGCCACCAGGATCGGCGCATAGGTCAGCGCGGTTCCCAGGTCCGGCTGGCTCAGCACCAGCAGCATTGGCAGGCCCACAAACGCAAACGACTTGAAGATGTCGGTCCACGTCAGGCTGCGCCCGCCCAGGTTGGCAAAGTAGCGGGCAACGGCCAGAATCAGCACCAGCTTCACCCACTCCGAAGGTTGAAAGAGCAGCGGACCGATCTTGATCCAGCGCTTGGCGCCCAGCGCCCGGTGTCCCACCACCTTCACCGCAAGCAGCGACAGGAAGAAGATGCCATACGCCCACGGAACCCAGTCCAGCAGCCGGTGGTAGTCGATCTTGGCGAAGATAAACATCGCCGCCAGCCCGCCGGCGATCCAGAAGAGCTGCTTCACCTGGAACCCGGCGTACTTGGTATGCAGCGTGGCGGAGTAGATCTCCACCACCGAGATGGTGCACAGCACCAGGATCAGCCCCAGCAGGGCCCAGTCAAAGTCGCGAAAGCTCAGGAAGCGGCGCATCAGGGCAGGTCCTCTTTAAACCGCAGCATGGAGGTGGCCAGCCAGACCGGCAGGTGCCCCTCGCCGCTGGCCAGGGCTTTGGGCGCGGCCTTCACCGTGGGATAGATGAAGAAGTGCCCGCCATGCAGCGTGGCGCTCTCCTCCACGGAGCGGCCATGTTCCGTGCGGGCGGGCGGCGCGGCAGACCACACGGCGCCCATCTCCATCGGCTTGGGAGCGGCGGCGGGCATCAGCACGTCGTGCTCCTGGATGCGCTGCTTGTTCACCCACACCGTGGCCACCTGCGCGGCCAGCTTGGCGGCATTGGAACCCCAGTCGCCATGCTCCCACAGCACGGCCACCACAAACTCCGGATTGCGGCGCGGAATCACGCCGACGAACCAGCCATTGGGCCGCGTGTCCACGCCCTTGCCCATGCGGGCAATCGCGGTGTGACTGGCCACCTGGGCGCTTCCCGTCTTGCCGGCAAAGTCCACACCCTCCAGGTGAGAGGCGGCAGCGGTGTCAAACGGGCCCGGCGTCGTGGCCATGGCCATGGCATTGGTGATGGTCATCCAATTCGCCGGGTTGAGCGGAATGGTGGCGTTGCCCGAGCCGGGAAACGAGTCCAGCAGCGCCTTGTAGAACTTGGGCGGAAGCTGCGAGGGGTCCACTACGCGCGGCCGCACAAAGTGCCCGTCCGAGGCGATGCCGCTGATCATGCGCGCCAGTTGGATCGGCGTCGCCGTCACCGCGCCCTGGCCGATGCCCACCGAAATCGTCTCGCCGGCAAACCACTTCTCGTGGAAGGTGTGCAGCTTCCACTCCGTGGACGGCACCAGCCCCGACGCCTCGTTGGGCAGATCGATGCCGGTGGGCTGCCCGAGCCCCACGGACCTGGCGTATTTGGCGATAGTGTCAATGCCCAGCTTGTTGGCCAGCGTGTAGAAAAACGTGTCGCAGGACCACGGAATCGCGTGATCGATGTCCACCATGCCGTGATGCTGGTCGCAGTGGTAGAAGTGCCCGTAGAAGGTGGCGCCGCCATTGCACATCACGTGCATGTCCTGGGCCACGCCCTCCTGCAGGCCCGCCACCGACATGAGAATCTTGAACGTCGAGCCGGGGGCCAGCTGGGCCTGGATGGCGCGGTTCAGCAGCGGGTGGTTCGGATCGGTGACCAGTTGCGTCCACTCCTTGCGGCTGATGCGCACGGCAAACTGGTTGGGGTCGTAGGTGGGGTGCGAGACCATGGCCAGAATGTCGCCGTTGCGCGGGTCCATCACCACCACGGCGCCGGAGCGATCGCCCAGCGCCACCTCGGCGGCGCGCTGGATGTCCAGGTCCACGGTCAGCCGCAGGTCCTTGCCGGGAACGGCGTGCTGGGTGCGCAGGTAGCCCACCTCGCGGCCGCGGCTGTCCACAATTACGTCGCGCGAGCCGTCCTGACCGCGCAGCAGCTCGTCATAGGTCTCTTCCACGCCGGCCTTGCCCACCACGTCACCGGGCTGGTAAGCGGCAAAGCGCGGATTGTTCAGGTCATCCTCGCTCACCTCGCCCACGTAGCCGATGAGGTGCGCGGCAAAGCCGTCCGCGGGATACAGCCGCCGCTCCACGTCGATCGTCTCCAGCTCCGGCAGCTCATTGCGGTGTGCGGCGATAAACGCCTGCTCGTCGGCCGTAATGTCCTGCTTGATGGGGATAGGCTGGTAGCCGGGGGTCCGGCGGTAGTGGCTCAGCGTGGCGCGCAACTGGTCCAGATCGAGGTGCAGCCCCTCGGCAATCAGCGGCAGGTCGGCGTCTACGTTGTGGTTCTGCTCCCGCACCAGGAAGCAGGAGACAGAGGGATAGTTATCCACCAGCAGGCGGCCATCGCGGTCAAAGAGCTTGCCGCGCGCAGCCAGAATCGGCACCTTGCGGATGCGGTTCTGCTCGGCCAGCAGGCGGAAGTTCTGCACATTCAGCACCTGCAGCCGCCACAGCCCGCCGACAAGAATCAGCATCATCGCCAGGATGCCGTACTGCACCACCGTCAATTTGATGGCGGAGAGCTTTTCACCGCGTGTACTGCTGGAATTCATGCGTAAATTCGCTTCACTTCAGAATAAAGCCGGCGCCGCCTCCGGTCCTCTTGCTTCCTGTTCCCTGCTTTTCAGTCCCTGATTTGCAGACGGTCGAGCAGCGGAAACAGTACCAGCGCCACCACGGAATTGCCTACCGCAATGAACAACTCCGTGAACCACTGCCACTCCAGTTGCAGACCCAGCACACCCCGGTAGACAAAGATGTAGATGGCGCTGGAGAGCAACGAAAGCAGGAAGTTGAGCAGCAGCCGGATGGCCCGGTTCTCCACATCGATGCGCACGCCCACAGAGGCCGCCAGAAAACCCACCACGGTCTTGGCAATGCCGTTGATGCCGATGGCGTTATGCGTCAGCGCGTCTTCCAGGATGCCGAGGATCGCGCCCATCAGCGTTCCCTGGATGGGGCTGCGGCGGCCCAGCGCAAAGTAGACCGTGATTACCAGCGGCAGATCCACCAGCACATAGCGGCCCAGAAAGCGCGGCAGCCAGGCCTGCAACACCAGGCAGGCAAAGGGCACCAGCACATACACCAGAAGCGGGTGGCGGCGGATTTCAAGATCGCGGCGGTAGTCCGCACCGAGCAGGGACATGGTTATTGCTTCCTCCGCGAGCCGGTGGGATGGGTAGGCCGGGCTGCCCCGCTTGCATCGGGCGCAGGGGCCGCGGGCGCCTCGTCGCTGGGCGAGTAGCGGTCAGGATGGATGGTGGGCAGCAGCTTGGGCGCGGGCGGCTGAGCCGGCGCGGCCTGGCCCGGCGTCTGACCCGCCTGTCCGGGCTGGCCCGGGGCCGTCTGCGGAACGCCGGTGATGGGAATCCCCGAAGTGGGCGGCTGGGTCAGGCTGGGCAGGCGCTCAGCCATGATCTGCGAGGCCTTGAGCTGGTTCTGGATGGCCTGCGCCTCGGCGCCCTTCAGCGCCTCGCTGGTGGCCAGATCCTGCTGCTCCTGCGGCGAGAAGCGCGACTGCAGAGAGGTGATCACCAGCACCTCGTCCAGCCGGCTCAGTTGCGCCGCCGGTTTCAGCATCACATCCACAAAAGAGTCGCGATCCGGGTCCGGCACAACCTTCACGACCGTGCCAACCGGCAGCCCCCGGGGAAACACCAGGTCGCCGCCTGCCGTGAGCACGTTTTCGCCAGGCTTGATGCGCTCATCGGCCATGATGCCCACCACTTCGAGCTGCCCGGCCGCGTTGCCCCGCACAATGCCGCGGATGCGCGTCGTCTCCAGAATCACCCCGGCGCCGCTGCTCTGGTCATTGATGGCCAGCACCTGCGCGCTGTGCGCAAACACATCGCGCACCTTTCCTACAATGCCGTCGGGAGTCACCACGGCCATGTCCCGGGCAATGCCTTCGGCCGAGCCCTTGTCGATGTAGAACACGTGCGAGAAGTTGCTGCCGCTGGAGCCGATCACCTCGGCAGCCGTCGTCTTGTAGATGTATTTTTCCTGGAAGCCCAGCAACTTTTGCAGCCGCTCGCCCTGCCGCGCATCGGAGAGCAGCGTGGCCTGCTCCAGCCGCAGCCGGTCAATGGTCTGCTGCAACTGCTTGTTCTGGGCGCGCACGCCGCGCAGGTCCAGGTAGTTCAGCCACAGGTCCGCCAGCCCCGCCTTGATGCCGTGAAAGAACCGCTCCGGCGGAGAGACCATCCCGTTGGCCCACAGCCGAATCAGCCGCACCCCGGCCTGGTCATGTGTGTCCAGGCTGTTGGGTCCGCTGCCCGTGCCGCGCACCTGCACGGCAAGACCCACCATCTGCGCCACGAGGATGGCCAGCAGCACCAGCAGGTTCCGATAGCGGACGAAGAAGGATTCCATACAAGTGGTCAGTGATCAGTGGACAGTCGTGAGAAAAAGCACTCGATTCAGATTACTTTCTGGCTACGGCCAGGAGAGCCGCAATTGCGCGAACGACAGATGCAATTGCCAGTATCAATGCAAAAATCCGCAGCCTCGATTCGCGAATTCCGCGTTCCGCTTCCAGAAACTCTGCGCTGCAATTCAGAGTCTGGAGCGCGAGGAATCCACCCCTTACGAACCTTGGGCGCGGGGATCTCCACAAAGATCAATGTCGAGATCCCGCGCCCGCTTTTCCAGCTAAACCCCTTCAAGAAGTCTCGCCACAGCGATCCAGCTTGCCTCCGGTCACTGATAACTGCTCACTGACCACTGATCACTGATCAATCGATCTTGATCTTGCGCAGCAGGCGGAAGTCGGAGAGCATCTTGCCGGTGCCCAGCACCACGGAGGCCAGCGGGTCGTCGGCCACCGACACGGGCAGCCCCGTCTCCTCGCGGATGCGCTTGTCCAGGTTCTTGATGAGTGCGCCGCCGCCGGTGAGCACGATGCCGCGGTCGCTGATGTCGGCGCTCAGCTCGGGCGGCGTCCGCTCCAGAGCTACGCGGATGGCGTTCATGATCACCGCGATGCACTCGCCCAGCGACTCTCGAATCTCGCTGTCGTCGATGGTGATGGTCTTGGGCACGCCCTCGATCAGGTTGCGGCCCTTGATCTCGATGGCCAGAGGCTTCTCCAGCGGATAGGCGGAGCCGATCTCGATCTTGATCTGCTCGGCGGTACGCTCGCCAATCAGCAGGTTGTACTTGCGCTTGAGGTAGTTGGTGATGGCCTCGTCCATCTGGTTGCCGGCCATGCGCACCGAGCGCGAGTAGACGATGCCGCTCAGCGAGATGACGGCAATATCCGTGGTGCCGCCGCCGATATCCACCACCATGTTGCCCGAGGGCTCGGTGATGGGCAGTCCGGCGCCGATGGCCGCCACCATGGCCTGTTCCACCAGGTAGACCTCGCTGGCCTTGGCCCGGTAGGCCGAGTCCTCCACCGCGCGCTTTTCCACCTGGGTAATCTCAGAGGGCACGCCGATCACAATGCGCGGATGCACCAGCATCTTGCGGTTATGCGCCTTCTGAATGAAGTAGTTGAGCATCTTTTCGGTGACCTTGAAGTCGGCGATCACGCCGTCCTTCATGGGCTTGATGGCCACAATGTTGCCGGGGGTGCGGCCCAGCATCTCCTTGGCCTCCTTGCCCACGGCTTCCACTTCACCTGTGCTCTTGTTGATGGCAACGATCGATGGTTCGTTGACGACGATGCCCTTACCGGCTGCGTACACCAGTGTGTTGGCGGTGCCGAGGTCGATGGCAAGGTCGCTGGAAAACATGCTGAACAGCGAGCGCAGTCCATGTGACCGCGAGGAACGCGAAGGATATCCGTTCAAAGACATTGGAAAATTGGCTCTACCTCATGCTTATTGTACGGCCAGCGGGCCGGTGCGCACGCGCGCCCCACGCGGCGTTTGCAGACGCGCCCAGGCAGTTACCCCTAATCCACACAGCATCGGGCACTTTCCTGATTTGGCGGCAACCCTTTGCGCCGCGCCCCACCCTCTCCGGGCCGGTGCGCCGCCGCGGATCTCACAGCCGCCCGCCGGAAAGTTGCGGTAGGATACGTGCGTCTGTTTGCGAGGCGCCTATGAGCTACCCTGCGTTCCAGAATCTGATCGGCGGCCAGTGGCTGCCGGCCGTCAGCGGCAGAACCATCCTCAACCTGAACCCCGCCGATCACCGCGACGTGGTGGGGGAGTTTCCCTCCTCGCACGCCGAGGACGTGGACCTGGCCGTGGCCGCGGCAAAAAAGGCCTACGCCACCTGGCGGCTGGTACCCGCCCCGCGCCGGGCCGAGATCCTCTTCCGCGCCGGCATCCTCCTGCAGGAGCGCAAAGAGCAGTATGCCCGCGACATGACCCGCGAGATGGGCAAGGTGCTCACCGAGACCCGCGGCGACGTGCAGGAGGCCATCGACGAGGCCTTCTACGTCGCCGGCGAGGGCCGGCGGCTCTTCGGAGTAACGACCCCCAGCGAGTTGCCCAATAAGTTCGCCATGAGCCTGCGCATGCCGGTCGGCGTCGTGGGCCTGATCACTCCCTGGAACTTTCCCATGGCCATCCCCAGCTGGAAGCTCTTCCCTGCCCTTGTCGCCGGAAACACCTGCGTCCTGAAGCCGGCTACGGACACGCCGCTCTCCACCTACAACCTGGTGCAGGCGCTCATGGATGCCGGCCTGCCGCCGGGCGTGGTGAATATCGTCTCCGGCACCGGCTCGGCGGTGGGCACGCCGCTGGTGCAGCATCCCGATGTGCGCGCCATCAGCTTCACCGGCTCCAGCGCCGTCGGCGCCCAGGTGGCGGCGCATGCCGCGGCCGCCTTCAAGGCCGTCAGCCTGGAGATGGGCGGCAAAAACGCGCAGATCGTGATGGACGACGCCAACCTCTCCCTGGCTCTCGACGGAGCCTTGTGGGGCGCCTTTGGCACCACCGGCCAGCGCTGCACCGCCACCAGCCGCATCCTGCTGCAGAAAGGCATCGCCGCGCAGTTCACCCGCGAGTTTGTGGCCCGCGCCGGCAGGCTGCGCATCGGTAATGGCCTCGATGCATCCGTCGAAGTCGGCCCGCAGGTCAATCCCGCGCAGATCGAAACCTCGGCAAAGTATGTCGAGATCGCTCTCGCGGAAGGCGCAAAATTACTCGCTGGCGGCCACGCGCTCACTGAGGGAAGTTATGCCCACGGCACGTACTTTGCGCCCACCGTCTTTGCCGGAGTCACTCCCGCCATGCGCATTGCCCGGGAAGAAGTCTTCGGCCCGGTGGTCAGCCTCATCGAGTTTGAGACCTTCGAGGAAGCCATCCACATCGCCAACGCCATCGACTACGGCCTCTCCACCGCCCTCTACACGAAGGACGTCAACCGCGCCTTTGCGGCAATCCGCGACCTGGAGGCCGGCATCACCTACATCAATGCGCCCACCATCGGCGCCGAGGTCCACCTGCCCTTCGGCGGCGTGAAACACACCGGCAACGGCCATCGCGAAGGACTGGGCGCGCTGGAGTTCTTCACCACGTGGAAGGCCGTCTACGTCGATTACTCTGACAAACTGCAGCGCGCGCAGATTGATACCACGGAGTAAGGCGTACGCCCGATTTTCTGAAAAGGCGCAGAAGCCTAATGTATATTGGAAAAATATACAAGATAGTCGGCTCCAGCGGTCTGTTTTTGGGTGAGGCACTCGATGGAGTACGTTGGTTTTGACTGGGACGCAGGGAACGCACGCAAGAACGAAAAGCATGGCGTAACCAGCGCGGAGATTGAGCAGGTATTCTTCAACTCACCGCTGATTGTGGCCGACGACATCCGTCACAGCCAGCAGGAGCGCCGGCTGCATGCACTGGGCAGGACCGATGCGGACCGCCAGCTCCATGTAACTTTTACTGAGCGCGGCGATGGAAGACTGATTCGCCCCATCTCCGCACGGGACATGAGCCGAAAGGAGAGAGCCGTCTATGAGCAAGCGCTTGAAGCCAATTCCTAAGTTCGCCTCCGAAGCCGAGGAGCGCGCCTTCTGGGAGTCTGCGCGGAACGACAGCACGGGCTATGTGGATTGGAGCAAGGCGAAGGTTGCAACATTCCCCAGGCTCAAGCCCTCCACGGAAACCATCTCCCTGCGCATGCCCGAGGATGTGCTCAACACCATCCGCAACCATGCGCGCAAACTGGATGTCCCGTATCAGTCCCTCATCAAGCTGTGGTGCGCCGAGAAGGTAGCCGAGATCACTGCGCGCTCGTCCGCAGGGCGCCGCACCGCTCGGACCTCGAAAGGCTGAGGCCCATCTTCACTGCCAGGAGGCGCGCCTGACCCGCCATCCTCGCAGGCGTTTCCGCCTCAGGCAGCCGTCTCCTGCCACGCATCCACGGTCACAAACCGGTGCGTGCCCGCATACCGCTCCACCAGCATGCCGGCCGCGGTCACTGACGGTTCGCGGTACGCTGCCATGTCCACATGTCCGCCGTCGTGCAGCACGATATTCGTGGCATAGCCGCGGCTCTGGTGGCGGTCAATCTTGCGCATCATGCGCGCCGCCGTACGCTGCGCCGACAGTTCCGACCAGTCCGGCGTAATTGCGTTCCACAGCACCGGTTGCAGCCCCAGCGCCCGCGCCATCTGCAGCACCACCGGGCGGCGTCCGCCAAACGGTGGACGGAAGTAGCGCACCGGCTCTCCCAGAATCTCCTCCAGCGTCTCCTGCGTCTGGGTCAGCTCCGTGCGAATCCGCTCCGCGCTGCTGTACGCCAGGTTGGGGTGGCTCCAGGAGTGGTTGCCGATCAGGTGACCGGCAGCCGCCATGCGCCGCACCAGCGACACCTGCACCTCGGCATAGCTCCCCACCAGGAAGAACGTCGCCCGCACATTGTGCCGTTCCAGAATGTCCAGCAGCCGGGGCGTCCAGGCAGGGTTGGGCCCGTCGTCAAAGGTCAGGGCCAGCTCCCCCGGCCGCGGCGGGGCGGTCAGCGCACGTCCAAACAGCCGCGAGCCGGGCCACATGGCCGCATAGGCGTAGCCGCCCATGGCCAGTCCGGCTCCCGCCAGGGCGCCCAGACCCACGGCCATCTCGCGATACAAAGACGTGTACATGCTTCCCTAGTGTGCTGTCCCAAGCCGCGGAACCGCAAGAGGCACGGCCCGAATTGCCGCCTCCGTCCCGAATCCGGAGGCCCCTTGCCCGCTTTCCCCGCGGCGAGCGTATACTCAAGGTGTTCGGGCCGCATCCTGAGTCGACGGAGCGGCACTGGAGACGCCATGAGCCTGACGCAGTTCCCCTACGGAGCCACCCCGGCCTCCGCCGTTCCCCTTGCCAAAGTCACGATGCCCTCGCTGCTGGAGATGAAGCGGCAAGGCAAGCCCGTCTCTGCGCTCACCGCCTATGACTACGCCACCGCCCGTCTTGTGGACGAGGCAGGCATCGACATGGTGCTCGTCGGCGACTCGCTGGCCATGGTCGTCATGGGCCATGAAAACACCCTGGCCGTCACCGTGGACGAGATGCTGCACCACACCCGCGCCGTGCGCCGCGCCGTGCGTCGCGCCCTGGTGGTGGCCGACATGCCCTTCGGCAGTTACCACAGCTCCGTGGCCGAGGGCGTCTCCAACGCCGTGCGCTTCATCAAGGAAGGCGGCGCCGAGGCGGTCAAGATTGAAGGGCCGCGCGTGGAGCTGGTCCGCGCACTCACGGAGGCGGAGATTCCGGTGGTCGGTCACCTCGGCCTTACCCCGCAGAGCCTGCACCGCATGGGCGGCTACCGCGTCCAGGCACGCTCCGTGGACGCCGCGCGGCAGTTGCATGCCGATGCGCTGGCCCTCGCCGAGGCCGGAGCCGGCGTGCTCGTGCTGGAGGGCGTGCCCCGCGAGGTGGCCGCCGCCATCACCGCCGAGCTGCCCATCCCCACCATCGGCATCGGCGCCGGCCCCGAGTGCGACGGCCAGATCCTCGTCTTCCACGACCTGGTCAACCTCACCTTTGCCCCGCCCGCCAAGTTCGTCCGCCGCTACGCCGACGCGGCCGCGCTCTTCCGCTCCGCCGTTGAGCAGTATCGCGAAGACGTGGAACACCGCGCCTTCCCCTCCGATGCGGAGAGCTACCACCTGCCCAAAGAAGCCCGCAAGCCGCTGCCCGCCGAGCCGCAGGCAAACGCTCCGTCTATCCCGGTGAAAAAGGCTGTATGAAGATCCTGCGCACGGTAGAGGAACTGCGCCAGTGGTCGCGCGCCCTGCGCTGCCAGCCCGGCCATACCATCGGTCTGGTGCCCACCATGGGCGCGCTGCATGCCGGCCACGGCTCGCTCATCCGCGCCGCGCGGGCCGTATGCCAGCACGTGGCCGTCAGCATCTTCGTCAATCCCACGCAGTTTGGGCCCAACGAGGACTACGCGCGCTATCCCCGCAGCTTCGATGCGGACTGCGCGCTGGCCGCAGCCGAGGGCGCCGAAGCCGTCTTTGCTCCCTCCGTGGAAGAGATGTACCCCACGGGCGCGGCCACCTTTGTGGAGGTGGAGGGCCTGGGCAGCCGCCTCGACGGCGCCTCGCGCCCCGGCCACTTTCGCGGCGTGGCCACCGTGGTCGCCAAGCTCTTTCTCGCCGCCGAGGCCGACAAAGCCTTCTTCGGCCAGAAGGATGCCGCCCAGGTGGCGCTTCTGCGCCGCATGGCCGCCGATTTGCGCTTCGCCACCGAGATCGTCGTCTGCCCCATTGTGCGCGAGGCCGATGGGCTGGCGATGAGTTCGCGCAACGCCTACCTCAGCCCCGCCGAGCGGGCGCAGGCGCTGGTGCTCAGCCGCGCCCTGCGGCATGTGGAAGAGTTGGCGGCCCACGGGGAACGCCGCGCCAGTGTGCTCGTGGAAGCAGCCCGCGCGGTCTTTGCCGGCGAGCCGGCCGTGCGCATCGACTACATCGCCGTCGCCGACTGGGCCACGCTGCTGCCCGTGGAAACCGCCGCGCCCGGCACGCTCTTCGCCGTGGCCGCCCACGTCGGCGCAACCCGCCTCATCGACAACGCCATCCTCAACTGACCGTCGGCTGAGAGCGCAAATCGCGTCGGACGGGTGGCCCAGTCGTCCCCTGCCACAGACGCTTGGTACCCCGTCCATTTCACAGGCTCATCGTGAAATGGACGGGTAAGCACGAGCCTCAATCCATCAGTTTTTCACTCGGCAGGGGTGCTGGCTGCCATACGCGAGACGCAGGACAGAGTTTAATTCTGGATTCCAGAGGAAGAGCGAATCGATGACCGGGCTAGCTCTCATCACAACCGGTCCCGTCTTCCGCTTCTGAAGCATGGAATAGCCGGGTTGCCCCTTCAAGCCAGTCGTTCGATTGCTGGCTTGAAGGGGAAAGTGCGCAGATGGAACAACACAACTCCAAGCCGCCTAAGCCCTCTGCATAAACGGCGGAGGTTCATCCGCGCTTGGCCCCCATGTGGCCGGAACCGGCACGTCAAGCAGTCGCAGATACACGCTGAACTGGCCGCGATGCTGATACCAGTGGTTGAGCATGATGTTGCGCAAAAACTGACCGCGCGGCATGGCGACAAGCTCCTGTTCGCCAGCCACCAGGCGCCAGGTCTCTGCCATTGCGGCGTCGTCAAAAGACGGCAGAGCTTCCCGGACCGTCGCAATACTTTCATCGAGTTTGTCCAGCACCTCCTGCCGGGACGCCGGCTGGATGAAAAGGCTGTCGAAGTCCGGCGCTGGCGACGGATTCATCAGAGCGCCGCGCACCACCCCACCGGGCACAATGGCCAGGTGATACGCAAGCTGCCCCGCGGTCACAGACTTCGCGTGCGGTTTCCACGCGAGTTTGTCCTCGGGCAGGCGCTCAAGAAACTTGCGCGTAAGAGACGCCTGCGCTTCAAACTCCGCAAGCAGGGATTCTGCAATGGATTGGCTGGCTAAAGACTCTGCAAGATACATGGCGATATTCCTCCTTGGGGAAGTGGGGGTAGGGCAAACATTGACCGGTTAGCGGCCAGCCTGCAACTGCGCCTTTTCTGCGCGCTCGCGAGCCTTTTCGCCGATGTAGTTCCAGCCCGTCACCACGCCTTTCCTGTGCTGTTCTGAGATGAGCCCGAAACCGGCGTGGCAAAACCGGATCAGCGTCTCGCCGTTCTCTTCGCTCAGGCGGTACTGCACGTTATTGGCGACCGGATAGGACATGAAGAGAGGTCCGCTCAACTCCAGCAACGTGGGACGCTTGATGGCTTGTACCGAAGCCCAGAAATG
The DNA here is from genome assembly GCA_027452125.1 of Acidobacteriaceae bacterium. Classification (GTDB taxonomy): domain Bacteria; phylum Acidobacteriota; class Terriglobia; order Terriglobales; family Acidobacteriaceae; genus Telmatobacter. The sequence goes on along the minus strand of DAIDGZ010000058.1, from coordinate 17,024 downwards.
CCCGTTGCCGTCGCCCAGATCGCGGAACCAGCGGCCACCCGGCCACGGCTCAATCGTCATGGGCATCGGTGTGCCATCCGGGTGTTCGTTGCCCGCACCCAGTTGCTCCAGCAGGGCCGCAAAGGTGATGTCGATCGATGCACGCACACGGATCTCCTGATACACGTTCAGCGTGAGTGCGTCGATGTCGGGAAAGGTCGTTGTGGTCATAGATTCTCCTTAGGGAAAGTCCCAGCGTTGTTTGCGCCCTCGCGACTCATCTGCGCTTCGGCGCGCTCTTTCACCCGGTTCAACTGATGTTTCCAGTAGCGTTCGAACGTGCCGGTCCACTCGTGCAGCGGCTGGATGGCCGCGGCATTCGTACGGTAGAGCCGATGCCTGCCATTGCGGCGCATATGGACCAGCCCGACTTTATGCAGCACGCCCAGGTGCTTTGACACGGAGGGTTGGTCGATGCCGATGGCGGCAACAATCTCCCCTACCTGGCGCTCCTGCACGACAAGGTAGCTCAGAATCTGCCGCCGCCGGGGTTCGGCGATGGCGTTAAATGCGTCGGAAGTGGTTGAGGCTCGTGCCATGAAGAGGACAATACATTCTTATATGGGAATATGTCAAGCCGAATGATCGACGATCCAGCCACTGCCCCGGGTCCGGTACCGGCAGCATCGCGGGCTTGTCAGCAAACCACAATCTTCAATCGATCTTTCTTGTCCGGCACAACCTTCCTACTCCCCCGCGAAATCCCTCACAGAACCTTTCGACGGCAGTTGGCCCAGTCATCCCCCGCCACGAACAATTTGTGCCCCAGACATTTCACAGCCTCATCGTGCAATGGGGGATGAAAGCACGACCCCTTGCTCGCCCGCTTTTCCCGCCTGTCGGAGCGCGTGCGCCTAAAATCTCTCCGATGCAATCTGAGCGGTAGGACGGCGAGCCGTCGATGCACCCTGCTGCCGCAGCCGCAGGCTGTCCTGCTTCGGCGAGCCCGCAAAATTTTTCCCCGCCCGTTTGCAGATCATTTCCCGCCTCTGTCCTATCCTTCAACTGGAGCACAAAACGCCCTCATGCCAAAGGTCCCAGCCCGACCCGGCAGACGGCTGGCAGAGGGAAGGTCCAAACCGGCCCAAAGCCCCCAAAAATGCAGCATTTTCCTCGATAAAAAGCGCGTTCTCCTGCATAAATACACGCGTTTTTCTGCCCGATTCTCGCCGGACCGCACGACTGTAACTCATTGATGTGAAGCAGGTTGACGTGCTCATGAACGGCCGTGGCGAGGGCCAAAATGCAGGGGGACCCCTCCCCCCTCCGGCCGCCGGCCCGCAGCGGCCGGCAGGCGGCTACAATCAACCCATGAGCCGAACTGTGATTTCTACTGATCTGGCGCCGGCGGCGATTGGGCCGTACTCGCAGGCGGTGCGCGTGGGCAACCTGGTCTATACCGCCGGGCAGATTCCTCTGGACCCGGCCACCGGCCACGTGGTCGAAGGCGGCATCGCCGAGCAGACCGTGCGCGTGCTGGAGAACCTGAAGGCCATCCTCGACGCCGCGGGCAGCAGCCTGGGCCGCGTCGTCAAAACCACCGTCTTCCTCAAGAGCATGGGCGACTTCGCCGGCATGAACACCGTCTACGCCAGCTACCTGGGCGCCAACGGCGACGCTCCCCCGGCCCGCACCACCGTCGAGGTCTCCCGCCTGCCCAAGGATGTGCTGGTGGAGATCGAAGTGGTGGCCGAAGCCTGAGCCCCCAAAACAGCAGGAGGTCATCATGAGCGAAACGCCTGAAAAGATTGCGCGGACAGAGGCGGAGTGGCGAGCCCTGCTCACTCCCGAGCAGTATCACGTGCTGCGCGAGAAGGGCACCGAACGTCCCTATACCGGGGCCCTGACGGAAAACCACGAGACCGGCAACTACCACTGCGCCGGGTGCGGCGCGCTGCTCTTCCTGAGCGGCGCCAAGTTCGACTCCGGCTGCGGCTGGCCCAGCTTCATGATCCCCGCCGACTCCAGGGCCGTGGCCGAACATGAGGACCTGAGCTACGGCATGCGCCGGATTGAGGTGACCTGCGCCCGCTGCGGCGGCCACCTGGGCCACGTCTTCCCGGACGGTCCCCGCCCCACCGGCCTGCGCTACTGCATCAACTCCGCCTCCCTCACCTTCGAGCGGGCTGAGAAGTAGGCATCTTGCGGGCACAACAAGACCCCGTCCTGCGCGGACGGGGTCCTGGCCAATCCTTAGATTGTAAAGCGTTTGTGAAGAACGGGTTAGGGCTTGACGACCTTGCCGCTCTTGATGCAGCTGGTGCACGCGCGCACGCGCTTGGCGGCGCCATTCACCACCGCGCGGACCGGCTGAAGATTCACATTCCAGCGGCGGCGGGTGACGTTGTGCGCGTGAGAAACGTTGTTACCGTATTGCGGGCCCTTCCCGCAGATGTCGCATACCTGTGCCATGGTTCAACTCCAGTTGCTTGAGTGTGTTACGGCGCCGTAACCGTTGCTTGGGGGCGCGCAAGACACACACCTACCCTCGGCTTACCGAAACTCCAGTATACCCGGAAACCCGCCCAAGGCCAAGCAGCCCCAGAGGATTCTCATCGGCAAACTGCTAGGATTTCAGGCATGCGGACGCGTATCAATCGCTTTGTCTCCCGCGCGGCGCTGCTTCTGGCGCTTGCGTTGCCTGGTATTGCCCTGTTGCCCGGGTCGGCGGCGGCCCAGAATGCGCCCGCGAGCGGCGCAGTCAACCGGGTGCTGAGCGGCTTCCGCTCTGGCCGCGCCATCGGCGAGGTGGCGGTTTCACCCGACGGCAAGCGGGTGGCCTGGACGCAGAGCGGTCCCGGCGGCATGGAGATTCGCGTAGCGCCCAGCGCCCGGCTAAGCGACAGCCGGCGCATCTCGGCGGCAGACAATGGGCAAAGCTGCGCGGAGGATTCGCTGGCCTGGGCGCCGGATTCGCAGACATTGGCATTCTTCTCGGACTGTGCGCGCCCCAACGTGCAGGACGACCTCTACCTGTCGCGTGTGGACGGCGGCCCCGCCCGCCGCCTGACCCACCTGCAAGGCTATGTGCAGATGCCGGCCTTCTCGCCGGATGGCAGCCGCATCGCGTTCCTCTACGTGCCGGGAGCAAGCCGTCCGGCCGGCGGGCTGGCCGCGCAGACGCCCCCTGCCGGGGTCATCGGCGAAGACGGCCTGGAGATCCAGCGAGTGGCCTATGTGCCGGCAGCGGGACATGGGCAGGCCGAGCCGGTCTTTGCCACACCGGAAAACCTGCACGTGTACGAGGTTGACTGGTCGCCGGACGCGAAGGCGCTGGCCTATGTGGCCGCCGACCCGCCGGGCGAGAACAACTGGTGGATGGCGCGGCTCTATACGCAGGCGCTGGGCGACGCTCCCCGGGTGGTGCTGAATCCGGCCACCGTGGCCGGGCCGCTGCACGGCCTGCAGATTGCCGTGCCGCGCTGGCGGCCGGACGGCAAAGCTATAGCGTTGATCGGCGGCCTGATGAGCGACCAGGGCGTGACCGGCGGAGATCTATGGCTGGTATCTGCCGAGGGCGGTACCCCGCAGAACCTCACGCCGGGGCGCCCGGCCACGGAGATGTGGTTTGCCTGGGAAGGCCAGGACCGCATCGACGCGGTGGAGCTGGCGGGCAGCGACTGCCGGCTGACCCGTTTCAACGTGCAGCAGACCTCAGCCAGCGTGGATGGCGCACCGGTTGCGCTCCCGGGTTCAGTGGATGCGGGAGCGCTCATGTCCAGCTTGTCCGGTACCTCCAACCACTCGATGTACGTCTTCAAGGCCAGCAACTTTGAGAAGGCGCCGGAGATCTACGCGCTGCGGATAAAGGAGGAAGCGCGCGTCCAACAGCTCTCCAACATCAATGACGATGTAAAGCCGGGCTGGGGCAAGCCGGTCTCCATGGAGTGGACCAACGACGGCTTCCACGTGCAGGGCTGGCTGCTGTTGCCCCTGCACTACAACCCCGCGAAGAAGTATCCGCTGATTGTGGAGGTCCACGGCGGGCCCGCCTGGGCGGTGATGCCGGACTGGGAGCCAGACAGCACCCTGAGTCCGGCGGTATTCTCTGCCCTGGGCTACTTTGTGCTGCAGCCCAACCCGCGCGGCAGCTTTGGCGAGGGCGAGGCATTCATGCAAGCCAACCGCAAGGACTTTGGCTATGGCGACCTGCGCGACATCCTGGCCGGCGTGGATGCCGTGGAGGCAAAGTATTCGATTGACCCGCAGCGAGTGGGGCTGACCGGCTGGAGCTACGGCGGTTTTATGAGCATGTTTGCGGTAACGCAGACCCACCGCTTCAGGGCGGCGGTGGCGGGAGCGGGCATCTCGGACTGGCTTAGCTATTACGGCGAGAACTCCATTGATCAGTGGATGATTCCTTACTTTGGCGCATCGGTCTACGATGATCCGGCGGTGTACGCCAGGAGTTCGGCGATCAACTTTATCAAGCAGGTGCGTACGCCCACGCTGGTGGTGGTGGGCGACCGGGACGGGGAGTGCCCGGCGCCGCAGTCGTTCGAGTTTTGGCACGCACTGCGAGATCAGCATGTGCCGACGCAGCTGGTGGTGTATCCGAACGAGGGACATGGGTTCTCCAGCCCGGAGCACCGGCACGATGTGGTGCAGCGCGCGGTGGAGTGGTTTGCCCGGTACATGCCCCCGGCTTCCTGACGGCGGGCATGCTTTCCATCGCGCGCCGCCAGAGTCTATGGAGGGTAAGGCCTTTCCCGGCCGGTGCCGGGGAGGGCCTCGCCCTGATACACTTTTGGCTTGGAGACTTTGCGAGACAGAAGAGCTGGAGCAGGCGATGGGCCTGCGGCCGGTTGTCGTATGTCCGCACAGGCGATGGCGGTTCCCGGACCTGATTGGGCAGGGGACCGGCCGGTGGCCTACTAACCTTTATTCAGGTACTCAGACAGACCGTTCCGCGGCAAGTGGATGTGGGGCGGGGAGGATTCATGCGGCGGTTTCTGACGCTTGTTTGCTTGTTGTGCGTGGCTATTCCAGCCGGGATTTCCATCACCGGCTGTACTCGTAACCCGGGCCAGAACTACTGCAACGGCCTGGGCTATGGCCTCAAGGTTACGGATGTAGCTTCGATTACGTTGCAGCCGCAGGTCACGGGGCTCTCCATGGCCTATGGCCAGACACGGCAGATCTCTGCGCCCTTTGCGGTTACCTGCAAGGGCGGCGGCGCAATCGTCAATACGAAGCTGTATACCTACGGCACGACGAATAACCAGCTTCTGGATATCTCTCCCTCGGGTGAGATGTGCGCGGGAACCTGGAACCGCAACACGGGCGGCGGCATTCCCGACTACACCTACTGCAACTTCCCGAATCCGGCACCCAAGACAAACGGGCTGCCGTACGGTGTTGCCTATGTGACGGCATCGATCAATTCGGTTGTTTCGAACCCGGTGGAGGTATTCGTCCACCCGCAGGTCACGTCGATCTCCCTGGTGAGCCCGCAACAGTGTTTCTCGCAGAGCGCCACCGAGCATCTTGACTCACAGGCCTGCATCGCCGGACCGAATGGCACGCAGCAACTGCTCTGCGCTCCGGCAGGAACCACCACGCCAGCCTGCCCGTTGCCGGCGGGTCAGACGCTGGCTTCGATGCCTAGCTGCTCCAGCGCAATCGGCACTCTGACGTACTCGGTGGGCACCGCCTCGGTGGCGACGATTAACACCGATACCAACGACATCACAGCAGAGTTGCCGGGTACCACGGCGATCACGGCGTCAGTGGCTGGCTCCGGTTCGTCCGCGGGCTATTTTTCCACCTGCCCGCCCAAGTCGATCCAACTGACCCTGGCCAACGGCGCTACCTCTGGAACGATCACCAAAGGTGTCCAGCAGAACCTGACCACCACGGTTCTGGACACCAACAGCAAGCCGATCACTGGTCTCACTCTCGATTACCAGTCGACGAACCCGATCAACATCACCGCCTCGGGTGCAGGCACGGTAACCACGCTCTTCCCCGGACAGGCTTCGGTGTATGCCATCTGTCAGCCAGGTATCTGCGATCCCGCACCGATCAACGTGCTGGGTATCAATGGAACCGGGCTCTCGATTGCATCCAACCCGGTGGCCATCACCACGCCGGGAACGGCCAGCCAGTATGCCTGGTTTTCGTCGCCGGGTCAGTCGCAGTACTTCGCCTCAGTGCAGGTGCTGACGGGCACGGTTAGTTCCACGGTGCGTCTGCCCTATGTACCCAACTCCATGGTGATGGATGCAACAGGGACCAACCTGTACTTTGGCTCAGCGCATGAGCTGATGATCTACAGCACCTTGACCAACACGCTGACCAAGCAGGATGTGAATGTGCCCGGCGTGGTGCTGGCAGCTTCTCCCAATGCGGCGCAGTTGCTGATTAACGACCCGATCCGCCATGTCTTCTACATCTACAGCGTGGACGGCGGAACCTTCACGACGTTTGGTGGCCTGGGCGCTTCGGCGCAGTGGACTCCCGACTCGAAGACCCTCTACGTGGTGGACAACTCGGCGCTGAACAACCCCTCTGCGGGGATCACCGGACACACTGACACCCTGTACGTGTATGACCTGAACACGGGCTGGAGCACGTACGACCTGACCAGTTCCAATGGCGCACAGAGCCTGGCGCTGATGGTCCCCGGCGTAGGCGCTTACATGAGCGGAGCGTCTACAGTGGCGCACACCTGGTGCCCGGCAGGTACGGTCGGCAACAACTCCACGATTCAGTACTACCCTCTGGGCGACACGGTGCCTGTGCCCACTGATGTGCTCTCGTCCACCTCCGACGGCAAGCACATTCTTGGTGCAGCCATGGTGGGTGGAGGCGTCATGCTGGATGACATCGGCGTTACGATTCCTTCACAGACAGTAAATGGCGTGAGCGTGCCGATTGCCTGTCCCACGACCACAGCGGGTTCCGTGCAGACGATGCAGCCGCTGACCATCCAGCACACGCTGAACCAGGTGGCAGTCAGCGCCATCAACGCAACGTCAATCAATCAGGTGGTCAGTTCGCCTGCGTCGAATCTGGCTTTCATCACCTACAACGGATCCACGCCCGGCGCCAAGCTGCCCTATTATGTGCCCGGCGCCACCAGCCCCGGCTATGTGACGCTGGCAGGCAGCAACGTCATCACGGCTCCTTTGACCGGCGCCTTCAGCCCGGACGACTCGCTGTTCTTCGTCTCCACGGCGGGCGATAACCAGGTCCACTTCATCAACCTTTCGACCCTGAAGGATACGCAGCAGATTACGCCCAACCTTCCCGCCTGTACTCCGGTTTCAGCGGGCGGCGTGGATGCCGGATGTACGTATTCCGGCAACAGCAGCGTAGTCCCGGTCACGGCGATTGCCGTCAAGCCGCGCTCCACGACCTAGTCGGCGAGCAGCAATCCAAGCGAGCAAAGGCCAGCCGCGCGCTGGCCTTTCTTGTGTCATTTTCACGGAAAGATACGCGGCGCGATGCCCTGGACGGGCCGCCGCCACAGGATAGAATCGAAACATGATTAAGGGAATTTCCTTTCTGCGGCCGGCCGGCAATGCGCAGGCCTATGAACGGCTGGCAGAGTTCTTCTCTGCGCTGGGTTTTGCGCCCGGCAAGGGATGGCAGGAAGAAGCAAGCCGCGGAGCCTCATTTCTGGCTCCGCTGGGCAATCTTGAATTTGTGGATGGACAGATGCCCTCAACCACAGATGTGCTGGTTGAGGTGACCTCCCTGGATGCGGTCTACCAGACCGCCGAAGCCTGGCTGCGCGCCCGCGGTGAAGCGGCGGGGCGGATTACGCCAATCGCCGAGACGCACTGGAAGTCAAACATGTTTACCGTAGAGCCGGTGGAAGGACACCGCTTCAGCTTCTGGGCGTGGAACGATCCGCTGCGGGGCAAGCCGGTGGCCGTGGAGGGCGATCTCTCGGCGGAGGGCATGAAGTTTGCCATCGTTGTGGCGCGGTGGAATGCCGTCATCACGGATCGGCTGCTGGAGGGCGCCCTGGATGCTCTGCTGCGCAGCGGCGCCAAACGGGAACAGATCGAAGTGGTGCGCGTGCCAGGCGCGTGGGAGATTCCCGCGGCGGCGCGCACACTGGCCAACGCCGGCCAGGTGGATGCGATAGTGACACTGGGCTGCCTGCTGCGCGGAGAAACCGCGCATTACGAGGCAATCTACAACGAAGTGGCGCGCGGCATCGGGCAGTCGCAGCAGGAGACGGGAATTCCGCACAGCTTCGGCGTGCTGACTTGCGAGACCCTGGAGCAGGCTCTGAACCGCGCCGGCATCAAGGCGGGCAACAAGGGCTTTGAAGCAGCCGCTGCGGCCATTGAGATGGTAAGCCTGCGCCGCAAGCTGCGGCAGCAAGGCGGTATCGCTTGACCTCAGGACACCGCCGCAAATCGCGCGAACTGGCGATGCAGATGCTGTTCCAGGCTGACCTGGGACGGCAGACGCCCGACCAGGTCCGCGCCACCTTCTGGAAGGCCGGCGATCCGGTCGAGGCCGAGGTGCGGGGCTTTGCCGAAGATATCTTCCGCGTGGCCACCAATCAGCAGGAGAAGATCGACGAGCTGATCGCGGCCAACTCCCGGCACTGGCGGCTGGAGCGCATGCCCACCGTAGACCGCAACCTGTTGCGCATGGCCGTCGCGGAGATGATCGGCTTCAAGTCCACGCCATTTCCGATCATCATCAATGAAGCCCTGGAGATCGGCCGCCGCTACTGCGCGGGCGAGTCCATCAACTTTCTGAACGGCGTCCTTGATTCCATCGCGCGGGGAATGATCGCGAAGTAACGATTCAATACAAAGAAGAACGGGGAGGCGGCTGGATACCGTCTCCCCGTTTTCTTCGTGTAAGCGGTCTGCATCAAGCGATCGGTTTATGCCCCGTAGCTTCGCGCCCACTCCAGGATGGAGCGCATGGCAATGCCGCTGGGGCCCTTGGCGATATAGGGTCGCGCGTCTTCCACCCAGGCCATGCCGGCAATGTCCAGATGAATCCACGGCGTGTCCTCGGCGAAGTGGTGCAGGAACTCGGCCGCGGTGATGGCGCCGCCCCAGCGCCCGCCGGTGTTCTTGATGTCGCCGATGTCGCTGCGGATCATGTCCGCGTACTCCTCGCCCAGCGGCAGCCGCCAGAACTTCTCGCCGGAGGTGGCCAGCGCCGCATCGAACTTCGCGTAGGTTGCATCGTCGTTGGAGAAGGCGCCGGCATTGACCATGCCCAGCGCCACCACGCAGGCACCAGTCAGAGTGGCTGCGTCAATCAGGTGCGTGGCGCCGAGTTGTCTGGCGTAAGCCAGGCCATCGGCCAGCACCAGGCGGCCCTCGGCGTCCGTATTGATAATCTCAATGGTCTTGCCGCTCATGGCCGTCTGCACGTCGCCGGGCTTCTGCGCCTTGCCGTCGGGCATGTTCTCTGCCGCGCACACAATACCGATGACACGCACCCGCGGTTTGAGCAGGGCGATGGCGAGCATGGCGCCGATCATGACTGCGCCGCCGGCCATGTCGTACTTCATCTTCTCCATGTTCTCTGAGGGCTTGATGGAGATGCCGCCGGTGTCAAAGGTGATGCCCTTGCCCACCAGGCCCAGCACCGGACCGTCGCTGACGCCCTCCGGCTCGTAGCGCATCACAATCAGCGCAGGCGGCTCGGCAGAGCCCTGCGAGACACTCCAGAAGGCCCCCATCTTCAGCTCATGCAACTTTTCAGTGGAGTAGACTGCGCACTGCAGGCCCACTTCTTTGGCCATCTCGGCGGCACGCTGGCCCAGTTCCGTGGGGGTGAGCTTGTTGCCGGGCTCGTTCACCAGAGTACGAGTCAAGTTCTGGCTCTCGCCCACGATCACACCTTCGGCAAAGGCCGCCTGGAGTGCCGCCCTGTCGGCGCCGGCAGGCGCCACGGCGGTGAACTTCTGCACACTCTGGTCCTTGCGGTCGCTGCGATACGTATCCGGGTCAAAGTCGCCGACACACGCACCCTCCGCGGCAGCACGCGCCACGGCGGGGAGAGGGCCATTGACAAAGCCCTCCGGCAGAGCCAGGACGACCTCGCGAATGCCGCGCGGCTTGCAGAAGCGCACCGCGGTTCCGGCGGCATTGCGCACAGAGTGGACCGTGGCTTGGGCCTGCTTGCCCAGGCCGACCAGCAACAGACGCTTCGCGGCCAGCCCGGCCGGAGCATGCAGCAGCAGGGTCTCGTTGGCGCCTGCCTTGAACTCGCCGCTGGTCAGCACGGCGGCGGCAGCAGCGTTGACGGCGGAATCGGCGATCAGCAACTCCGGCTGGGGCCGGGCAGCAGGTCCCTTGCCGGTCTGCGCGTCACAGGCCAGCACGATCAGCAGTTCAGTCTCAATTCCGGAGAGGGAGGCATAAGAAATTTCGGTCTGCATGGCTCTTATTCTGTCACTCCGGGCACGGCCCGTGGCAAATGTCAGATGCGCCGCAGCCGCCTAGCGTCCCATTCTGTGCTTGCTGGCGTTGATGGCCGAGCGGGCCTCGCGGTCGGCTTCGCGGCGTCTTTCGGTCTCCCGCTTGTCCCAGTCCTGCTTGCCCTTGGCCACGGCCAGTTCGCACTTGACCCGCCCGTTGCGGAAGTAGAGCCGGGTGGGGATGAGCGTATGGCCCTTGATCTGCGTCTTGGAGAGTAGCTTGCGGACCTCTTCCCGATGCAGCAGCAGTTTACGGGTGCGGGTTTCGTCGTGATTGGATCTGTTGCCGTGGGAGTAGGGGCCGATATGCAAATTGAGGAGGAATGCCTCGCCATCCTTGATGAGGCCATACGAGTCCTTGAGGTTCGCCTTGCCCTCGCGGATGGACTTAACCTCCGTGCCGCGCAGCGCCAGGCCGGCCTCAAACTTCTCAATCAGAAAGTAGTTATGAGAGGCGGCGCGGTTGTGGGCGGCGTCCCGTTCGCCACTGGCCACGGGATCGCGCGGGCGGGCTGCTTTTTTGGCGGCCGGCGCGTCCTTTTGAACCATCACGTGACTGGTCTGGCGGGGCATGGGGACTGGTCCTCGAATCCTTATCCTAGCATCGCGGCGTCTGCCTGCCGGGGTGCGCAGGAGCTTTGGTAAAATGAGGCGTCGCAGACTGAAAAGCATCGTCACGATGCACTGCGCTCCAAGCAGCATCCCGGGCGGCCAGGGCAGCCCGCGCGGGGTAGTATTCAGCGCCCTGAGATCGACGTCTGGGAGTACGATGAATCTCGCTCAAACGCCGGCCCATGCCGGCCACCGACTCTTGCCGGCCGCCTCTCGGATCGCGCTTGTCTTCCTGCTAGGCCTGTTGAGCCTCACTGCCGTGCGCGTAGAGGCACAGTCCGCCAAAAAGCTCTACAAGATGGGCAAGCAGGCCGAGGCGCGCCAGAACTACGACGCCGCGCTGGACGACTACAAGAAGGCCCTGGCCAAGGACCCCTCCGATATCGCGTTCCAGGCTGCCGTCTACCGCGTGCGCCTTTCCGCCTCAGAAGCGCACATGGGGCGCGGCCGCCATCTGCTGCAAAGCGGCGACACGCAAGGGGCTCTGGTCGAGTTCCTGCAAGCCGCGCAGATTGATCCCTCCAACGAGGCTGCCCAGCAGGAGATCGCGCGCATCCGCCAGGCCCAGCCCGGCCAGAATCTGCCGCCGGAGGCCGCTCTGCCGCAGGCCGCCGCCGAGCAGGCCGAGTTGAGCTCCCTGGCGCCTCCGTCCCAGCTCAAGCCGGTCTCAAACGAGCCGCTGACCCTGCACATGACTGAGGACGCCAAGGTGGTGTACCAGGCCATCGGACGCGCCGCGGGCATCAACGTCCTGTTCGATCCGGACTTCAACTCGAAGCGTGTCCAGGTGGACCTGAACAATGTTTCGCTGCTGGACGCTCTGCGTATCGTCGGTACGATGTCCGATACCTTCTGGCGTCCGATCACGGCAAACACCATCTTTGTCGCCCAGGATACCCGCATCAAGCGCACCGAGCTGGACCAGCAGGCGGTGCAGACCTTCTATCTGACCAATGCCTCGCAGCAGAACGACCTGAACGATGTGACTACGGCTATCCGCAACATTCTGCCCAATGCCAAGGTGTACGCCGTGGCCGGCCAGAGCGCCATCGTGATGCGCGGTACGCCGGATGAACTGCTGCTGGCGCAGAAGCTGATTGACGACCTCGATAAAGCGCGCGCCGAAGTGGTGGTGGATATCGGTGTCCTGGAAGTGGCAAAGAACTGGGAGCGCACCCTGGGCATCTCCTGGCCCAGCAGCGTGGGCGTGGCGATCCAGCCCAGCACCTCCAGCAGTTCCACAACATCTTCCACCTCGTCCAGCACGACGACCGGGACCTCAACGACGACGACAGCTACGCCGACACTTTACGATCTGGCCAATCTCAAGGCTTCGAACTTCGCGGTGACGGTGGGATCGGCAACGCTGAATCTGCTGCTCAATAACAACAACACCCGCATTCTACAGAGCCCCCGCATCCGCGCGACGGACGACCAGAAGGCGACGATGAAGATCGGCTCGCGTATCCCCATCGCCACTGGTGCTTACACTGCCCCCGGCCTCACTGCAACTGCGGCTATCGGCTACGCCCAGACCCAGTTCCAGTACCAGGACGTGGGTGTCAATATCGAGATGACGCCGACTGTGCACTACGACCAGGACGTAACTCTCAAGATCAAGATTGAGGTCACGGCACAGAGCGGTTCGGTCACCATCAGCGGCGTCACCGAGCCGATCCTGAGCCAGCGCGTCATCGATCAGACCATCCGCCTGCGCTCTGGCGAGGCCAGCATCCTGGGCGGCATCCAGAACAACCAGGAGCAGAAAAACTGGTCGGGCATCCCGGGACTAAGCGCAATTCCCATCCTCAAATACGTGTTTGGCTCCCAGGATCACACGATTCAGGATGATGACATTGTCTTTGTCGTGGTGCCGCATATCGTCCGCTCGCAGCAGCTGAACCAGCAGAACCTGGCTCCGATCGACACCGGTGCGGGCCAGAGCATCGATCTGCGCCAGATTTCGCAGGGCCAGCAGCAGCCCGCTGTGAAGCCGGTTGCCTACGCTCCGCCGGCGGGCGGCGCCGTCGTTGGCGGGCAGTCCGCGCAGGCTGCCGCCGCCCAGGCGCTGACCCAGCCCGGAGCAATCCAGCAGCAGGCGGCGCAGCTGGCCGCGAGCGCCCCAACACCCGCACCTGGCGCCCCTGTTCCCGCACCGCCGGCACAACAGGCGACGCCGCAAGCTGCACGTCCGGCCAACGCCGCGGCGTCTGCTTCCGCTGCCACCCTGGCCCTGAATGCGCCGGGGGCGCCGGTGGCCGTTGGCTCGGCCTTCCAGGTGCCGGTGGCGGTCAATGGCGCCACCGATCTGGCCTCGCTGCCGGTGCAGATTCACTACGATGCCAGCAAGCTGACGCTGGTCAATGTTGCTACCGGCAACTTCCTCAACCGGGACGGCCAGGCCGTAGCACTGGTGCACCGGGACGATGGACCGGGTAACCTGACCATCGATGCCTCGCGCCCACCCGGCGCCACGGGGGTGAGCGGAACCGGCGTCGTCTGCGTCCTTAGTTTCCAGGCCAAAGCGCAGGGCCAGTCGGATTTGACCGTGACCCGCGCCGAGGCTGTAAACAGCGCCCAGCAGCAAACGCCCATCACCGGGCAGCGGGCCGTGATTACCGTACGCTAGGGAGCAGCGCCGATGCGCGCAACGCAGCCAATCCGGATGCGCCGCCCGGCAGAGCTGGGCCTTACGCTGGTGGAGCTGATCGTCACCGTGTCGATCCTCTCCATTCTGGCCCTGGCCGCCATTCCCATTGACCGCTTTGCCGTCAAACGGGAGAAGGAGCGGGAGTTGCGCTACGATCTGTGGACCATGCGCGCAGCCATCGACCACTACAAGGACGCCGCCGACAAAGGCGCCTTCCAGACCAAGGTGGACAGCCAGAACTATCCGCCCGATCTGCATACCCTGGTGGAAGGCGTGGATGTGCAGGGCAAGAAGCTGCGCTTTTTGCGGAAGATTCCCGTTGACCCCATGACCGGCAAGGACGACTGGGGTCTGCGCTCGATGCAGGACGATGCTGACTCCACCTCGTGGGGCGGGCAGAACGTGTTCGATGTGTACTCCAAGTCAACCGGAACCGCGCTGGACGGGACCAAATATTCTGACTGGTAGAAGGGCACGGGCAACTGGCCTTGTGCCGGCCGGCTGAGGAACAATAGAAGAACGTGAAGATGCGCCGCACACAATCCGAGGGGTTCACGCTGATTGAGCTGATGATCGTGATGACGATCATCGGGATTCTGGCCACGCTGGCCATCCCCAGCTACGTGAGCGCCATCAAGCACGCCCGCGAGGCGGTGCTGCGGGAAGACCTGCACGTAATGCGCGCGGCCATCGACTCCTACACCATGGACAAGCAGAAGGCGCCGGAGTCGCTGGACGATCTGGTGCAGAGCGGCTATCTCCGCTCCATCCCTGAAGATCCCATGACCCACAGCAAAGACTCATGGGTGCCTGACACGAGCGACGCCATGTTCTCACTGGACCAGACGGAGCCGGGCATCGACAATGTCCACTCTGGCTCCGATGAGACCGGCTCGGATGGACAGCCGTATTCCTCCTGGTAAACACAGGGATCAGGGCTCAGGGAAAGCCGGCGGAAGTTTGATGCCATCAAGTGCGGACCTTTCTCCTTTGCGCATGTCGCCTTACACTCAAGAGTGATGGCTTCCCAGGCAATTACAGCACACCCGGCGATCGATCAGGAGATTGAGGCCGTCTACCATCTCTATGCTCATCTGGCCCCGACGCTCGATCCGCAACATGGCCTGGGCGGGCGGTTGCTGTGGACCGGAGAACTGGACGCCGCTGGATGCCGCATGGTGCGCGCTGCCAACATCGCCGGAGCCGCTTCGCTTGCAGCCACCGCCGACGCCGGCGTTGCGCGGCAAGCCATGCGCGAGGGTGCCATCGACTTCGTCGTCAACTCGCTCGACGAAGCTCTGCGCATCCTGAAGAATGAGATTCGCAAGCATCAGCCGGTAGCCGTGGGCATCACCCTCGCGGCCGAAGCCGTGGCCGCGGAGATGCTGGAGCGCGGCGTGCAGCCCGATCTGCTGCGCCCGGTCGCCTTTGGGGCTGCTCCCGGTAGCGCCGCTTTTCTGGCGTACGGCTCACACGCCGTGCAAGAGGCAGCCTTGCCGGCGGATAACAAGTTTGTGGTGGTGACACTGCCGGGCGCAGCCGCGCAGCAGGATGCGTGGCTGCTGAGCCAGTTGCCTGCGGAAGATCACGCTGCGCAGCGCTGGCTGCGACTGGCTCCACGCTACCTCGGCCCACAGGCGCGCCGCATGCGCTCACTCGCATGCGACCAAGCAACCGCGGCCCGCGTAGCGGAACACTTCGCGCTCCTGTCGTCCTGCTAAACATTTTCTAATCACGACTCCACATCTCTAGTTCTGCGATGCGGGTGTCAAGTCCCCGGTAGGTCTGCCGATGGATGAGACAGGGAAATCATCGCACGCTCGGCGAGGCTGCCGCGCGTCCGCGGATGTTCGCTCCCAAAGAGTGCCATGAATGAACGCGCCGAACTGCTGGAAGCCGCGCTGAACGCTTTGCCCAACGGCATTGCCCTGCTGGGGGCAGATGCCGAGGTGCGCTTCTGGAATCAGGCTGCGGAGGAGATCACCGGCTACCCGGCCTTCGATCTGCTCGGACGTCCTGCACCAGAGCCATTGGAAGCGCTGCTGCTGGGCAACGATGGCTATCCTGACACACGCGCAACGCATCTGGGCCGCGGCTCGCTGGTGCATGTCAACCACAAGCTTGGCCACCAGGTTCCAGCCATCGCACAGATCATGGTTTTGCGCGACACACTGGGCATGCGTATTGGCACGGCGGCCGTCTTTCATCCGGCGGAGAGCCTGGATGCACTTCCCCATGGGGACAACTCGGAGGGACGCGACATCGCCAGCACGCAAGCGCTGCTGGAAGAGCGTCTGCGCACAGAGTTCGAGGACTTTGAACGCGGTGGTCAGCCGTTTGGCGTGCTGTGGATTGCGGTGGACCAGGCGCACGACCTGCGCAAAACCCACGGCGTTGCCGCCTGCGAGGCCATGCTGGGCAAAATTGAGCTGGCCCTGGCCCAGGGGCTGCGCCCGGCAGAAGAGCTGGGCCGCTGGGGCGACGATGAGTTTCTCGTCATCTCTCACGAACGCACTGCACAGATGCTGTTGCGCCACGCGCAGGCGCTGGCTGGTTTGGCCCGCACTGCGGACTTTCGCTGGTGGGGCGACCGCGTTCCGCTGAGCGTAAGCATCGGCGCTGCCCAGGCCAGCAGCGGAGAGGCTTTGCCGGAACTTCTCGAACACGCGCGAGAGGCCATGCTGGTCAGCCTACGCGAAGGCGGCAATCGCACCACCGCCCCACAAGGAGAACCGTCATGCTTGCCATTCTAGGCATATTCCTCGTATTTGGCGCAGTCCTTGGCGGCTTCCTGATGGAGAAGGGGCATCTTGCCGTGCTGGTGCAGCCTGCGGAACTGCTCATCATCGCCGGCGCAGCTTCGGGAACGGTGCTGGTTGCCAATCCGCCGCGCATCATCAGGGAGATTCTGGCGGGCATTCTCCGCGCCATCAAGGGTTCGCCCTTTACCAAGAAGCGGTACCTGAGCACCCTGCGCATGATGTACCAGTTTCTCAACAAGGTTCGCAAAGAGGGCTTGCTGGCGGTCGAGATGGATGTGGAGAAACCCGATGAGAGCGCCATCTTCAAAGAGTTTCCTGACTTCCTCGCCGATCATCACGCCGTTGAGTTCCTCTGCGACACGCTGCGCACCGCGATTACCGGCGGTGTGGAGCCATTGGACATGGACCAGATGATGGAGCTGGACATGGAGGTGCATCACCACTCTGCCCTGCAGCCGGTGGATGCCCTCACCACCGTGGCCGATTCTCTGCCAGGCCTGGGCATTGTGGCAGCCGTGCTCGGCGTGGTGATTACCATGGGCGCGCTGGG
>DAIDGZ010000057.1 GCA_027452125.1 Acidobacteriaceae bacterium | reverse complement strand
GAGAACCGGCCCAACCCGGTCGATCTGGCAGACGAGTTTCTCTCCGCAGCCGCTCTGCTGCCCAGTCTGGCCCCCGGCGAT
Organism: Acidobacteriaceae bacterium; assembly: GCA_027452125.1. Taxonomy (GTDB): domain Bacteria; phylum Acidobacteriota; class Terriglobia; order Terriglobales; family Acidobacteriaceae; genus Telmatobacter. Next base: position 17,191 of record DAIDGZ010000057.1, on the reverse strand, counting down.
ACTGCCAAGGAAGCCATCCTCCAGGACGCCATCCACGATGTGGATATGAACGCCCTCGATGGCAACAACCGCGCAAAGTTTGACGCCAGCCTCCAGGCGGCGCAAACCCGGCTGGAAGCGCTGCGGCCGCTCCTCCAGACCGCCACCTTCCACCTCACCGGCAACGCGCATATTGATGCCGCTTGGCTCTGGCCCTGGACCGAGACCGTCGACGTGGTCAAACGCACCTTCGGCACCGCCTTGCAGTTGATGAACGAGTACCCCGACTACACCTATACCCAGTCTGCTGCTGCTTACAACGAGTGGATGGCCGACAAGTATCCAGCCATGAACGACGAGATCAAACAGCGGATCAAGGAAGGCCGCTGGGAGGTCGTCGGCGGCATGTGGGTTGAGCCGGATCTGAACATGCCCGACGGCGAGTCGCAGGTGCGGCAGTTGCTCGTCGGCAAGCGCTGGTTTGAGAAGGCCTACGGCGTCGATGTGCGCGTCGGCTGGAATCCTGACTCCTTCGGCTACAACTGGCAGCTCCCGCAGATATACAAGCGCAGCGGCGTGGACTACTTCGTCACCCAGAAGATGAGCTGGAACGACACCAATCAGCTGCCCTTCAAGCTCTTCTGGTGGGAGTCGCCCGATGGCTCCAAGGTCCTCACCTACTTCCCGCACAACTACGTCAATCGCAGCCTCGATCCCGTCCGCCTTTCAGAGAATCTGAAGGTCGCGCGCGAAGACTCGCCCGGCATGACCGACATGATGGACCTCTACGGCATCGGCGACCACGGCGGCGGCCCCACCCGCGCCATTCTGGACGAGGGCTTCCACTGGGCCGGCCCCGGCCACGTAACGCCAAAGTACGAGTTCGGCACCTCTATCGCCTACTTCAACAAAATCGAGAAAGAGGTGGCGTCCAACAGCCCGGTGTGGAACTACCAGTCCATCGCCAGGGGCTACACGCCGCCGTCGCCCGTGGCAGGCGAGATCAGCATCCCCACATGGGATAGCGAGCTCTATCTGGAGTACCACCGCGGCGTCTTCACCACCCAGGCCCAGCACAAGGCCAACATGCGCCACGCGGAAGAGCAGATGCTCAACGCCGAGAAGTGGGCCTCGCTGGCCTGGCTTGACGGCCGCAAGTACCCCGGCGACGAGCTGACCGAGGACTGGAAGAAGGTGCTCTTCAACCAGTTCCACGATCTGGCCGCAGGTTCCGGCATCGGCGTCATCTACAAGGATGCGCAGAAGGATTACGACTGGGTCCACTGGTCGACTGACCAGATCAAGTCCGGCTCCCTCCAGATGCTCGCCGAGTATGTGGATACCCAGACCCACGGCGCCGACCGCATGCCGGTCATCGTCTTCAATCCGCTCGGCTGGAACCGCTCGGGCGTTGTGGAAGTGCACATGCAGCTTCCCAAAGGCGACGCCCCCGCCTATAGGCTGGAAGGCCAGTCCAGCGACGCCGTGCATTCAGTGGCCACGGTGCTCCATCGCAATCCCAACACCGGCGAAGTGGAGCTGAAGATTCCCGCCCTCGACGTGCCCGCCCTCGGCTACAAAGTCCTGTGGGTGGACTATGCGCCCGGCGCCGCAGCCGCCCTGCCCAGGGGCACGGAGAGCGATGCCGGCAAGTCCTTCGTGCTGGAGAACGCTAACCTCCGCGTCGTGATCGACAAGACCACCGGCTGCATCACCAGCTTGTTTGACAAGCGTGGCAACTTTGAGACGCTGGCCGCCGGCAGCTGTGGCAATGAGCTGCAGGCCTACAAGGACCTGCCCAAGAAGTACGACGCCTGGAACATCGATCCCGGCACCTACGAGGAAACCCCGGCCCTGCTCACCCAGGCGGACTCCGTCGCTGCCGCCGGCGCTTCAGCGGTGCGCGTCAGCCGCACCTGGCAGAACTCAAAGTTCGTCCAGACCATCAGCCTCGCCCCTGATGCCGACCAGGTCGATGTAGACAACCACATCTCCTGGCACGAGCGCCACATCCTGCTCAAGGCGGCCTTCAAGCTGGCGGCCACCAGCCCCTTCGCCACCTATGAGATTCCCTACGGCAGCATCCAGCGGCCCACCACCCGCAACAATAGCTGGGAGCAGGCGCAGTTCGAGGTGCCCGCTCTGCGCTGGGCTGACCTGGGCAATGGCCAGCAGGGCTTCAGCCTGCTCAACCAGACCAAGTACGGCTACGACGCCGTAGGCGATCAGCTTCGGCTCACCCTGCTGCGTTCGCCCACGTCGCCCGATCCTGAGGCCGACCAGGGCGAGCAGCACTTCCACTACGCGCTCTATCCGCACGCCGGCAGTTGGAAGCAGGCTCTCACCGTCCGCCACGGCTACGACTACAACTATCCGCTTACGGCCATCGCTGCCACGCAGCACCCTGGCTCGCTGCCCGCTCAGCACTCATTTGTCTCGGTTACGCCAGAGAACGTGGTGCTCACCGCGGTCAAAAAGGCGGAAGACACCAACAGCATGATCCTCCGTGTCTACGAGTGGGCAGGGAAGCAGTCTGAGGTGGAGTTCCATGTTCCCCCCGGAGCCACCGGAGCCACTGTCACCAACTTGATGGAGAAGCCTGAAGGAAGCCCGCTCGCCGTCGAGGGCGGCGTGGTCAAGGTGCCCATCCATCCCTACGAAATCCTCACCGTCCGGGTGGATTACCCGCACAGTGAGACCGCATCCTCTCGATAAACCAGCCAATCGCAAAAAGGGCTCCCCTACGCGGAGCCCTTTTTGCTACTCTGTGTACGCCAAGGAGCCATCGCAATGGACATCAATTCCCCGTTTTTCGTTGTACCGGTTATCCTCGCTGTCTTCGTCGCTTCCATCTTGTTTGCCACCAGCAGCAAGGAAGACGGCCACTCCTCGCACTGAGCGTTGCTCCTCCACCGCCCGACTGCGCAGTTCGGCCTGCTTCCCGTTGACACAGCCGGCGCATATCTCATCATTCAGGGAACTTGACGCCGGCAGCCTGCGTACCAGCCGGTGAGAGGTCAATTGCCATGATGAACAACTTCACGCGCGACATGCTGACGAAGTCTCTCGTCTATGCCTCCGCGCTGGTAGCCATCGCCTCCATCTCCGCTTGCCGGGTCAATGTCAACAAGGCATCCAATGGGGAACAGAAGAGCGTACAGGTGGATACGCCCTTCGGCGGCGTCCATGTAAACACCGATCAAACCACGGCCGCCGATCTTGGGCTCACCATCTATCCCGGCGCGCAGGTCATCAACGATGACAACCACAAGTCCGCCGATGTCCATCTCGGCTTCGGCCAGTGGGAGCTGCGCGTGCGCACGGTCTCCTACTCCACGCCTGACAGCCAGAACAAGGTGGTCGACTTCTACAGGCAGGCCCTGAGCCGTTACGGCACCGTCATCACCTGCAAGGACGGAGAGGCCGTAGGTTCTCCGGCCGTCACCTCAGAGGGGCTTAACTGCGAAGACGACAAGCATGTTGCCGTCAATGTGAAGGTAGACTCTACGTCTACCGATCCCGGCATGAACAAGCTGGAACTGAAGGCTGGCTCGAAGCGCCACCAGCACATCGTCACCTTCAGCGACGCCACGGCCGGTCCCACTCGCTTTTCTCTCGTCGCGCTTGACCTGCCTGCGGGTTCGGGCAGCTCCGGCTCAAGCGACTAGGCTTTTCGTCGTTTTATCCTCAGTGGGCAGACTTTCGTTCTGCCCACTTTCTGTTACACTAAATCCTGTGAGGCAAAGGGCGTACGCACCAGGCAGCCCATGCTTGTCACGCTGTTCAAAGAGTTCGGGGAGTGGCTCAGCCTGGTAGAGCACCTGGTTCGGGACCAGGGGGTCGGAGGTTCAAATCCTCTCTCCCCGACCATCTAAATCCTGAAAAATTAAAAAATGGCTCTCTCTGCGATTAGATGTCGGCATGAATCTGCCTTGCAAGTGCGTGTGCGCACATACCTGAGCACGCCAGCTTGTGCACCTCATCCTTCACGCATCTTCCCGAAAGGGCGGGCAGGCCAGCATCGGCAATGACGCAAACTTTCTCCCCGCCCATTTGCAGATAATTTCCCTCGTCTGTCCTATCCTTCTCTCAGGACGCGAACCACAGGAGCGTCCTCAGCGCCTCGCATCCAGGCCCGGGACCGCGTAAGCAGGCGTAACACCCCGAAAAATGCAGCGTTTACCCGCATAAAATCAGCGTTTTTCTGCATGAATGCGCTATTTGATTGGCAGGATTTTGCCGGTGGAAATCGGCTGTAAATCACTGGTGAATTTGAGGATAGAGTCGCTGTCCTTCACCGCGGAGAGCCAAAAAGTCGTACCCTCCCCCTCCCCCCCGCTCAGGATCGCCAGCACATCGTGCAGGTCAGCGGCTGTGCGTGCCACGGATCAGTCCGGAGCAGGCAGGGAGAATTAAGCCTGTCGTGATTGCCTGGGTCGCCGCAAATGGGTGATCCGCTTCGGAGGAGGGGAGCACCCAGGCTATGCCGCATGCAGCCTCCACCTTCTCGGCACGACTCGTCTCACGCGATCGCATCGCTGGACGGAGCCTTTGCAGTCTGTCGCCTGACGCGATGAGGTGCTAGGCACAGGGCTACATCCGCCCATCCTGGCGGAAGCGTATGATGTGACGCCGATCGCGCTTACTGGGCCGATGCTCCGGCAGCGGAGCGAACTGCTGCATGGCTTTGCGCTCTTCAGCCGCGCGCTGTCGGGCCTCCCGGCTGGCGTCGGTTTCACGATAGAGGGTCTGCGCCACTGCCGCCGGGCCACGCATCTCGCTAAGCTGCTGAATTTCGACATGGAATTCGCCACCCTCGTTGCGGATGCGCAGCATGTCTCCCGTCTTCACCTCGCGAGCAGGTTTAGCCTGAATCTCATTGCAGTGGATGCGACCCAGATCGCAGGCCTTGGAAGCCAGAGCGCGGGTCTTGAAGAAGCGCGCTGCCCATAGCCATTTATCAATGCGCACAGAGTCCATGTCTCTATGCTACCTGTACCGGGCCGCGCGCTTTCTAGCGGCTTTGAACTTCCGGGCCGTGCATCAATATCTGATAGCGGCGAGCGTACTCAGCCTCGTAGTCCTTTACCGTCTTCGCAAAACTCATTTTCGGCATACCGGGTTTCATGGTCCAGTGCAGAGTGACAGATTTGGTTGCAGGCGGAATAGAGAGAGAGCCTGATTCAGGAAGAATTGTCTTGCCATCCGCAGTCGCAGAGCTGAGCTGTATGAACCATGGTAGATGCACTACGATGCTATGCGGTGTTGTCGTAAAGGCCGTATCGAGATGCAGGGTAGCCTCGTTTGCGGAAGGCTGGGTTAGCGTGAAGGCTACCAAACCGAAATATGTGGGCGCCTGGTGGACAGAGATGGTCTTACCTGCGCCAACCCAATCGGGCGAGATGGCGGAGAGCAAGTGCAGATCGTCGCCCTGCTCCCGCACAAGCATGTTGCGCAGCAGCGTGCGATACTCCGCGGCAAACCAGCCATGCGGAGCCAGGTTGTCTTCAAAGTTCCTATCGCCCCAGGGACGAATGGCAAACTCAAAGCCGGCGTGCGTAGAACTGGTGTGTAGCAGCAGTGCGTAAAATTCCTGCACGGCTCGTTGCTGGTCGCCACGGATCACTTCGGTGAGTGTGTTCTTGATAGTCAGATAGTGATGCAGATACTCGCCGTCGGCATAGGTCATGATGCCCTCGGCGTATTTGGCCTGGGTTGCTTTCAGTGTCGCGGATACGCGCGGATCATGCGGATCGAGGATGGGCTCATAGTCCACTGCAAGCATGTTGCCCCAGTCGTAGCCGCCTTTTTGGCCATCCAACGCGGGTGGAATATAGCCATTGTGCGCAGCGCACTGGGCATCGAGCACCGTGAAAAATGCCTTCTGATAGTCGTCGTATTCCGCCTGCCAGCTTGTCGCTAGATTGGAATGCCCGGTTTCGCGCGCCATCTGGATCGCCAGACGCAGGCCTGAGAGGGCGAGGAAGTTGTAGCCTGTCAGATGTCCTGGCACATATTCGTTGTCGCGTACATCGCTTGCCGGCATGATATGCAGGGGATCGGCGGCGCGCGCCTGCTTCAGCCAGTCAACGGCGCGCGCAATCTGCGGCAGCGCCCACTCAGCGAAGGCCTTGTCATGAGTCATCCGATAGTGCTGCGAGTAGCCCCATACAGCCTCGCCCCAGCCGTCGTACTGTTGCGGCTGAGAAAGGAAGTTGCCATTCGGCTTTTGCGATAGTGCAAAGAAGTCGAGGTCCTGCTTCGCGATTAGTGGATAGCCTGTGACGTCATAGCTGTGCACAATATCCGCGCCGTCGCGCAGGTAGAAGCTGTGATAGTGGAGCTTGTTGACCGTCTGGATATAGTTGGAGTCGATGTGATCGCGCGCAATGAGGTCGTAGATCAGGTTCATGTCGAATGCATCTACTGGCTTGCGCTCCGGCAGCTGCACCTGCATGCCCTGGGCGAGGATGCCCTTCCAGAAGGATATGACCTGCGCTTCGAAGGTATCGAACTGTGCATGGTCGATCGCCGTTACCTCGCTACCATCCGCGCTGGGTACTACCGGCATGGTGAAGTCGAGTACAAACTCCTCGCCCGGCTTCAGCAGCCGCGAATAGGTGACGATGCCCACGGGGACCACCGGGTCCACGTGAAGCGTCAAGGGCTTACTCACGTCCTGCGCGCGGTTATAGAAGCCGTGCAGCGTCCAGCCGCGAGAGGTATAGCCCGCCGGGAAGCTGTAGAGCAGGCGGCCATTACGGTAGAAGTGCTCCGCATCAAACGAGTAGACCCAGTTGGGATTGAAGGGCTCGCCGGGTTGCCGATAGTTTCCAGGAAACTTGCCTTCTACGGGACGTGTGAAACGGTTGTCTCCGTGTGGCGCGCCTGTATTGTTGGGAGCATCGTAGCGCATGCCGGTGGCGAAGATGGCGCGAGCTGTCTCGGAGCCCTTATTTTTCATCGTGACCCGTATAAAGTTGACCAGTGGACCTTCCGGCTTGCCATTCAGCGTGGCTGCAAAGAAGGTCATCAGGTAGTCGATCCCGTCGCGGGTAAACTGATCATGGTCGATGGGCAGGTGACCGTCTTCAAGTGTACGGATGCGCACGTTGGTTGGCGTAAGCTCAGGTCCGCTGAAGAACATGAGTTCACCGAAGCCGGTGCGTAGGTAGCCCTCAGGCGTCACTTCTGTGGCAGCCTCTGCGTCCATCATGCCAATCTCCCCAGTGGGAGCGGAGAAGTAGTTGAAGGGCTGACCCGGCTTGTCGATGGAGGGTGACACCATCTGAGCGGCGAGTCCAGTGGCGCAAAGCGCTGCGAGTGCGATGCTGCCGGCAAGCTGAACATGACGATGCCTGCGTCGTGCGACACGAGTATGCATAAGGGAGAGTTCCTTCGATCACGATTGATCGCCCGGCTGGTTTTCGATGCGTTCAATCAGCCCACAGCGATCCGACAAGCATCATAAAACAACGCACAGGTGTCGATCACATCTCAGGCTTGGGCTGTTCTCTCGTGAAAGTGTCCCCAGATAGCCTCAGCCGTTTTGCGCGGCACTACCGCAGCCAGTGATTCTGCGGTAGCCTCCTGCACGTCACGCAGGCTGCCGAAGTGGGTGAGCAGCCGCTGGCGGGTTTGCGCTCCGACGCCGGGAATGTTGAGCAGTTCAGAGTCGCGGTCGCGCATGGCCCGGCGCTGGCGATGATAGCCCACAGCGAAGCGATGGCTCTCATCGCGGATCATCTGCACTAGGTGCAAGACAGGCGAGCGGCGGTCCAGCACCACTGGCTCGTCCTCGTTGCCGTAGAGGTAGATCACCTCTTCGCGTTTGGCGATGGAGGCCAAAGGCTGAGTGGTGAATCCCAGTGACTCGAGAGCATCTGCAGCGGCATGCAACTGGCCCAGACCGCCGTCTATCAGCACGAGCGAGGGCATCTGCTGGCCTTCTTCTTTCAGTCGCCGATAGCGCCGTTCCACCACTTCGCGCATAGAGGCAAAGTCATCCACGCCAAGCACGGTCTTCACCTTGAACTTGCGGTAGGCGGCTTTGTTCATCTTGCCGTCTTCCCACACAACGAGCGATGCTACGGTTTCCGCGCCCTGGATATGCGAGATGTCAAAGCACTCGATGCGGCGCGGCAGCTCCGGCAGCATCAGGGCGTCTGTAAGCGCCTCCTGGATGGCCTTACGCGATGGCTCCAACACGCGGAAGCGTTGGATGTAGGATTGCTTGGCATTCTGGCCGGCCAGATCAACCAGCGAACGCTTTTCCCCACGCTGCGGTACAGCTAGTTCGATGCGATGGCCCGTGCGCTCGCTCAACAGTGCGGCCAGTGATTCACGGTCATCGAATTCCACCGGAACCAGAATGCTGCGCGGAACGTAATGCTGATCGATGTAAAGCTGCTTGAGCAGGGCAGAGAACACCGTACCTGGCTGGAAGGCAAAGTTCGCGTTGTGGCTAGCCGCCGCTGCGATAGCATCTGTCTGCAGTGTTCGTGTCTGCCAGTCGTTGCCTGCAAACTCTACCGGTTCTGATCCCTGATCCGAGCCTTCAGCCGCTTCCAGTAATTCGGCTAGATCGTCCCAGAAGAACTCGCGGCGGTCCACGATTTTGCCGGAGCGCATATGGAACAGGTTCACGGCGAGCGCGCCAGCTTCAAAGTGGTAGCCAAACACGTCTGCATCATCGTCCTGCTCGACGGTGGCAATGCGCTGTTTTTCCTGCAACTGGTGGACTGTCGCAAGTTGATCTCGCAGGCGTGCAGCTGCCTCAAACTGTTCGGCCTCCGCCGCAGCTATCATTCGCGCGGTTAGCGTACGTTCCAGTTCGGCAGCACGCCCTTCCAGAAACATCTGTGCATCGCGTACGGCCTGTTGATAGGCCTCGGGCGTGGTCAGTCCCTCAACGCATGGACCCAGGCAGCGGTGTATGTAGTACTGCAGGCAAGCACGGGGATGGTAACGAGAGAGATCGACCTTGCAACTGGGGATCAGAAAGCTGCGATGGATCAGCTCAATGATGCGATAGGCCAGGTTGCCAGGGAAGTACGGCCCGTAGTACGCAGCGCCGTCCTTGCGCAGGCGGCGCGTGACAAACACCTTCGGGTAGCGGTCACCCAGCGTCAGCTTCACGTAAGGATAGGTCTTGTCGTCGCGCAGCAGAATATTGAAGCGTGGCTTGCGTTGCTTGATAAGGTTGTTTTCCAGCGCCAGCGCTTCACGCTCGTTGGCCACTAGGATGTAGTCCAGGTCAACGGCTTCACGCATCAGAGATCCGGTCTTGGCGTTGGCCTGCGATGCCTCAAGCAGATAGGAACGGACGCGGGAGCGAAGGTTCTTCGCCTTGCCCACATAGATAACCTGTCCCTCGGCGTTTTTGTAGAGATACACGCCGGGCTGGGTGGGCAGGGTACGGATTTTCTCGTACAGGTCCATGGAGAAGAAGGGCCGAAACAGGCCAGCTCTTAGAATAGCGGGAATTACTGGGGTGATTTGTCTGGCATTGGATGAGAGTGCAGCCATCGCGCAATCCTTACGCGATCAGGTAAAAATTACACGCCATCTACGCAAGGCGGATGGGCTGATTTCCTCACAAAGTGTTGACCTATAGAAGGATATAAAAACTCGCGGTGTGGCATAACGCTTGCATTATGTTTACCGAGATTTCAAAAAGCCATACTGGCCAGCAATGGGGCTGGCAGCATGGTGTCGAATACGAAAGGACATACATACGATGCAACGCTACGGATTTGTGTTGGCAGCGGCTGCGCTGGCAGCCATGGGGGCAACTGGCTGTGCAACCAAGAAGTATGTGCGGAACCAGATGGCCCCGGTGGTGGATCACGCAGGCCAGTTGGATCAACAAACAGCGAAAAATCATCGCGCGATTCAGGACGTAGACAGCCGGGCACAATCGGGCATCCAGCAGGCCCAGGGCGCGGCGGATACGGCATCGCAAAATGCGCAGAGCGCCACCTCGGCAGCGGGCAGTGCCAATACGGCGGCCAACGATGCAGTGCATCGCGCAGATTCACTGGCCAGTGTGGTGGGCAACCTGGATAATTACAAGCAGACCGGCGACGTCACAGTGAACTTCGGCTTTGATAAATCGGTCCTGACGAAAGAGGCGCGTGGTCAGTTGGATTCATTTGCGGCTCAGCTCGGATCAGCACAGAACTACATTCTTGAAGTAACAGGCGGAACGGATTCGACCGGACCGGCCCAGTACAATTACCAACTGAGCCAGCGCCGTGCTGATGCAGTGGTGCAGTATCTGGCCTCGAAGTACAACATTTCGGCGCGTCGTTTCTACCTGATCGGTATTGGCAAGGATGATGAGGTGGCGTCGAATAAGACGGCAGATGGCCGCCTGAAGAATCGCCGTGTGGAGGTTCAGTTGCTCACTAACGTGGGCGAGTCGCAAGCCGCCACAGCGTCGAATGGCGCGCCAAGCGCGCAGTAATTAGCGCACCGCATATCCTAGGGAATAAAAAGCAGCTTGCATGCGGGACAAGATATCCCGTGGCAGGCTGCTTTTTTGCGTGGGATTCACATTACCATTGCCCGGGCGCAAGTACAGTAACTGATCCAGGCTTTGGTGCCCGGGCCAGGGAATCGACGGCCACTTTACCCTCAGCGCAATGGCCGATGATGAAGTTCACGATCGGTGTGGGATCCTTGAGTCCGTGCGGGTGATGGTTGCAGCCATGCTTGACGATCAGAGTGAAGCTACCGCCCAGAGCCATATAACGTGTGCGCACAATATCTGTATTCTCAGACTTGGGGACGGTCGTGTCGGCATCGCCGCAGACGTGCAGAATGGGAATGTGTGCGGCAGCAATCGGCGCAAGTATATCGATGGGATTTCCCTTGAAAGCCATCATCTGTTGCTCGTTGGTGAAGTGATAGTCCTGGATGGCTAGCTGCCAGTCGCGGGGACTTCCCATGCCTTTGCCTTTGCCGCCGGGCCAGCTCTTCATATCGCAGACCGGAGCATCGCCGTAGATGCATCCCACCTTGTCTGTATTTACGTATGCCCAGCGATATGCGTAGAGGCCACCGCGACTCAAGCCTTCAATCGCAGGCTTGTGAGAAAGACCATATATCCGAGTCATTACTCCATAGAAGACATCGAAATGCTTCATGGCATCTGGACAACCGAAGGTATTGCCCACATCGATAAAGGCCAAGTGGAAGCCTGCTTTGAGCAGGGCAATATCCGCTATGGGAAATGCATCCCAGAACATCGTGCGCCACACCCATGGGCTTCCCGGCAGAGGCTGTGCAGGCTCAACCACGTGAGCCTTGCAGTCATCCACAATGAGGTTGTGCATGCGATAGTCATGATAGTCCACAGCCAGACCGGGAAAAATTTGCCGTGCAGTCGATTCGAGGCCGTGGGCAAAGCAATGTGTCCGAATGCCGATAGCAGACAGCGCGGCAAGGTGCATCCATTCGCGTCGATTCATGCGGCCCCCGATTCGCTCTAGCCCGACGGTTGCTGACGGATGTGCTCTGCGCGCACATCGTTGGCCGTAAACAGGCGCAGGAAAGGGGCTCCCTGTGCGGCAGCTTCGACGGCTGGACGGCCATTGGCCTCTTCACGTTCCACGATGCAAACGACTGCGGCAATCACCATGCCGGCCTCGCGCGCCGCTTCAAGGGCGTTAATGGTGGAGGTGCCGGTGGTGCACACATCGTCCACAATCACCACGCGCGCACCCTCTTGGCAGAAGCCTTCTATGCGGCGTCCGGTGCCGTGGGCCTTCTCAGCCTTGCGTACCAGAAAGCCATGCAGTAGCGGTGCTCCGGATTTTTGTTGTGCTCGCCAGGCGCTTGCGGTAGCCACATTGGAGACGATTGGATCGGCACCCATGGTGAGTCCGCCCACAGCCTCGGCGTCGATGCCGTTGGCTTCGAGCAGCTCCAGAATGGCGTGTCCGGTAAGCCGTCCACCCTCGGCATGCAGTGTCGTGGTGCGGCAGTCAATGTAATAGTCGCTGGTGCCGCCGGAGGAGAGCTTGAACTGGCCGAGCCGGAAGCTGATGCGGGCAAGAATCGAAAGCAGTTGCTGGGTGTAGGTCAGTGTGGTCATCCATATGATTGTACGAGAGACGGGAAACGGCGACCCAGGTGCCAAAGGACTTAGAAGCTTAGTCTTTTGGCACCTGGGTCCCTGCCATTACATCTTTTCCAGATGCTGGAAGCCGCTCGTCCCGATCAGCATTAGAGTGAATAGGAGAAAGTTGTAACAGGCATGGATCATCACGCTGGCGGCCAGCGACTTTGTGCTCAGCCGCGCCCAGCACAGCACCATACTGACGCAAACCAGCAGGATAAAGGGCCCGAAGGAGTACCCCGTTTGCGCTCCATGCATCAGTGCAAAGGGAATGCTGGTGCAGATGGCGCCTACCACCATGGCTGTCAGAGTCCACTGCGGATGGCCATTTTCGTCGAGCGGGCGAGGCTCAATATGAGTAAATCGTTCTACTGACCAGTCGAAGGTGGTACACAGTGAAGGTAGCAGAAAGCCGCGAAAGATCATCTCCTCAAAAAAAGGAGCAAATGTGACGCCGAAGGCAAAGAGTAGCCAAGCCGCCCCCGGCGCGCGGAAAATCTTGTCGATCGGGGTATTCTCCGGGCCAGGCAGCAGGATACCGTTGAGCAAGGCCAGCAGAAAACAGAGGAAAGCAGCACTGATAAGCCGACGGCGCACCCGCAACGCTCTCCTGGCATTCCACTGCAGGCCGGCAAAGAAGCTCTTGTGCCAGACCATGGGGAAGATTACAACGCATTCTGCAAGTGTCACCAGATAAAGAATAGCTTCGCTGCCCAGTGTGTAATGGACTTCAGTGATGGCACCCTTCAGCGTAGTGGCGCCGAAGAGGTGGGCTGACAGCGAGAGCTGAATTGCGATGCTGGCGGCCAGAAGACCAAAGAGAGCCAGAAGGCCGAGGAGGCAAAGGTGGCCCAAATGAGGGGTGCGCGTGGGAGGATGAATTTCTGGCTGGAACCAGGTTTCGAACAGCCGTGGCTCGATTTCTGGCGGTTCTTGCCTACCAAGAGGCAGGCCGTGCGTGGTAGATCCTCCAGCGTGGGGATCTACCCAGATCAAATTGTTCTGAGGTGCTTGTGGAATCTCCTGATTTGCTCCCGATGAGCCTGCTTCAGGAGAGCCGGTGTCTGGCTGTTCACCTGGCCTCTCCTGCCTGAATGGCTCGTGCTCGAAGGGAGCGTTCATCCACGTCCTGTTTTCTTGCGCGATTTGGCCGAACTTGATGGTTTCTTTGCCGGAGTGCGCTTCTTTCGGGCGGTTGCTGCGGGTGGATCATCTTTCTGGTGCTTTCCATCGATATCGCCCGCTGGCAAGTCCGCACGCGCCAGAGCTAGCGAATCTTCACGCTCTGACTCTACGCGCACCAGCTTACCATCGCTCCCAGTGTAATAGGTGCGCAGAAACTGTCCGGTATAGGAGCCGGCAGTTGCGGCAATGCTGGCCGGACGGCCTGCGCCCACGATGCGGCCGCCGTCTTCGCCGCCTTCCGGGCCCAGGTCAATCACCCAGTCCGCATTGCGGATCACGTCCAGATTATGTTCGATGATGATGATTGAGTTGCCCAGGTCGGTCAGCCGGTGCAGCACTTCTAACAGCTTGCGCACGTCGTCGAAGTGCAGTCCGGTGGTGGGTTCGTCCAGCAGGTAAAGCGTGCGACCAGTCTGGCGCTTGCTCATTTCCCGCGCTAGCTTCATGCGCTGCGCTTCGCCGCCAGAGAGGGTTGTTGCGCTCTGTCCAAGATGCACATAGCCCAGGCCCACATCCACCAGCGTCTGCAGCTTCTGGCGCACCTGCGGCACGTCGGCCAGCAGCGGCAGAGCGTCTTCAATCGGCAGGTCCAGGATGTCGGCAATCGAGTGGCCGTGGAACTTCACTGCCAGCGTCTCCTGGTTGTAGCGACGCCCATTGCACACTTCACACTGCACATAGACGTCGGGCATAAAGTTCATCTCAATACGCCGTTGGCCATCGCCCTGGCAGGCCTCGCAGCGGCCACCCATGACGTTAAAACTGAATCGTCCTGGCTTGTAGCCACGCTCACGCGATTCTGGCAGCATGGCAAACAGATCACGAATGGGAGAGAAGACCTGTGTATACGTGGCAGGGTTAGAGCGCGGCGTGCGCCCGATCGGCGACTGATCGATGCGCACGACCTTGTCGATCTGCTCAGCGCCGGTTAGTGCGTCGTGTGCTCCGGGCTCTTCGCGCGAGCCGTAGATGGTCTTGGCTAGCGAGCGATAAAGGATGTCATTAATGAGCGTGCTCTTCCCGCTGCCGCTCACGCCAGTTACCACCGTCATGACACCCAGCGGAATGCGGATGTTCACATCCTGCAGATTGTGTTCGCGTGCGCCAGTGATGTTAAGCCACTTGCCAGTCAGTGGCCGCGGCTTCTCTCGATGCAGCACGGAGGACGCGCCCGCCAGGTAGCGCCCCGTCAGCGACTCCGGTGCCTTCATGATCTCTTCCGGCGTGCCCTGTGCTACTACATGACCGCCCAGGCGGCCCGCACCGGGGCCCAGGTCCAGCACATAGTCTGCATGTCGGATAGTGTCTTCATCGTGCTCTACCACCAGCACCGTGTTACCCAGGTCTCGCAAGTTCTCAAGCGCCTGGATCAGACGTTCATTGTCGCGCTGGTGAAGGCCAATCGAGGGCTCGTCGAGCACATAAAGCACTCCGCGCAACCGTGAGCCGATCTGCGTCGCTAAGCGAATGCGCTGTCCTTCGCCACCGGATAGTGTCGCCGCGCTGCGGTCGAGCGCCAGGTAGCCCAGGCCCACGGCGCAGAGAAAGTCAAGACGTTCAACGATTTCTCGCCGGATGCGCTCGGCAATGATAGCCTCGCGTTCAGTGAAGCTGATGTTAATCGCCGTGGATAACGCCCGGTTCAGCGGCAGGGCAGTGAAGTCGGCGATGGACATGCCGCTAATCTTGACCGCGAGTGATTCTGGACGCAGGCGTTTGCCACGACAAACGGGACACGGTGTCGCGGACATGAAGCTCATCATGTACTCGCGGTAGCCCTCGCTACGTGCCTCGTCAATGGAGTCGCGCAGGTAAGCTAAGATGCCGTGAAATCCGGTGCGCGGAGCCTCGCCTTTGGGAGGCCCGTAGACGAGGATGTGCTGCTGCTTGGGCGGTAAGTCTTCAAACGGTTGCTTTAGGTCAATCTTGTATCGGTCAGCGGCTAGATTCAGCAGCCGAATCAGATACTGGGAGGAGGAGCCTGGGCCGAGTCCGCCGTCGAGAAGCGGTTTTGACCAGTCATTGATTACCTTGGCCGGGTCCAGATCATAGAGGGACCCCAAGCCATGGCACTCGGGGCAAGCTCCAAAGGTGGAGTTGAAGCTGAAGCTGCGCGGCTCCAGCTTGGGCACGTCCAGACCGCAGTCCGGGCAGGACATTGACGACGAGAATAATTGCTCTTCGCCGCCAGCAATCGAGACCATGACCAAGCCATTGGCTAGTTGCAAGGCCTTGCTGACTGCCTGCTCCAGACGCTTCTCGAAGGAGGGCTTACCGGAGCCGGAGGCGTCCGATGCGCCCGGCTTCACCAGAATGCGATCAACGATAGCCTCAATCGTGTGATTCTTGCGACGATCCAGAGCGGGAGGCTCTGACAGGTCCACCATCTCGCCATCTACGCGGGCACGAAAGCCCTGCTGGTCGAGCTGGTCCAGCAGATCCTTGAACTCGCCCTTGCGGCCGCGCACCACCGGCGCCATGATTGTGACTCGCTCGCCCATGCCCAGTTGCACAATTCGCTGCACCATCTGGTCCGCGGTCTGGCGCGCAATCGGCCGCCCACAGTTGGGGCAGTGTGGCGTGCCCACCGAGGCATAGAGCAGGCGCAGGTAATCGTAGATTTCTGTGATAGTGCCCACCGTCGAGCGCGGGCTGCGGTTGGTGGTTTTCTGCTCGATGGATATGGCTGGGCTTAGCCCTTCAATGGAATCAACATCGGGGCGCTCAATCTGGTCGAGAAACTGGCGTGCGTAGGCAGAGAGCGTCTCCACGTACCGTCGCTGGCCCTCGGCGTAGATGGTGTCAAAAACGAGCGAACTTTTCCCGGAACCGGAAAGCCCGGTAACCACGGTGAGCGCATTGCGGGGTATGCGGACGTTTACGTCCCGCAGATTATGCTGACGCGCCCCTCGTACGGAAATGTGTGTGATCGGCATTGTGCGTCATTATGCGAGCGGCGGGTAGCTTGGGGATAAGCGGCGACCTCGTGCTGTCCGCCGCGGCATAAAATCTTCCTAGAGGTATTCTATGGGTCAACAGAATCGAGGGTCAACGCGGCGATTGTTCTGCGACAATAGCTTTGGCTGTCAAATAGCAGCCGGATGAAAATCAATTTCGGAATCACCGCCGCAGGTGATGACTCCGGGCAGGAAAACAGGGCATGGCAATGACAGGTTTGCTGAACTTTACGATGCTGATTTGCGCAACCATCGGGTCCATGGCATTTGGCATCCTAGCTGCCTACTGGATCCTGCGTACAGGCTTCGCCCTCATGCGTCCCCAGCGTCAGAGGACAGTGATGAAAACCCAGCCGGAAGCCGCTCATCTCTCATAATTCCAGCTGCGCAAAAGCAAGTCTTCCGTTCTGCATCCGCTATTGCTGACGATATCTGTACGATGTTCAGTCGTGTTTTTTCTACACATACTCGCTTGTTCCATACTCATCTGCACAACCGGCCGTACCGTTGTGGGCGCGTGCGCGTGTATCGAATCAATGCTGCTGCTGTTGTTGCATTTGCAGGATTCGTTGGCGCATCTGCATCTCTTGCATAATCTGTTGTGGAGTGCGTGGCGCATTGTGGGAATTGAAGCCTGGATTCACGTAGGTAGGTGGTGGCGATGGTTCCTGCTGTTCCTGGGGATAGTTCTCTTCCTCGCTGCTTGAGGCCGTCTGAGAGCTGCCAGGTGATGGCTGAACGCCTCCACTTGGGCGCACGCTGAGAACAATCTGTTGTGGAGGCTCAGTGCCTCGCCCGCCAATCATTAATATGTTGTATCCGGAGCCTTGCAGAAGCTGAGAGAGTATCTCGCGCGCTGGTCCCGGCCCGTAGACCCCAAAGATACGCTCGTCTGTACCAAGCCCATTCACCCGGGCTCCAGTGGCAGCCCCTACATCATCCAGAA
>DAIDGZ010000056.1 GCA_027452125.1 Acidobacteriaceae bacterium | reverse complement strand
TCGCCATCCTCGCCGGATGGGTCCTCAAAATCACTCACAGCTACGCCATCATGATCCTCATCGCGGCAAGCGCATACCTCACCGCATGGCTCCTCATCAGCCTGCTCGCACCAGGACTCAAACCCGCGGAGATAGATGCATAGATGCATGTTCTGCTCACAGCAAAGAAGCCGGCCATGGGCCGGCTTCTTTGCTGTGTATGCGAAACAGCCTACGGATAGATGCCGCGAATCTGTACCGCCTCCGCCACTCGTCCAATGCCCAGCATATTTGCGGCAATCCGCATTGGCACGTTGCGATCCAGATGAATCTTGAGGACATCGCGGAATGATGTCTTCATCACCCTCTCCAGGCGATTGTAGACATCCTGTGCCTCCCAGAACAGGTGCTGCTCGTCCTGCACCCATTCAAAGTAGGACACAGTAACGCCACCAGCGTTGCAAAGGATATCCGGGATCAGGAATATGCCCTTGCTCTCCAGTATCCGGTCTGCTGCGGGCGTCACAGGACCATTCGCTGCTTCGGCCACAATTCGAGCGCGCACCACCGTGGCATTATCTGCGCGAATCGTGTTTTCCAGAGCAGCAGGCACCAGGATGTCGCAGTTCATCGCCAATAGTTCAGCGGGTGTAATCTCGTCACTTTCCGGGAATCCGCGCACATGGCCGGTAATCGACTTCATCTGAATCAGCGCAGGAATATCGAGACCGTCACGCTTGTAGACGCACCCTGTCGAGTCACTCACCGCGATGACCTTCGCCCCTGCATCGTAAAGCATCTGCGCAGCCACAGAACCAGCATTGCCAAAGCCCTGCACCACAACAGTCGCACCCTTCATGGAAAGGTGCAGGTGCTCGCACGCCGATTCAATCGTGTAGAACACACCACGCCCCGTCGCTTCGTTGCGCCCCAGCGATCCACCCAGGCTGATTGGCTTGCCTGTGACCACGCCGGGGATCGGATAGCCCTTGGTCATGCTGTAGGTATCCATGATCCACGCCATCGTCTGTGGATTGGTGTACACATCCGGCGCCGGAATATCCTGCTCTGGACCGATCATGGGCAGGATCGCGCTGGTATAACGTCGTGTCATACGCTCCAGCTCCCCTGTGGACATATGCTTCGGATCGCAGGTAACGCCGCCCTTGGCCCCGCCAAAGGGAATATTGACCACTGCACACTTCCACGTCATCCAGGTAGCCAGCGCCTTCACCTCATCCAGCGTCACCTGCGGATGATAGCGAATACCGCCCTTGGCCGGTCCGCGTACTGAGCTATGCTGTACACGATATCCTTCGAAACGGCGAATATGTCCGTCATCCATGCGCACCGGAATGGTTACGGCCAAAATGCGCTCCGGATACTTGATCATCTCCCGGGTGTCACTGTTCAGCTCTAATGCGTCAGCTGCTGCATCAAAGTTTTCCAGGGCAACGTCATAGGCGTTCCCTGCCGCTATTTCCGTCAGCATTCTGTTACCCTCCTTGCCTGAAGCGGCCTTTGTGTCCGCTCAAGCCACGCTCGTCTCCATCGTCTTGCCTGCGACTCGCTCTGCTGGCCTTCGCTCTCCATATACCGGCAGCAGCCATTTTCTATAAGCAATCAGATGCCCATGCGCTGCTTCGAAATACACATGCCTCAATCGATCCGTAATCACGCCAACGACGCCTCCACCCACCGGCCTGTGATCCACATGCGTCACAGGCGCAATGCCTACAGCCGTTCCGGTCAAGAACAATTCATCGCACACGTACAGCTCACTGCGATCGATTGGGCGCTCCACAATGTGCAAGCCGAGTTCCTTCTGAGCTAATTCAATAATCGAGTCGCGCGTGATCCCCTCCAGCACGTTCTCAGTAATAGATGGAGTAATCAGCTTGCCCTTGCGTACCATAAAGAGGTTGCACGTGGCGCCCTCCGCGACCTGCCCATTCTCGTTGATCAGAATCGCCTCATCGAAGCCGCACTGCCGCACCTCATCGCTGGCCAGCGCACTATTCGCATAGGCGCCACAGATCTTGGCTCGCGCTGGAATTGCATTGTCCTCGATTCGCCGCCAGGAGCTCACGCCGGCATGCACCCCATTCTCGCTGTGGAGATACTCCCCAAAGGGCAGCGCAATGATGGCAAATGCATCCTGGTCGTCCGTACTCACACCCACTCGCTCAGCGCATTTGTAGGCCAATGGGCGCACATACACGTTCGTTCGCAGCCCGTTGCGACGCATCAACTCCGCAGTGATGGAAGTCAGCTCCTCCGCAGTATGCGGCACGCGAATCCGTAGATAGCTGCAGTTGTGCTGCCACCGCTCATAGTGTTCCTGGCATCGAAAGATGTATAGCTCTTGCGCGACTTCTTCCCAGTGCGCGCGAATCCCCTCAAAAACGCCCGTACCATAGTGCAGCGCATGCGTCAGAATGCCGACGCGCGCTTCGCGCAACGGTACATATTGTTCATCGAAGTAGACAATCAGATTTGGATCGATCTCAGACTTCATGGCATGCCTCCTGCATCGCCTCGCGCGCAAGGGTACGTCCCAACTCCAGAGCGTGCTGATCCAGGGCGAGCCAGCGCGGATTCCTCACCAAGCGATGCAACGCATCGTCCACACTGGTCTGTGGCAGTACGCCGCTGATCTCCAACAGAGCGCCTAGCATCACCATGTTACTGACGCGCGCGTCTCCTAACTCATCGGCCAGATGCGTAAAGGGCCGTGCCAGTACATGCACATCAGGACGCTCGCAATCCACGGGAAACGACTCGCCGTTGTAGAGCACCCACCCACCGGGCCGCACGCTAAGATCAAACTTCCGCAGCGATGGCTCATTCATGGCCACCAGTACATGCGGCACAGTCACGAGCGGCGAGTCAATGCTCTGGCTGGCCAGGCGCACATGGCAATTCGACGTTCCCGAACGCATCTCAGGACCATAGGAGGGCAGCCACGATACCTCCAGCCCCGCATCCAGACCAGCCTCCGCTAGAATCTCCCCCAGAAGCAAAACTCCCTGGCCGCCAAAGCCCGCGATGCGCACCTGTAGGTCGATCTCACCGGCATGTTCTATAAGCGCGGCGTTCCCCTCGGGAAGATTCGCTTCGGCAACACCAAGAATTTTCGGGATATCCTGCAATGCAGGCTTCTCTTCCGGCGCGCTCCATGATTGCGCATCTTTGCTCCGGTCTCGATACACGCCTAGTGGATAGGTCTTCTCCATCACATCGCGTACCCAGCGCTGCGCCTCTACCGCGGACATCTTCCAGATGGTCGGGCAAGGCGAGAGTACTTCAATCAGCGAGAATCCGAATCCCTTCACCTGATTCTCCAAGGCCTTGCGAATAGCCCGCGACGCCTTCGCAATCTGCTTGTTATCGCCCAATCCAACGCGCTCCAGATATACCGGAGCCTCGAGCGTGGCCAGCAGTTCGCACACATGCAGCGGATAGCCTTCTCGCCCGGCATTGCGCCCTTGCGGTGTGGTCGTGCTCTTCTGTCCCAGCAACGTGGTGGGCGCTGCCTGACCGCCAGTCATGCTGTAAATAGCATTGTTCACAAAGATAACGGTGATGTGTTCGCCGCGATTCGCAGCGTGCAGAATTTCTGCGGAGCCAATTGCAGAGAGATCACCATCGCCCTGGTAGCTGATCACCATGCTCTGCGGCCGGCTGCGCTTGATTGCAGTTGCCACGGCGGGCGCTCGCCCATGCGCTGCCTGCACGTTGCCCACATCGAAGTAGTAATACGTGAACACAGAGCAGCCTACCGGACCAACGAGAATGGTCTGGTTTTGGATGCCCAGCTCATCGATTGCCCGCGCCAGCATCTTATGCACAATGCCGTGTCCGCAGCCTGGACAATAGTGCGTCTGGTGCTGCAACTCATCCTTTCGCTCAAAGCGCTCATAAAAGGCTTTCGGTCTGCCATGCGCCACCGTGTATTCCATCAACGCTTCACTAGACATGCGCCAACCTCTCCCCTTCCGGCTCGTTTGCGTCTATTACGCGTCCAGCCAGTTGATAAACCCTCCGCAGAACCTCCTCGTGCGTCGGTACATTTCCACCTCCACGTCCCAGAAACTCCACTGGCCGCGCTCCGTTCAGCGCGAGTTTCACATCCTCCAGCAACTGTCCATTGCTCATCTCCACCACCAGAAATATCTGCGCATGCCGTGCAAGCTTCTGGAAGCTGCGCACCGGAAATGGATAGAGCGTGACTGGCCGAAGCAGTCCTACTTTCAGCCCGGCGGCTCGCGCCTCTGCAGTCACCGCCTTCAGGATGCGCCCCACGATGCCATAGCCCACCAGCACGATCTCCGCATCGCCGGTGAGCCAGGCCTCGGCGCGTGTCTCCTGTTGCTCGGCGCGGCGATATTTGGTCTCGAGGTCACGTACGTGCGCCTCCAACTCATCGCTGTTCAGGTGCAGCGAGTTCACCAGGCTACGGCGCGTGGCTGCGGTGCCCGTCACCGCCCACGGCGGCGGCTCATGCTCCAGTGCCCGCGGCGGAAACTCCACCGGCTCCATCATCTGTCCAATGAATCCATCAGCCAGCACAACCACCGGATTGCGATAGCGATCAGCCAGCTCAAACGCCAGCTCTGTCAGGTCCGCCATCTCCTGCACCGAGTGCGGCGCCAGCACAATCGTGCGATAGTTGCCGTGACCGCCGCCCTTCACCACCTGGTGATAGTCGCTCTGCTCGGCAGCAATGTTCCCTAGCCCGGGTCCGCCGCGCGTGATATCCGCAATCACGCAGGGCAGCTCCGCCCCGGCCATATAGCTGATGCCCTCCTGCATCAGGCTGATCCCCGGCCCGCTCGACGCCGTCATAGCGCGTATACCCGCAGCCGCTGCGCCATAGAGCATATTGATGGCTGCCACCTCACTCTCGGCCTGCACAAACACCCCGCCCGTTTGCGGAAAATACTGTGCCGCCGCCTCCGCAATCTCGCTTGCCGGCGTGATGGGATAGCCGTAGAAGCCGCGACAGCCCGCCAGGATGGCGCTCTTCACAATCGCCTCATTCCCTTTCATCAGTTGCTTGTGCATCGCATCTCTCCTGCGCTTGCTGTGTGCATATCCGGCATTTGCGCGGCCGCCATAAGGGCGTGAAACACAGTGATGGCTCCTGGCTCAGGGCAGGCCATGAAGCAGATTCCGCAGCCGGTGCATCCCGCTCCGGCGTACTCCGCAGTGCGGTAGCCATAGTGGTTTAGGCCCTCGCTCATACGAATCACCTTCGGCGGACAGGCCTCCACACAGAGGCCACACCCTTTGCACTCCTCCGCGTCGACACGCAACCATCCTCGATCATGCTTCTTCGCCTCCGTCATTCTGTCCTCCTTGTGGCCGCGCTGCGGCTCAGGCCAGCACCGCTGCTGCGTGTGCCCGCTCCATGTAGTGCGCGCGCACGGCAAACTCTTCCAGTTCCACTTGAAAACGAGGATCGGCGATTGCGATCAGTGCCTCAGCGCGCTCCCGCAACGTCTTACCATGCAGATAGGCGATTCCGTTCTCCGTCACCACGTAGTGCACATCGGCACGCGAGGTCACGACGCCGGCTCCTGGCTCCAGTACCGGCACTATCCGCGAGACGCCACCGCCCACCGCCGTAGCCGGCAAGGCGATGATCGGTACTCCACCCTTTGAGCGTGCTGCGCCACGAATAAAGTCGAGTTGTCCACCAAAACCGCTATATGGCCTTGTGCCCAGGGAATCCGCACATACTTGCCCGGTCAGATCCACTTGCAGAGCTGAGTTGATCGCAACCATTTTGTCGTTGCGCGCTACGACAAAAGGGTCGTTGGTGTAGCTGATAGGACGAAACTCAAATGCCGAGTTGTCATGAATAAAATCGAAGAGCCTCTGCGTTCCCAGCACAAACGCCGCTACCGCCTTGCCGCGATGTACCGACTTGGCTTCTCCGTTGAGGATTCCGGCTTCCATTAGATCCACCACACCATCCGGACACATCTCGGTATGAATGCCTAGATCGCGCTTGCCCTCCAGGCAGTGCAGCACCGCATCGGAGATTCCCCCGATGCCCGTCTGCAGCGTTGCGCCATCAGGAATCAGCGATGCCACATTCCGTGCCACACGCATGTGCAGCTCAGAATATGCCTCGGTTCGAAGTTCCAGAAGCGGCCGTGACGTCTCCACAATCGTCGAGATGCGGCTAACATGAATAAACGTATCTCCGTGCGTCCGCGGCATCCGCTCATTCACCTCGGCAATGACCACGCGTGCGTAACGTACCGCCGTCAGCGTGCAATCCACGGTCGTCCCCAGACTTACAAAGCCGTGTGCATCCGGTGGCGACACCTGCATCAGCACCACATCCAGCGGCAGTGCGCCGCTCACAAACAGCCCTTCAATCTCGCTAAGGAAGATCGGCGTATAGTCGGCACGCCCTGCGGCCACCGCCTCACGGACATTCGCTCCAAGAAACAATCCGCGATGTCGAAAGTGCCCCTCGTACTCGGGCTTCGTATAATCCGCGCTGCCCAGCGTCATCATGTGCACAATCTCGACGTCATGCACCGCCGGCGCCCTGGCCACCAGCGCATCCACCAGTACTGAAGGCGTTCCGCAGCCCGACTGGATCCATATCCGCTGCCCTGACCTCACTGCATCGAGCGCCTCTTCTGCGCTCCTGAGCTTACTGTTGTACTCCGCTTTCCAGCTCATCCCACGCAGCCTCCATCTTGCTCTGGACTACGACTCGCAAGCCGTGCTTTCTCCTGCCTAACACCACGACACAACACGCGCATTTACTCAAAACCCGCGTTATTGTGCGCCTTGCCAAACGGCCTCGCTGTGACGAGTGTCACCCTAGAAATCAATGCATTCTATGCTGTAACAGTCCTTTTCTTCATGCACATATGCGCTATTCCCCTTAGACCCACACATGCCTTCTTCGCGCCAATCGCCTATGCCCCTCAGCGAACAGGAAGCTTTCTTCCCATAATTGCAATTCCGGTATCTCACGCGGGGTATAGCGTCCATAGGCGCATGCGTCCTCTTTTCATCGTTTGCAAAATTTCCTATGATGGTGCGTCTGCAAATGAACCCGGCTCATTTGAGGTGAATCAATATCCGCATCAGGAAAGGCCCGCCAGTTCCATGTCCATGAATCGCCGAGATTTTCTCTTCACGGCTGCTGCACTTCCGCTAGCCGCTTCAGCCCATGCACTGCCCGGAGATATTCCGCTGGTTCCTGAAGTCGACACGACAAAGATTCGTCCCGCTGACTTTCCCGATGCTGACCTGGATATGCCCTATGCGCTCATCCATTTCGCACAAGTGGCTAACAGCATCCTCTTGGATGGACCCAATCGCGGCTTCATCTCACTCTCCGTCTGGCGCGGACTCAATAATTGCCATCCCTACAATGCGCGCATTATGGAGAACATCCTCTCCTTGGCCTGGTTCTATACCGCACCACAAAAGTGGAATCCCTACCGCGCACATCCCGCCGTTCGCGCACGTCTTGAGCTCGCACTGGAGTATTGGTGCAATTTGCAAAGTCCCGACGGCCGCTTCAGCGAATACGGTCCACAGCAGTGGAACCTGGCTGCAACCTCCTTTGCGGTCAAGTTCACTTCAGAGGCGCTTGGTCTCCTGAAAAATGGTCCGCCTATCTCTCCAGCGATTCATCTGCGTGCAATCGAGGCATGCCGCAAGGCTTTGCATGCGGTTCTCTTTGACCCGGAACTGTATCGCCATGGCCGCACCTATTCCAACCAGTACACCAACATCTTTGCCGGGGGCGCCGCATTCCTTGCTCTCTATCCGGATGCTGTACTCTCCGCACGCCTGCACGAGCGCTTTCTCGCCAGTAGCAACGATCTACAGAGTCCGGCTGGCTATTTCTATGAGAAAGATGGACCCGACCTTGGTTACACGCTCAACACGCACCACGAGAATATCCAGATGGCCTACAACTACTGGCGCGAGACGCCCCTCGGCAACCTCCTCGTCGAAGAGGAATCCCGCTTTGGCGAGTGGCTCTCCTACAATGCGCTCCCCGAGCCCGGCCAGAACTTCTTCGTGCTCAATCGCAGCATCGAGTCTCGCCAGCGCCACGCCATCTATCCCTACGTTGATACCCCACTGGCTGATCGCTGCCTCATCATGCGCGCCTTTGCCACACCACCCAAACTCCGCGCGGAACAGATTCGCACCGCGCGACAAAAGCTGGAACAGGAGTGGCCACGGGTCGATCCACTCCGCGTAGGCCTCTTTGAGGCCTATACGCCCTACCAGTTTCTGCAGCGCGCTCACTACAACTGGCATCCTTCGGCTGCACAAATTGACGAAGCCCGCAAGCTGGTAAGGCCAGTCTCTGATCACTCTTTCATTGAGCAGCGCAAGGACACGCGCGAACCCTTCGTCTTCACCTATGTGAGGCGTCCGGCCTACTACGCGGCCTTTGCCTCCGCGCCCAAAACCTGCTCTGAACAACAGAGACTGGGCCTGACCTTTGTGTGGACGCCCGCAGGCGGCGTGTTGCTCCAGTCGCAGACTGCCGGCATTGAAACAGCCTGGGGAACCATCGCTGACAGCAATCTTCCCGAAGAAGCCACAGGCATGGCCGCTAAATATTTGAACGGAGCCACCAGCGTACGCTATCCACTCAGTGGCAGTGGCCACAAGCAAGTCGACTTCATGCCGGACCGTATACGCATCCGCGTCGAGCGCATCGGTGATCTAACGGAGCGCATTCCTGTCTTCAATCCAGCTTGCGTCGTAACCACCGTACAACGAACTCTCCGCACACAGGCCGAGTCGCCAGTACCGGGCAAATTCTTTTCGGTGGTTGAACTCCGGTCCACGGGCAAACTTGAATACGACATCGTTCCATCCGTCTGAACTTCGACGCGATAAAGTACACACGCAAAAGCAGAAGAGCCAGACTCATACCGCGTCTGGCTCTTCTGCTTTTGCGTGTGTATCAGAGGATCGGAACTCTATTTGCCAAACAGCTTCAGGTCAATCCCCTCGCCCATCGCCTTGTATCCGGCATCATTGGGGTGCAGGTGATCGCCCGAATCATACAGTGGATTGAACTGCTTCGGATTACTCGGATCGCGCGTGATCTTGTCGAAATCAATCACCGCATCAAAAGTTCCGCTGGTACGAATCCAATCGTTCACCGCCTCGCGAATCTGTTCACCCTTCTCTGAGGAGTAGCCCGCGCCGCCATATGGCGTGAGCGTCGCGCCATAAATCTTCAGTCCGTGCTCATGCGCTGCGTCGGCAATCTGCTTCAGACCCAGTTCCAGTTGCTGTGCGTCCACCTCGTCATCTGGACTCTGCTTGCGGCCCTTGCCCCAGCGGCCGATATCGTTAATGCTCTCCAGCACGATCACGTAGCGCACACCATCCTGCGCCAGTACATCACGATCCAGACGCGCCAAGGCACTCGGGCCGTAGCCATCGTTCAACACACGGTTGCCGCCGATGCCTTCATTCAGTACGCCGATATGCTTCAGAGCCGCATCCGCCTGCAGGCGTCCCGCCAGCACGTCCGGCCAACGCCGGTTCGCGTTCAGCGTAGAGTGCGCTCCATCTGTAATTGAATCGCCCAGTGTAACGATAGAGGGCGCTCTATCCACAGCCAGCACGTCAACGCCGTCAAAGTAATACCACGACCGGATCGTCGTAGCATTGGCCAGCGACGCCTGGCCCGCCACATCGCCCGCTGCAAAGTAGTTATCCTGGTTGGCAAAGGCGTGGAAGGTCTCGGCACGCATGATCTGCGGCGGCAGGTAGAAGCTCACCGCAACGTCTGCCATGGGCTCTACCGCCAGCTTCACTGGATCGGAGTACATAGCGGCGCCCGGGGGAATACGAATGCTCGACTGCCCGCCAAAGGTAACCGCATGGTCGGTTCCAGCCTTGACCTCCGAACCGCCAGCGCTCAGTGCCACGTGCGCGTCATTGATGAAAAGCGAGTCGGTGCCGTACTCATTCGTAAAGCGGAGACGAATCTCGTCACCGCCGGCAGAGATGTGCGCAATCTCCCGCAGAGTCGTTCCGCTGAACGGATGCACGCTATAGGCGCCCTCCGCCAGCATGGGTGACGTCGCCCAGGTGCCCGTCCATTGCGCATGTCCAGCCTGCTGTGCACCACACATACCTGACAATGCCAACACCAGTGCAGGCGCTGAAGCCAGACCAGCCAACCTCTTCAACATGAAATTTCCTCCACGGAATGATCCGAGCGAAATCTGAACCCATGCATTCCTGAAAGCACCGCATTTCTACCGCGCCAACAATCCATGCGTGTGCTTTTCTGCGCTTCTTAAAAGGAAACAGGGGCTTGCTTCCGCTCTAATCTAGATGCACCACGAAGTGTACCACGCAGCCAGTGTTCCGTGCCCCGCAGATAAACATATACACGCCAACTGCACTCCACGCACATGGTCGGCTGCTTCGATTGATCAGAGATGTAGTGCCCGGAGGGGGACTTGAACCCCCACGGAGGGTAAGCTCCTGCGGATTTTAAGTCCGCTGCGTCTGCCAGTTTCGCCATCCGGGCGCACTCTTCCATCGTACGCGAAAAGTCCGCCTGCACTCCGGCGCATCAGGCAAAGAAACTTGCCATTGCCGCCACCCCGCGCAGCAGCGACCATCCTTCTTGCGCGCAATCTTATCAGCGATTATTGCGCCTTTCGATAGCGAATCGTCTCGCCGTCCAGCCGGTACTCGGCTGAACACACATCACCGCCGCAAATCATCGTCTCGCCCGCGCACAACTGGCGACGCGTGATCAGCCCCATCGTCCCGCACCGAGGACACGACATCACCGCCACATACGGGTTTTGCGCATGCCCCAGCTTCGTCTGGTTCTCCAGGACGAAGATAGTGCCCGGGTCCATTCTTTCGGGAATCCATTCTTCCAGAAACTGCAAGTCGGCCGACATCCTTCCCTCCAGTGGGTCGATGTAACTGAGCCGAACCCGCGTCTTCCGGCCGGCTCCGTTGTGCAACAACAGCAGGCTGCGAATGGCGTCGCGGAGATGTATTTCATTTCCGCTTGCCACCAGTCTTCCCGGGAAGGCCTTCCCAAGTCAACTGGAATCGCAGTCTGCTAGTGTCGAACCGGATTCCTGCTCTTGAAAACTGATACGCTCTACGGCAACGCTGCCGTCTCTCGCGTTCCGTGTTGCCGTGCATAGTCGTCGATCGCCCGGTAGGTCTCCTCATTGCGCAGAATCGCCTCCACGTACTCGCGTGTCTGCGTAAACGGAATCGACTCAACAAACTCATCCATACCCTGGTAGGGTCCTGCTGCCTCCCAGTCTGTTACGCGGCTGTCACCCGCGTTGTAGGCAGCCAATGCATACTCCTGCACGCCGCCAAACCGCTCCAGCATCTGCTTCAAATAGCGCGTTCCCAGCTTGATATTAATCTCTGGATTCAGCAGGTAATAAGTCTCAAAGTGCCGCATACCTTCCTCGCGCGCCATCTTGCGCCCCACTGAAGGCAGCATTTGCATCAGGCCGTATGCGTTTGCATACGATACCACCGACGGATTGAACTCCGACTCCTGCCGGATCAGCGACGCCACCAGGTAGGGATCCAGATTGTTCTTGGCAGACTCCTCCTGAATGGTGTCCCACCACTGCTTGGGGAACAATATGCGCCAGTACGTGAGAGGGATTGCGCGGATAGGCGTGGACGCCTCGTGCGGCAAAGCCCGCTTCATCGCTCGCAGCGCGCGGAAAGTCTGTCCATATGAAGAGTAGATCTGCGCCTCCGCCAGCGCGCTCCATGAACCCGAGTCGGGATCTGCTGCAATTTCCTGTGCAATGTATTCGTTCAGCCCAGCATTTGCCAGCAAACGTGCCTTGGCCAGATGCGGGCTGTTGCTGGGAAAGCTCTCCACCAGCCGCGGCTGCGGCAACGGCTGGTAGCGATCCAGTTGTGGCGCGGCGATGGGCAATGGATTGCCCATCGCCGCCAGCCTTTGTCTTGCCATCTGCGCGTAGAAAAAGTGTGGATATGCTCGTGCAATCGTCCGGTAGTTAGCTGCCGCCCGGGCTGGATTGTGCTCCTGCATCTCGTACAGGCGTCCACGCCAGTAAATTGCCGAAATGGTCTCAGGGGCTGTGGGATACAGCCGAATCTGCTCATCAAAGATGCGCGCAGCTTCCTGGTAAAGTCCCTGCCGATAGCTGAGCCAGCCAGCCCGCCAGTGCGCCGCAGCCGCGTAGCGGCTCCCGGGAAAATGCGCTGCCAGGTAGCCGTAGTACTCCACCGCATGCGGAAAATCGCGCTTCAGCAGATACATGTTACCGCTGGAAAACAGCGCCTCAGCCAGCCATGGACTGCTCGGGAAGCGCTGCTCCATCATCGCTACAATGCTTTGCTGCCCGCTCGCATCATCACGATTCCGCGCCAGTTCCATCAGCAGATACATCCGGCGCGCTCCGTTCTCATCCGGTGTATCCGGCAAAGCCTCGGCCTCGGCGGTGGTTAGCTGTTTCAGCTTTAGTTGGCAGGCGGCCTCCGCCACCTCATATCCGTTATGTTCCAGCGCAGGAAGTCCTGCGCGCATTGCCAATGCATGGTATTGCTCCTCGGCCTCCCGATAACGCCCGCCTCGATAGTAGGCATCCGCGAGTCCGCGGAGTTCTGCCGTGGTGAAAGATGTCTCAGCTCCCAGCGCAGTGAGTTGCGCCCGTGCCGTCTGCGCCGCCGCGCTCAACGGATGTCCCAGTATCAACTGTTTGAAAGTACGCTGCGCAGCCTCGCGATCCCCCAGCGCCATCTCCACTTGTCCCTCGGCAAGCTGGTAACCGGACCGCGCGGTGGCACCGGTATTGGCTGCCCCAGCCAGCGCTTGGCGCGCTGCCCCGGGATTATTCATGGCCAATAAAACCGTGGCATCCAGCTCAGGAGCCTCATCCGCAAAGATGCTGTCAGGATGCCGACTGGCGAATCCGTGTAGCAGGCTCTCCGCAGCTGCATTATCTCCAGCGGCATAGCTGGCGCGCGCTCCCAGAAAATCCGCATAGTCAGCCAGATCGTCGCCGTCCCGCAGCGACTGACGAAAGCTCGCCTCCGCCTCCGCATAGCGGTGGTCCAGCAAATAGGCATGGCCCAGTGCCAGATACGCCGCAGCCGCCGCCTCGCCCGTATGCCGATGCGCGTAGGCAGTCACGCCAGCATAGGCCTCAGGCGTGCGCAGCGTCGCCAATTGCTGCGCCATCGGCTGCAAATCCTTTGACACCACAAACTCCTGCCGCATCCGCGCCATGCGCTGCACTTGCGCAGCACTCATCTGGCGAGTTTGCGTGCTGCGATGCGTCGTATGCCTGTGCTTCTTTGTACTCTTCCGGGTATGCACAGTTGCGCTAGGCTCTCCGGTTCCCTGCCCGGCTACCGGCGCCATCACCATCAAAAACGAGAGCACTGCCGCCAGGCATCGCGACATCAGGCTATGCTGCACAACTGGAAGGGAAACTCGCTTCATATCTCCACTCTATTCCGCTTTGATGCGCGGACTCGCCAGACGAACCTGTGACGTTACCGTCTGCTTCGCCGCAGTGGACCACAACCGTCACCTGCACTCCTCCCATCCCACGTTGCGATCACCCTGATTCCGCTGATATTGGGGTATTTTCGCGTACGCTCCGGCAGAGAGGAAACTTCTCCACCGATCCCCGCCCGTCTCCCTCCACATCTGCCGCAAATCCCGTATAATCAAACTATCGGCTGCATCTCAGCGGAGAGGTGGCAGAGCCCGGTTGAATGCACCTGACTCGAAATCAGGCATAGGGGTAACTCTATCGGGGGTTCGAATCCCTCCCTCTCCGCCATACGAAGCGGGCACCATGCGGTCCTGAAATTGCTGCTCGACCGTCCTACTTCCATCTTCACCCCGTGCAAAGTTGCATCGCTTCGATTTACGACCTAAATTGTGGTGAGATCTGCATGAGCACCGAGATGCCAGCCCGCCCGGTAAAGCCATCACTCACCCTGAGCCAGGAATCTTCCTGCTTCGCCTGCGCGCCGGACAACCTCCGTGGTCTTCGTCTCAACTTCTCGCAAAACGAGCATGGCGAATCTGTCGCCGACTGGATTCCGGATCAATCACTGGAAGGATTTGCCGGCATTGTGCACGGCGGCATTGTCAGCACCGTGCTCGATGAATCCATGGCAAAAGCCGTCATCGCCGCCGGTCTCAATGCTCTGACAGCAGAGTTACGGGTGCGTATGCGCCAGCACCTCGCCCCCAGCCAGCCAGTCCGCGTGCGCGGCTGGATCGCCGACCGTAATCGCCGCATGATTCATACAGAGGCAACGCTCGAAGATGCCTCTGGCGCTGAGCTGGCCCATGCCTGGGCCGTCTTCCTTATTGTCAAGTAGAAAAGAGCCGCCCCCGCTCATGGCACGACATGCGGCTCATCCCTCTTCAGAACTGCACTGTATCGTTCATCTGCGTAATCTCCGGCACCGTGCCGCCGCACTCCACCGTTACGCTGCCGCCGGCATAGCTGGTCCCAGCGGGCAGCGGAAGTTTTACCACGGCAGTCTTGGGAACCAGGTCCGTGGGAGCCTTCAGTGCGGGCACATCCGCAGTTGCGATTGTCTTGCCTGAGCTGTCGCGCAACACCACCTTGGAGACCGGTGCGTCCACGGCGCCGACACTGTGCACCGTCACCTGCATCGTGGCCCCCTCCACCTTTACATCCTGCGGATCGATGCCTAGGTCAGGCCGCGACCAGTACGGCACCCCTTTCTGTACGAGTTGCAGTTCAATCACGGTTGTCGTGCGCGGAGCAAAGGTCACCTTCAGGCTCTTGCTGCGCTCAAACTCCGCTGTTCGCGTGCTTACGTCGTGCAGTGGCGCATCCGCTGCAGGCTGCGCATTGCCAGGCGACTCCTGTGTCCCCTGCGTGATGGACCACTGTCCCGGATCGATCTCCCAGCCGGTCATATCAGCCGTCACCGGCACTGGATCAAGGTTGTAGGCAATGATCTTCACATGATCCGGTGTGGCCTCGGGGATGAGAATCGCTACGCTTTGATCATTGGCCGGCGCGTCGAATCGCCAGCTCACTGCATTTCCTGGATAGCAGTAGTTGCGCATCAGTGCCACACCGCCCAGTCGCGCTCGCTGCAATTCACCGTTATTGAAGTAGATGCGATCAATCCACAAACTGCCCTGCCGGTTGATGAATTGCCGCTCGTGCGCCGTCTCCAGTTGCGAGGCATACACCTTGTTCAGGTACGACGTCTTCCCCGTCGCCTGCCAGGCTAACTGCCATGCCGTCTCGCTCTGCTGTGCGATGCCGCTTGGCCCATGCACCTCACTCGCCGCCGCAATCAACGGATCGGTCTCCGTCTTGCGCATGTGCAGCATGTCCAATGCATCGGAGTTGATCAGTTCTAATGCCTGCATGGGTGCATCCACAAACGGCTTCACATACTTGGGATCGCCCGTCCACCGGTAGGCTGCCCACAGAATGAACCAGGGGCGCATTCCCGTTGGCTTGTCCGCATCCGTCTTGAAGTTCACCTCGGTATGCAGCGTATACTTCCCATCCGGTCCCGGCTTGTAGTGCGCCAGAAATCCGTCTGCGAGCTGCAACACCATCTTCCGCGTCTCCGGTGATCCATTGAAGAGCACCAGAGACAGCGCCGGGTGAAAGACCATGTAGGAGGCCTCCTTGGACCAACCCCACACGCCCCCCGTCGCCATTTTTGCGCCGCTGAAATAGGACGACCGCACATGCCGGTGCCCTGCCTGATTCATGCCCGACAGCCACTCCAGCCGCTTGGCTGTCACCATGGCGCGCTCAATCTGCTTCGGACTGCCGAAATCCAGCAGCATCGACTCGCCCAACACATTGATGCCATCCTCGTAGCTATGCAACTCGTCTGTCTGGATGGTCGCCAACCCATTGGTAAACATGTGCTGCGCATACATCGCGTCCAGCTCTTTCAGCAGCGATGCCTTGATCTTGTCCGGGGTCGAGCCCATCAAGGCCAGGCCTGGGAACCACTCGCTGAAGTCGCTGTCGTCGGAGAGGCCGCCGCCAAACTCCCCATTGGTGAGCTGCCGGTTGTCGATATACCAGTTGATCAGGCTCTTGAGCGCGCCCAGATCCTGCACCTGCAGGAATGCCCACTGCGGAATTCCCGGCGGCGCCTGCGGTAGCGTAAACGGTGGCCGCACCTGCTCCTTGTTCATCTCATGCCAGTAGTCCCGGCCCAGCTTGTTCTGCGGATCCACGCGGAGCAGGTCGGTCAAATCCCCATCGATTCGGTTGAAGAGGTTCAGCCGCCGTGAACTCACCGACTCCTCGGTCAGGTTTGCGTACTCATCCCGCACCTGCGTCAGCCGGTCCGCAACATGCTCTTTCAGCGCATCTTTGTACGCCTTGAAGATCAGCCGGACCTGCGCACCTTCCAGGGCGGATGTATCAAAGTCCGCGCCCTGCGCGGCAATCGTCATATACAGGCTCTTGCCATTCGGCAGGATGCGGTCCCGCGTATCCAGCCATAATGTGTGCGGCTCGCCGGGTTTCACCGCAAAGGTGAAGTACAGCATATCGCGCATCGGCCACAGCGGGTCCTTGATCTGGATATTCAGCGGAATCAGGCCCTCCGCATCAGGCTTCACATGCAGTGCCGGCAGATCGATGGCAATGCCATCCAATCCGCCGTCCATGTTCTCCCATCCATAGCTATAGCCGTGCCCCGCATCCACCATCTGTGAGCGGAAGTCGGCCGGAATGAGAATGTGCACAATCGGTAGGCCCTCCTGCACATCCTTGCGCGGCGTTCCCGGCGCGCCGGCAGGCATGGCCATCATCATCATCCGCTCATCTGCCGGGAATCGCCCATCGATATACTTCAGCAGCGGCAGCGTCGAGGGGTTGTCGTCAGGCGCAATCTTCGCCGTCAGTTTGTAGCGCAGCGTCGCTACACCCGTCGGCTCCATCCCCGGATGCACATAGTAGGCCGATACCTCGCCCAGCGGCTCCTCCTGCTGCACATTGGTAAAGCGAACCTTCTGCCCCGTCACCGGATGAGCAAGCTGGGCGTAGGTAATCTCCTGTCCCTTGGGCTGCACAAACAGCGTCTTCACTTCGTCTGCTGCCTTCTCCATGTCATGTTGCAGCAGTGTCCAGGTGCCCCACGCACCGCCGGCAATCTCCAGATGATTCCACGGCTCATCTGGCATATCGAAGGTCACCGTCTTGCCTGAGAGCGAGTAGCAATCCCAGTCCGGCAGTTCAAAGTAGTCATCACGTCCCGCCAGCCGCGAGCGGTTATACACCCCCGGCCATGTCGTCTCGCGAATTCCGTCTGTCGCCTTCCACCACCAGCGCTTCAGATCGTACACATCGTGTATCTCCACCTTGCGTACCGTCGTATAGGAGGAGTTCAGCAGCGCCGGTGGATCATCCGGCCGGTTCCATCCATACTTCAGATCCCACTCCTGCTCCCATCCCGTTGCTGGCGTGGATGCCTTCACGCTCGCCGCCGCGCCCACAGCCAACTTCCGGTCCAGCGCCGGAATCGACTCCGGTATCTCGCCTTTGGCCAGTGTTGCAATGTTTGTGTCAGAGAGCATCCGATCATAAATGCGTAGCTCGTCGATATCGCCGCCACGGTCGTAGCTGTAGCTGCTTTCCACGCCCGTCGGCGCAATCAGCCGCGAGTGCGGGCCAAACTGATCCAGCGCCGTATCAAACAGCCCCGTCGCCTGCTTGGTCGCCATCAGCTTGCCGTCCACGTAAAACCGAATGCCGCTCGTCTCATCCCATGCCAGAGCCAGATGCAGCCACTGGTCGGGCTTGGGAATCTCCGGCAGTCTCACTGACACGCGTGTGCGCCCCAGATTCACATCGGTCACGAAGGCATCAAAGCCATGTCCGTTCCAGTCGATGCGCATCCATACCATGTCCCAGCTCGAGTGGTCCGCATAGCCCACGCGAAACACTGGAAACTCTGTCCCGTCCAATGGATCGCGAGCCCGCCAGAAGAACGACAGCGTGCCTCTCTGCGCGTAGATGTTGCCCGGCGCCCAGTACGATAACAGCTGATGATTGCCGCACTGGATGTAGGAGCCCTTCGCTCCGCCCGGCAGAATCTTTACATCGTCCCTGTAGTTCGGCACCGGATCGCCACCCGCGGCATAGTCCGCTACAAAGCCATGGTCGCCTGAGAGGTAAAACAGCAGGCCCGGCTCCGCCGCATGCGGATTCGCTGGCAGCAGATTCACCGTCGTCGGTGGTGCATATTCCAGCGGTACCTGCGCGCGTGTGGACAGGGCAAGAACAGCGCCGGCCAGCAGGCCTGGCAAAAGACAAAGAATTCTGCGCATCATGAAGGGCACCTCTGAAATCGGTCCATATTGGGCAAGGCGCGCAGTATCCGTGCACCGCGCACTGGTCTGACCACAATGCGCGATTTTTACAGCATGACCGCGTAGTTGGCAAGTGCATTCCGCACCTTGCTTGACAGCCCCCGTCCACATGCCTATAGATGGAATTCGGCTGCTCTTTTCCAGAGCACCAGCAGACTCTGCGAAGCGCGGGGAATGCCCGCCGCTTACAAAGGACTCTCCCATGACAGGCTCCAGTAAATCCCGACTTGCCCTGCTCGCCGTGCTCGCTATTCTCTGTGGTTGCAAAGCCAAACAACAGGCTGCTTCCACCTCGCCCGCCAGCACGCCGGAAGTGCAAACCTCTACCGCCCTCAGAGTCGATCGCTTTGATCCCGCCGCTGAGCGCGTCATCCCCGCCGACGCAAAGCTCGAGCGCATCGCCACCGGCTTCACCTGGGTGGAAGGTCCGGTCTGGGTGGACGGCAGCCTGTTCTTTACGGACATTCCCAGCAACCGCATTCTCAAGTGGACTCCCGGTAAAGGTGTGACCACCTTCCTGCATCCAAGCGGCTATCTCGGCGTCAAGCCCTATGGCGGCCCCGAGCCCGGCTCCAACGCCATGACCCTGGATGCGCGCGGACGCCTCACCGTGGCCGGCCACGCCCAACGCGACGTTTATCGCTTCGAGACCTTCGATCCTAACGGCGAAATCACCTTCCTGGCCGACGCCTACCAGCACAAGCGGCTCAACAGCCCCAATGACCTCGTCTACCGCTCCGATGGTTCGCTCTACTTCACCGATCCGCCCTACGGCCTGCCCACGCAGCAGGACAATGATCCAGCCAAGCAACTCAAGATCAACGGCGTCTTCCGCATCCCCCACGCTCTCACCCAGGCCCCCGGAAGCGAGGCGCCCAGCGATGAGTTGCAGTTGCTTGTCAGTAACCTGCCGCGTCCCAACGGGATTGCCTTCTCGCCTGATGAGAAGTATCTCTATGTCGATAACTCGCAGCCCAAAAAGCTCTGGATGCGCTATCGCGTGAAGCCTGACGGCTCGCTGACCGATCCCAAGGTGCTCTACGACGATACCGCAGACACCCGCCCCGGCAACCCTGACGGCATGAAAGTCGACTCGCAGGGCAATATCTACAGCGCAGGCCCCGGCGGCGTGTGGATCTTCTCACCCGAGGGCAAGCACCTGGCTACGATTCCCTTCCAGGAGCGCGTCGCCAACGTTGCCTGGGGTGGAGACGATCGCAAGACCCTCTACATCTGCGCCAGTAACAGCATCTACCGCATCCACCTCAATATCCCCGGCGAGCCATTGATCCAGAAGCAGAAATAGCCGAGCACGATGAGGGGGATGACGCCAGGTCATCCTCCCCATCCACCCTTCCCACTCGCGCGACTCACTCCCGCAATCGCGGATCTCACTGCCCCGCTCGCTCGCTGACTTCTCGACTCGCTAACCCGCTGACCGAACTCAAGCCCTGTTTGCCCCTCCTCTTCACCGCGATTTACAATCCGCTGGTTCAGCTTTGGAGGAACTCTCATGTCATCTATTTGCGCCCGGCTCCGCATCTGCCTGATAACGATCACACCTGGCCGCGCCTTGCTCCCTGCCTTCTGCCTTGTTGCTCTCGCTCTACTACTCCCCAGCACCGCTCGCGCCGTCACCCCGCTCAACACCCTCTACGCCCAGCATCCGCGCCTTTTCCTGCACGACTCGGATCTGCCGGCCATCAAAAAAACCATCGCAACCGATCCTTTCGTGAAACAGGTCTACGAGGGTCAGTTGGCTATCGGAGAGAAGCTGCTCAATACGCCGCCGGACACCTACATCATCGGTGGTCCCGAGCACACCCTCCTCGCCACCTCGCGTGACATGGAGGGCCGCATCTTCACCCTGGCTGGCCTCTATCGCATCACCGGCCAAAAGCGCTTTGCCGATCGCGCTATTCAGGAGATGCTCTCCGCCGCATCCTTCCCCGACTGGTATCCCAAGCACTTCCTCGATACCGGCGAGATGACCGCTGCCCTCGGCGTCGGCTATGACTGGCTCTACTCCGTGCTCACTCCCGAGCAGCGCGACACCATTGAGCACGCCATCGCCACCAAGGGCATTGACCCGTGGCTGGAACGCATCCAGAGCGGCGAATCCGAGCACCACGAGCACAACAACTGGAACCAGGTCTGCAATGGCGGCGAGAGCATCGGCGCTCTGGCCATCGCCGACGTCGATCCCAGGCGCGCCGACGCCATTCTCGACCATGCCCGCCTGGCCATCGGCGATATCATGGGCCTCTTTGCCCCCGACGGCGGATTCGAAGAGGGCCCCGGCTATTGGAACTATGCCACCAGCTACAACGTCCTCTTCATCGATGCACTGGACTCAGCCCTCGGCACTGACTTCGGTATGGCGCAGATGCCCGGCTTCGCCGACACCGGCGATTACCATATCCAGTCAACCGGCCCCACGGATCTGTTTGCCAACTTCAGCGATGCGGGCATGGGCGTTTATCCATCCTTCCAGATGTTCTGGTTTGCTCATCGCTATGACAAGCCCGACTACGCCACCCACGAGCGCGAGATTGTAGAGAGCGGCAAGCTGGACCTGCGCGAAGCCCGCGAGAGCAGCCGCTTCGGCATCTTTCTGCTCATCTGGGCAGCGCGCGACGCCACACTCACCGGCGGTCATCCTCTGCCCCTTGTCGAGTCCTTCAAGCGTACGGATCAGGCGTATATGCGCAGCGCATGGCATGATCCCAACGCCTGGTACGTTGCCTTCAAGGGTGGCGATGCTCACGCCTCGCATGGCCATCTCGACCTCGGCACGTTCATCCTGGACGCCGAAGATCAGCGCTGGGCCAGCGATCTCGGCCCGGACAACTACGGTTTACCCGGCTACTTTGGTCGCCAGCGCTGGAGCTACTACCGCATGCGTACCGAGGGCCATAACACCCTCACCATCGATGCGCAAAATGAGGATCTTGACGCCAAGGCTCCGCTCTCCGCCGTTGGCTCCATGGGTAATACCCTCT
Organism: Acidobacteriaceae bacterium; assembly: GCA_027452125.1. Classification (GTDB taxonomy): domain Bacteria; phylum Acidobacteriota; class Terriglobia; order Terriglobales; family Acidobacteriaceae; genus Telmatobacter. The sequence continues at coordinate 2,740 of DAIDGZ010000056.1, read as the reverse complement.
ACGCCATTGCCAATCTCAACCAGGCTTATAAGGGCAAACTCACCTCTTGGAGCCGCGGCATCGCTCTGCTCAACAAGCAACGCGTCCTCGTGCAGGATGAGATTGCGCCCGCCCAGCCGGTCGATGTGGTCTGGAACTTCCACACCTATGCAGACGTGAAGATCGCCGCCAATGGTCGCAGCGTCGAACTCGCCCGTAATGGCAAAACGCTGGAAGCGCGCATTCTCTCCCCCTCCCACGCACGCTTCAGCACTGTCAGCGCCCAGCCAGCGCCGCCCAATGCGCCCAATCCCGGCGTCACCAACCTGGTGATCAATCTGCCTCACCAGGGCAAGACTGAAACCATCGCTGTGCTTTTCACGCAACCCGGCGATAACACACGTCCCATTCTTAAGCCACTCTCCACCTGGAAGTAACCATGCCATCCAGCGAAGCGGTCTCCGGACAACAACCGTGAGACCGCTTCCACACAGGCAAGGCTCGCAACCTTTGGTCACAGCGCTACGCGAAAAAACCCCCGCCACTGCCTTCCAACCCCGCTATACTGTTGCGAACTCATCCTATTCAGCACCGGAGTTCGCCCATGCCTTCTGCACGCAATGAAGCCGGGGCCCAGGCTGCCGTCTCAGCTCCCGGCAGCCGCATCTCACATCAGCGCTGGATCATCTGCGCGCTGCTCTTCGTCGCCACCGTCATCGCCTATGTTGATCGCGGAGTAATCGCCTACCTCAAGACCTTCCTTGAAGGCGTGATTCCCGGCCTCAATGACTTCAAATACGGCATCATCACCGCTACATTTCAAACCGCCTATGCCATCGGCATGCTCGTAGCCGGCGGACTGACCGATAAACTCGGCACCCGCAAAGCATTCGCCATCGCCATCACCCTCTGGAGTTTTGCCGCCATGCTGCCTGGTGCGGCCTTCTCCGTCGCCAGCTTTGCCGTGGCCATGTTCCTTCTCGGCATCGGCGAGTCCGCAAACTTCCCCGCCTGCATCAAGACGGTCGCCGAGTGGTTCCCTAAAAGCGAGCGCACCACCGCCACGGGCATCTTCAACTCCGGCGCCAACGTCGGCAACATGCTTGTTCCGGTGATTGTGCCCTTCCTGGTTGTTATCGTAGGCTGGCGCGGAACCTTTGTCCTCACTGGCGCCACCGGTCTGCTCTGGTTGGCTTTCTGGCTGCTCAACTATCGCCGTCCTGAGCAGCATCCGCGCGTCTCCCAGGCCGAACTCGCACTCATCCTCAGCGATCCCGGCGAGACCCTCGACAACGTGCCCTGGAGCCACGTCTTCCCCTGCAAAGAAACATGGGCATTTGCCATCGCCAAGTTCCTCACCGACCCGATCTGGTGGTTCTATCTCTTCTGGATTCCCGGCTACCTGCAGACCACATTCCGCCTGAGCCTGGCGCAAAGCCGCACACCCGTTGTACTGGCCTACGCCATCTCCATCCTCGGCAGCGTCGGCGGCGGACTTATCTTCTCCGCGCTCATCCATCGCGGTCTCTCCCCGAACTCTGCGCGCAAAACCGCCATGCTGATCTGTGTGCTCTGTATAGCCCCCATCTTCGCCGCGCCCTTCATCCACCAACTGTGGATCGTCGTCGCACTCCTGGGCATGGCCACTGCCGGCCATCAGGGGTGGTCCGCTAACGTCTTCACTCTCCCTTCAGATATGTTCCCCAAGGCCGCCGTGGCCAGCGTCACCGGCATTGGAGGCATGGCCGGTGCCATCGGCGGCATTCTGCTGCAACTGGGCGCAGGCGCCATCGTTTACCTCACCCACAGCTACGTCACGCTTTTCGTAATCGCCTGTCTTGCCTATCCGCTGGCACTGTTCATCGTGCACGCCATAGCACCCAAACTCGCTCCGGCGCGCATGAGATGAACAAACCAGTCACGCCCTTTCAGCTGGATCGGCAGTAAGAACAGTGTGTCGCCTTCATCCAATGCGTAAGACCATCTGGAAGGCCTAAAATGAATGGATGTGATGATGTTGCGCCAATGCGCTCCATCACCAATGCTTGCCCAGCACGTATGCTTCAGTTCAGGGTCAGTTCGTCAAAATTCAGCACCCCGAGGAATGCATGAAGATTTCCTGTTTTTCTTTTTTGTTGCGCACCTCATTCTTTACCGCAGCCGCCTTCATTCTTGCCGCCGATTCTGCTCATCCCGCATGCGCCCAGCGTCTGGCAACCACCGTCACACCCTCCCGCTACACGCTGCGGCTCGAGCCAGATCTCAAGACAGCCACCTTCTCTGGCGTCGAATCAATTGCCGTAACCCTGACCCGACCAGCGCGCAGCATCACTCTCAACGCGGCAGAAATCGCCTTTCAGTCCGTCTCGCTCAGTGCAGAAGGCAAGCAGCAAGCCGCCGCCGTATCGCTCGACAAAGAAAAACAGCAGGCAACCTTCACCTTCCCCAATCAGATTCCCGCCGGTAAGGCTACCCTGCACATCCGCTACACCGGCATTCTCAACGACAAACTGCGTGGCTTCTATCTCTCTAAAACCGCGCGCCGCAACTACGCGGTGACTCAGTTCGAACCAACCGATGCGCGTCGCGCCTTCCCCAGCTTCGACGAGCCCGCCCTCAAGACCACCTTTGATATCTCCCTCGTCGTCGACACCGCCGACACCGTCATCTCCAACACCAACATCATCGTCGACAAGCCCGGCCCCATCGCAGGCAAACACACCATCACCTTCGCCCAGACCCCGAAGATGTCCACCTACCT
>DAIDGZ010000055.1 GCA_027452125.1 Acidobacteriaceae bacterium | reverse complement strand
GCGTTTTGGGCTTGTCCCCGCCAGTGAGCGCTGGAGCGGCGGTGAGGGAATCGCATTCAGGCGCAAGTTTTTCTATCCAAACGGGGTGCAGGCATGTTTATAGACGAGGCGAGGATTCGCGTGAAGGCCGGTGACGGCGGCAATGGCTGCATGGCGTTCCGGCGGGAGAAGTTTGTGCCGCGCGGGGGCCCTTCCGGCGGCGACGGCGGCCGGGGCGGCGACGTGATTATGGAAGCCAGCCAGCGGCATAACACGCTGATCCACTTCCGCTATAACCCGGAGCACAAGGCGCAGCGGGGCGAGCACGGGATGGGGTCGAATTGCACCGGGCAGGATGGCCGTTCGGTGGTGTTGCAGGTGCCGGTGGGCACGGCGGTCTACGACATGGAGACCGGCGAGCTGGTGCACGACTTCAAGGAGCCGGACGAGCGGGTGGTGATTGCGCGGGGCGGGCGTGGAGGCCGGGGCAACCAGCACTTTGCCACGCCGACGCACCAGGCGCCGCGGGAGCACGAGTTGGGGCGTCCGGGAGAGGAACGGGCCCTGCGGCTGGAGCTGAAACTGCTGGCCGATGTAGGTCTGGTGGGCTATCCCAACGCGGGCAAGTCCACGCTGATTGCGCGCATTTCGGCGGCCAAGCCGAAGATTGCGGACTATCCGTTTACGACACTGGAGCCCAACCTGGGCGTGGTGACGGTGGGCGAGGAGCCGGAGCAGGAGTCGTTTGTAGTGGCCGATGTGCCGGGGCTGATTGAGGGCGCGCACGAGGGGCATGGGCTGGGGACACAGTTTCTGCGGCACATTGAGCGTACGCGGGTGCTGGTGCACCTGGTGGACGTGTCGGATGCCTCGGGGCGGCCCGATCCAGTGGAGGACTTCAAGGTCATCAATAACGAGCTGGCCAGCTTTGCGGGCGATCCCAACGATGCGCCGCTGACGGACAAGCCGATGATCGTGGCGGCGACCAAGATTGACGCGGCGAATCCGGAGAAGCTGAAGAAGCTGACCACCTACGCGAAGCGGCGCAAGCTGGAGTTTCATGCCATCTCCGCGGTGACCGGGCAGGGGATCGACGAACTGAAGTGGGCACTGGCGCGGCGGTTGCGGCCCGTGGCGCAGTAGGAATGACCCCAGCAGCTTTTGCCAGCCGGTAGTTTTTACCTGATGCATATCGTGTAGTTTCTACGCATGCGGCGCGGGGAGCGTGCGTAAGCCGTCTGCTTTCAGGCGGGCTTGCTTTGGCCCGCGAGTTGCCTACAGTGGGGCGCACGACAATCCATCCCCCGGAGGTAATTCCAATGCAATCCATCAAGCATGATCTTCGTATGGGACTCGCCAGCACCGCACTTGCCCTGATGGCAACGCTGTGCTGGGGATCGTCCTCACCCGCGACCCATGCCGCAGCGCAGGCGGTGCAGGCGCAGCAGGGAATGCCCAATGCGCAGCAGATGCCGAATGAGCAGCAGCAGATGCCGCAGCAGACACAGCAGAGCGAGTCGCAGAGCCAGACGGTGACCGGGACCGTGGTGAAGCACGGCAACTCATATGCTCTGCAGGCTGCGGACGGGAACACCTACAAGCTAAGCAACGCTGATCAGGCCGCGGCCTACGCCGGCAAAAACGTCACCATCACCGGAACCGTCGACAAACAGTCAAAGACGATCCAGGTGCAGAGCATCTCCGGTTCGTAGGAACTTCTTTCCCCAGAATGCGTAGCGGACATCGGGAAGGCCCACGAAGCCTTCCCGATGCTGCGTTTACGGGGAATTTTCTGTCAGTTTGCTGCTGCCAGGAGTGCTTCGAGGAGCGCCTCCCACTCATCCTGGAGTGAGGCGCGACGGTAGAGGCGGCCGGCGCGGCGATACCAGTACTCGGCATTCCACTCCACACCTTCCTTGCGGTGCAGATAGGCGTGAACGGCCATGCCGTCGGCGTCTTCGAGCGAATCGACGAGAGCGTGCGCCTGAGCCCAGTCTCCACGAGCATCCCACCAGAGCGCCTCGAGCGGCGCTGCAAGTCCCTGAGGCGGCTCTTGCCCGCGCAGTGAGCTGCGAAATTCCTCGACCGTCATCGTTGCCTTCTCCCTCTTCTATTTTTCATCACACTGACGGACAAAATATTTGCCCCAAATAGTGATTTAGATCACATCCTCATGAAAATCCGATTGATACAACTAAGCTGTTGTTCCGATGAGAAGGAACAGAGCTGTGGGGAAGAGGGTAGGGCAGGAGGCCTGGCGGCAGACGGTCAGGCTGGCGCTGCGGGGAGGTCGGGCGATGCGGTTTCATGGCACGGAAAATCTTTCATCCTGCGTTTGCGGCCAGACGGCAGATGGCCGTATACTGAAATCCGACCATTCCGGTCGTAGTTCCAGGGTGCTGCCATTCCGGCGCCCCGGCGGAGTCCGGCAGGTGAGCGTGCTGAGCGAATTAAATCCGGGTGAGACGGCCGTACTGGTGGCCCTGGATCTACCCGAGTCTGTGCAGAACCATCTGATGCATATGGGGTTTGTGCCCGAGGCGCGGGTGACGGCGATTCGCCGTGCTCCGGCAGGGGACCCCACGGTGTTCGGAATTGATGGGATGGAGATTGCGCTGCGCCGGGATACGGCCTCAGCGATCCGGGTGCGCCCGGCGGACGCGGTTGCGGAGAGTGCCGTGGGAACTCGCGAATTGATTGAGGCGGTGCGATGAGCAGTTGCTGCGAGACGCCGGCCTTTACGCCGCCCCCCCCACCACCGGGTTCCAGCACGCTGCGCACGGTGGTGTTGATCGGGCCGCCGAACTCCGGCAAATCGACGCTTTTCAATCGTCTGACCGGGCTGCGGCAGAAGGTGGCGAACTACCCTGGCGTGACAGTGGAGCAGCGCATGGGCCTGATGGCCGGTGTGGGCCGCGACGACCTGACGCTGATCGACCTGCCGGGCATTTACTCGCTGGACCCCTACTCAGAAGATGCGCGCGTTTCGATTGACGTGCTGAACGGCAAGATGCCTGGCACGCCCAAGCCGGACGCGGTGTTGCTGGTGCTGGATTCGCTGCATCTGACGCGGCAACTGATGCTGGCAGCTCCGGTGCTGGCGGTGGGCCTACCCACGCTGGTGCTGCTGAACATGACGGACCTGATGGAGGCCCGCGGCGGCAGCCTTGACCCGCTGAGCCTGGCTCGCGAACTGGGCGCGCCGGTGGCGCAGATCAGCGCGGTGAACGGAACGGGGCTGGATGCGGTGCCGCTGTTTCTGAATCAGCAGGCGCAGCGCCAGGCGGCGCAGCCGCTGACCCTGCCGGTGCTGGGCAATGCCGCCAGCACGCATACCTGGGCCGCGCAGGTAAGCCGGCGGACCGGCTACCGGGCACCGCTCTCGGCGGAGAACACGCGCAAGATCGACAACATTCTGCTGCACCGCGTCTGGGGGCCGCTGCTGTTTCTGGCGGTGGTGGTGGGTGTTTTTGAGGTTGTTTTTTCGCTGGGGCAGCCGCTCTCCGACGGTTTTGGCGACATTCTGGCCGATATCGGCAACCTGGTGCAGCCGCTGCTGCCTGCGGGATGGATTCAGTCTCTGCTGATTGACGGTGTGTGGAAGGGCGTTTCGTCGGTGCTGGTGTTTCTGCCGCAGATTCTGCTGCTGTTTTTGTTTATCGGCATACTGGAGGACACGGGCTACCTGGCGCGCGCGGCGCTGATTGCCGACCGCGTGATGCGGACGATCGGGCTGAATGGCAAGGCGTTTATCCCGCTGCTCTCAGCGTATGCCTGCGCGGTGCCGGCGATCATGTCAACGCGCACGATTGAGAACAAGCGCGACCGGTTGGCGACGATCCTGGTGACGCCGTTCATGACCTGCTCGGCGCGGCTGCCGGTGTACCTGCTGCTGATTGCCGCGTTCATTCCGAACACGGTGTATCTGGATGGCCTGATCGGGCTGCGCACGCTGGTGATGCTGGGGCTTTACCTGGCGGGCTTTGTGGCGGCCTTTACGACGGCGCGGCTGCTGAAGAGCTCGATTCTGAAATCGAGCGATACGCCGTTCATTCTGGAACTGCCGCAGTATCGGATGCCGACGGTGCGCTCACTGGCGCTGCGGCTGATGGATCGCGCGCATGTGTTTCTGCGGCAGGCAGGCACCATCATTGTGGCCGTGACCATGGCGCTGTGGGTGCTGGCGCAACTGCCGGTGGTGCATACCGCGACGGGCGCACTCTCGGCACCGGCGCTGGCCAACAGCCTGATTGGGCGGCTGGGACACTTTATTGAGCCGGCGATTGCGCCGCTGGGCTTTAACTGGAAGATCGGGATCGGACTGATCTCCAGCGTGCTGGCGCGCGAGGTGATGGTGAGCACGCTGGGCACGCTCTATGGCGCGGACCCGAGCACGCAGGCGCTGAACCTGCACGCGGCGCTGAACCACGACATGACGCTGGGCGGCGCGCTGGCGCTGATGATCTTCTTCGCCTTCGCCATGCAATGCACGTCCACGATGGCGGTGGTGAAGCGCGAGACGAATAGCTGGAAGTGGCCGGCGATCCAGTTTGCCTACATGCTGGCGCTGGCGTATGGTGCGGCGTTTGCGGTGAATCACATTGTGATGGCGCTGATCGGGTGAGTGGTACGTAGCCACGGCGCCGGAGCATTTTTTAGAAATATCAGGCGAGATCAGCCATTCCTGTTACAACATGGCGGGCTTTTGCTCGGAGTGGATTGGTTTCCACGAGCTGACTTTTTAGCTTCTAGCTTTTTGGTGCTGGTGCGGACTGTTGAGGCTTCCCACCCATTTCACGGTGAGGCTGTGAAATGGATGGGACACTCATCATTTTGCGCACAGGAAGCATGAAAAGTTTGAGTGGGCCACCGGCCAGGTTGCCGCCAACTTAGAACTCCCCTTCGTGCTCTATAACATCGATTGTTTTGCCCGTACTCAGGCGGTGGACTCGAAGAAAACCGGTGCTTCGGGTGCGGCCTGCGGGGCGCGTGCCAGCTTTGACTCGACGCTAGCTTTGGGGTCGGTGGGTTTGCCTGTGCGCGGCAATTATGATGTGCAGGAAGGAAAAGAGCTGCGGAGGAGTGGGCTGTGAGTCGATTTGATTTGAACCGAGGGGGCGGAGTTCGTGTGGCGGTGCTGCTGGGGGCGCTGCTTGTGGCGATGGCGGGTGCCCGCGGTGTCTCCGCGCAGGTTGAGTACGTTGATCCTACGATTGGCAATGTATCCATTCTGCTGGTGCCGACGCGGCCCACGGTCTACATGCCGAACAGCATGGTCCGCGTCTATCCCATGCGCGAAGATGCCCTGTCGGTGAAGACGGATTCCTTTCCGCTGACGATCAGTTCGCATCGCCAGCCCGAGGTCTTCAGCATCATGCCGGGTGCGGAGGGCGCTCCGGCGGCCTACGACCAGGAAGTTACGACGCCTTACTACTACTCCGCGCGCTTTGACGGCTCTCTGACGCGCGTTGAATTTACGGCTGGACGGCGCTGCGGCTACTTTCGCTTCACGTTTCCCAAGGAAGCCGCGGCGCTGGTGCTTGCGAACCGGCAGCCGGGCGCACTGCACTTTGACGACGGCGCCGTGACCGGCGAAGAGCACGTTGGCCCACTCACGATCTACATCTACGGGCGATTCAGCGCGCCGGTCCACGTGAAAGCAACGAAATCCGAAAAGGGCGACCGCCTGGCCGTCTCCGCGCAGGGCTCAAGCCTGGAGTTTCGCTACGGCGTCTCGTTTATCAGCGTGGCACAAGCCGAAAAAACTCTGCATGAAGAGATACCCGCGTGGACCTTTGACCGCGTGAAAGAGGCGGGCAAGGCGCGCTGGAATCAGGTGCTGGGCCAGATTGAAGTGGAGGGCGGCACGGAGGCGCAGAAGCGCGTCTTCTACACGGCGCTCTATCGCAGCTATGAGCGCATGATCGACATTACGGAGGACGGCCAGTACTACAGCTCGTTCGACAAGAAGGTCCATCGCGATCCGCGGCCATTCTATGTGGATAACTGGCTGTGGGACACCTTTCGCGCGCTTGAGCCGCTGCAGACGCTGCTGAATCCGCAGATGGAGGCCGACAAGATTCAGTCGTATGTACGCATGTATGAGCAGTCGGGCATTATGCCGACCTTTGCGCTGGCCTCGGGGAACTACGCCTGCATGAATGGCAATCACGCGGCTCCGTGGTTTGCCGATGCGTGGTTCAAGGGGATTCACAACTTCGATCTGAAGACGGCGTACGAAGGCGTGCGGCAGCGTTCACTGGAGGACACACATCTTCCGTGGCGGCTGGGGCCCAAGGGGCCGCTCGACGACTTCTACAACGCGCACGGCTATATGCCTGCTCTGCGCCCGGGGGAACAAGAGACGGACCCGATGGTGCATCCGTTTGAGAAGCGGCAGCCCGTGCCGGTAACGCTGGAGAACAGCCTGGACGACTGGGAGATTGCGCAGATGGCGCGCGTGCTGAACAAGCCCGCCGACGAAAAGCTCTTCCTTGGCCGGGCGCAGGACTACAAGAACCTTTTCCGCGCGGACAAGGAGTTGATGTGGCCCAAGGATGCCGAGGGCAACTGGATTGAACCGATGGACCCGAAGTTTAGCGGCGGCCTGGGGGGGCGCAACTACTACGACGAGAACAATGGCTACACCTACACGTGGGATGTGGCCCAGGACTTTAACGGGTTGATTGCAATGATGGGCGGCGCGGCAAAGGCCGAGGCCAATCTGGACCGGCTCTTCACGGAGCCGCTGGGCCGCTCACGGTATCAATTCCAGGCTAAATTTCCTGACTCCACTTCAATGATGGGTCAGTTCTCCATGGGCAACGAGCCGAGCTTTGCCATCCCGTATATCTACAACCGCGTGGGGGCGCCGTGGAAGACGCAGAAGCTGGTGCGTACGCTGCTGCATGCCTTCTTTACGGATACGCTGCACGGGATTCCCGGAGACGAGGATGGCGGCGGCATGAGCGCCTTTGTGGTCTTCTCGATGCTCGGTTTCTACCCGGTGACGCCGGGCATTCCGACATACGATATCGGCAGCCCGATCTTCTCGAAGGCAACAATCCATCTGAAGAATGGGAAGGACTTTGTCATCGTCGCGCATAACACTTCGCGCGACAACAAATACGTGGAGAGCATCCGCTTGAACGGAAGAGCGCTGGATCAGGTGTGGTTCCGGCACAGCGACATTGCCAACGGGGGCACACTGGACATCACGATGGGCAACACGCCCAATACAGCGCTGGGCGCGGCTCCGGCAAGCTTTCCGCCGGACTCGCTCAACGTGAATCCAGAGGGCTATGTCCGCTGATGCGGTCTGCTGCCAGGCGCTGCCACCTGTGAGAAACTGTTAAGGTAGGTTCCTTTTCCGACCGTGCGACTTCGCGCATGGGGTCGGCCAAAAGCTACAAAGCCAAATTTTCCGGGCTGCTTTGGCGCGAGCACGCGCCAAAGCCCTTACGACAGGAACTCGCGCGAATGATCAACGTCAGCAATGTATCCATGCGCTACGGCGCCAAGGTCCTCTTTGAGGATGTCAGCGTGAACTTTATCTCCGGCCGGCGCTACGGCCTGACTGGTCCGAACGGGGCGGGCAAGTCCACGTTTATGAAGGTGCTCACGGGCGACCTGGAGCCGCAGAAGGGCTCGGTGGTGCGTCCGCGCAAGTTTGGCGTGCTGCGGCAGGACCAGTTTGCCTTTGACGCGTATCGCGTAATCGACACGGTCATCATGGGCAACAAGCCGCTGTGGGCGGCGCTGGAAGAGCGCGACCGCATCTACGAGAAGGCGGAGATGACGGACGAGGACGGCATGCGCCTGGGCGAGCTGGAAGGCATCATCGGCGACGAGGACGGCTACACCGCCGAGTCCGACGCCGCGGTGCTGCTGGACGGACTGGATATTCGCGAAGAGCTGCACGAGCGCAAGATGGGGGAACTGCAGGGCGGGCAGAAGGTGCGCGTGCTGCTGGCGCAGGCCCTGTTTGGCAAGCCCGAGGCGCTGCTGCTGGACGAGCCGACGAACTATCTCGATCTGGAGTCGATCCACTGGCTGCAGGACTTTCTGCTGAAGTATGACGGCACGCTGATTGTGATCTCGCACGACCGGCACTTTTTGAACAGTGTTACGACGCACACGGCCGACATCGACTACCAGACGATCATTGTGTACACCGGCGGGTATGACGACATGGTGCTGCAGAAGACGCAGATCCGGTCTACGCTGGAGGCGCAGAACGCGCAGCGCGAAAAGAAGATTGCCCAGTTGAACGAGTTCATTGCGCGGTTTGCCGCGGGTACGCGTTCCAGCCAGGTGACGAGCAGGCGCAAGGAGGTGGAGCGCTTGCAGACGAACGAACTGGCGCGGTCCAACATTCAGCGTCCGTTTATCAAGTTTGATCAGGTACGGCCGAGCGGCAAGCACGTGCTGGAGGTGAAGCACGTGACCAAGTTCTACGACGAACTGAAGGTGATTGAAGGCTTCACGGCCAATGTGCTGCGCGGAGAGAAGATCTGCCTGATGGGCCGCAACGGCGCGGGCAAGACGACGATGATCAAGAGCCTGCTGGCCAACTTTCCGGGGCTGGCGGAGAAGGACTTCACGCTCGATTCAGGCACGGTGTTCTGGGGGCACGAGGCGCAGGTGGGCTACTTTCCGCAGGATGTGGGTTCGACCATCGAGCACGGTCTGACGGTGGCGGAGTGGCTGCACCGCTGGAAGCCCGATGCGCATGTCGAAGACATTCGCGGCATCCTGGGGCAGATGCTGTTTACCGGCGAAGAGGGCGCCAAGCCAACCAAGGCGCTGAGCGGCGGCGAGCAGGCACGGCTGGTCTTCTGCAAGCTAATCCTGACCAAGCCGAACATTCTCATTTTCGACGAGCCGACGAACCACCTGGACCTGGAGTCGATTAACGCGCTCAACATTGCCCTGCAGCGCTATGAGGGCACGGTGCTGCTGGTGACGCACGACCACGACCTGATTGACGAAGTAGCCACGCGGCTGTGGATCTTCGGGGAGAACGGGGTGGAGGACTTCCAGGGCCCGTACGAGGAGTGGAAGGGCAAGCATAACTAGCCAGGGATGGCAGTGAGCATGGCGGCGATGCGCTATGCTGGACTGCAACGCATCCGATGCCCATGGCCGAGGCAACACAACCTGGACGAGAGCGGCGCGCGGTAGCCGTGCGCGGCGTCGTGCAGGGGGTGGGGTTTCGGCCATTTGTGTATCGTCTGGCCGGGGAAGAGGCGCTGGCCGGCTTTATCGGCAACGACACGGATGGCGTGACGATCGAGGTGGAAGGCCCGGCGGAGCGGCTGGATGCGTTTCTGACGCGGCTGCGCGATGAGGCCCCGCCGCTTGCGCGGATCGATGCAGTTGCGGTGCGGTCGCTTGCGCCTATTGGCGAGGACGGCTTCCGCATCGTGGCGAGCGAGGTGCTGGGGCAGGTGAGCACGGAGATCCCGGCGGATGCCGCGACGTGCGACGACTGCCTGCGCGAACTGCTGGACCCGCGCGACCGGCGCTATCGCTACCCTTTTCTGAACTGCACCAACTGCGGGCCGCGCTTCACGATTACGCGGCGGATTCCCTATGACCGTCCACAGACTTCGATGGCGCGGTTCCGGATGTGCGCGGCGTGCCAGGCGGAGTACGACGATCCGCGGAACCGGCGCTTTCATGCCCAGCCGAATGCCTGCGCGGTGTGTGGACCGCGCGTCTGGCTGACGGGCGCGGACGGCGTGGAGATGCACTGCGACGATGCCGTGGCGGCAACCATCGATGCGCTGCTGGCCGGGCGGATTGCGGCGATCAAGGGCATCGGCGGCTTTCATCTGTGCGTGGATGCCATGAATGAAGAGGCGGTGACGCGGCTGCGCCAGCGCAAGCATCGCTATGGCAAGCCGCTGGCAGTGATGGTGCGCGACATGACGGCGGCGCGCGCGGTGTGCACGCTGACTGCGGAAGAAGAAGCGCTGCTGCGGGCGCCGGCGCGCCCGATTGTGGTGGCCGCGAAGCGCGCGGAGAGCGGCATTGCGGATGAGGTGGCTCCGGGGATTCCGTGGCTGGGCATTTATCTGCCCTATGCGCCGCTGCAGCATCTGCTGTTTGCCGATGCGGGGGTGCGGGCGCTGGTGATGACGAGCGCCAACCTGAGCGAAGAGCCGATTGCCATCGACAACGACGAGGCGCGCGCGCGGCTGGCGGAGATTGCCGACCTGTTCCTGATGCACGACCGGGAGATTTTGCAGCGCTGCGACGACTCGGTGATGGCCGTGGTGGAGGGTGTGCCGCAGTTTCTGCGACGGGCGCGGGGCTTTGTGCCGCTGGCTGTGCCGTTGCCGAGGGAAGCCAGGCCGCTGCTGGCGGTGGGCGGGCACCTCAAGAACGCGTTTGCACTGGCGCGGGGACGCTTTGCCTACCAGAGCCAGCACCTGGGCGACCTGGAGAACGTGACGGGACTGGAGTTTTTCCGCGAGTCGCTGGCGCACCTGATGCGAACTTTTGAGATTGAACCGGAGGTGGTTGCGCACGATTTGCATCCTGGCTATCTCTCGACGCAGTGGGCGGCGGAGTGGGCGCGGGAGGGCGGCCTGCCGAGGCTCGCGGTGCAGCATCATCATGCCCATGTGGCCGGCTGCATGGCGGAGCACGGGCTGGAGGGCGAGGCGATTGGCCTGGCACTGGACGGCACGGGCTATGGCACGGACGGCAGGATATGGGGCGGCGAGGTACTGCTGGCGCGGCTGGACGGCTTTGAGCGGTTTGCACACCTGGAGTCTGTGCCGATGCCGGGCGGCGAGGCGGCGATTCGCGAGCCGTGGCGCATGGCGCTGGGGCATCTGCATGCGGCAGGGCTGGAAGACGAGATTGCACAGACCGCGGCCACGGCGCAGGAGGCAAGAGTGCTGGCGCGGATGATGGAACGCGGACTGAATACGCCGTGGACATCGAGCCTGGGGAGGCTGTTCGACGCGGTGGCGGCGGTGGTGTTGCGGCGGCGCGTGGTGGATTACGAGGCGCAGGCGGCGATTGAACTGGAAGGACTGGCGGAAGGACAGCCGGACACGGAAGCCGGTTACGCGCTGGAGTGGCGCGCTGGCGATAGGGCGCGATGCGAGCCCGGCACGTTGCAGGTGAGCACGCTGTGGCGCGCGGTGATGAAAGACCTGCATGATGGTGTACCGCGCGAGCGCATGGCAGCGCGCTTCCATGCGGGCGTGGCGGCGGGGTTTGTGGAGGCGGCGGTGCAGGCGCGGCGTGCAACGGGCATGGGACAGGTGGCGCTGAGCGGCGGCTGCCTGCATAACCGGCGGCTGTCGCGGCTGCTGCGGAGGGGACTGGAGGCGGAGGGCTTCGCGGTCTACCAGCATCGGCAGGTGAGTCCCGGCGATGGCGGGCTGAGTTACGGCCAGGCGGCGGTGGCGGCGCACTGGAAACCTGACGACTAAACGAGCAAAGTACAGCTACACAGTTTCACCGGTGAAATTTTCGGTTGCTATTTCTTAATCGATAACTGTATGGTTGTTGTGCCATTGAGCAGGGCCTGGCATACGCAGGGAAATGCCGCGATGCCTTGCACGGAGCGACGCCGAACCTCAACCCCGCCCGATGTGCGGACCTATCTGAAATGCCAAGGAGCATGGACAATGCAGCGAAGAGAGTTTTGCAAGCTGGTAGCCGCCGCGGCGGCAGCCGGAGCGATTCCCGCCTCAGCGAAGGGCAGCGACGGAGCACCCTCGGGTTTCAACTCGCTCCACCAGACCTATGAGGAGTTTTGCGCGACGGCGCCGGAGAAGCGTGTTTTTTATGCGCTGGTGGACGGCAAGATTGTGGAGACCAAGCTGGACGAGGCGAACTGGGCACCGACGGCGTGGGGCAAGCCGCCGGAGCTGCCGGGCGGCTCCTGGGATGGCGTGCCCATGGAGGCGCCGGTTTCAGGGCTCAACGGCGAGGGGCCGTACCAGGCGAACTGGGACTCGATGCTGCAGTACGATGCGCCGGAGTGGTACCGGGATGCGAAGTTTGGCATCTGGGCGCACTGGAGTCCGCAGTGCGTGCCTGAGGCGGGCGACTGGTATGCGCGGAACATGTACATCGAGGGGCAGGGCGACTACAAGTATCAGCTGGAGCACTACGGGCCGCAGTCGCAGTTTGGCTACAAGGACCTGTGCGCGCAGTGGACACTGCTGAACTGGGAGCCGGAGGCGTTGATTCAGCGCTACAAGGATGCGGGAGCGCGGCTGTTTATTTCGCTGGCGAATCATCATGACGGGTTTGACGCGTGGGGTTCGAAGCATCAGCCGTGGAACGCGGTGAACCACGGGCCGCATCGCGACGTGGTGGGCGAGTGGGCAGCGGCGGCGCGGCGGCAGGG
This sequence comes from Acidobacteriaceae bacterium, assembly GCA_027452125.1. GTDB lineage: Bacteria > Acidobacteriota > Terriglobia > Terriglobales > Acidobacteriaceae > Telmatobacter. Next base: position 6,325 of record DAIDGZ010000055.1, on the reverse strand, counting down.
GATGCGCTTTGGGGTGACGGTGCACCAGGCGCGCAACTGGTGGTGGTTCCAGACATCGCATGGCGCGGACAAGACGGGGCCGCTGGCGGGTGTTCCCTACGATGGCCGGATGACGAAGGCGGACGGCAAGAACCAGTGGTGGCAGGGGCTTGATCCGCAGCGGCTCTATGGCGTGAAGCATCCGGAGAGTGCGCTGCCCGATGCCTCGTACGTGAAGAACTTCTATGACCGCACGCGGGATCTGATCGACCAGCATGATCCGGACCTGCTGTACTTTGACAACTCGCTGGTGCCGCTGGGCTGGGGCGGCATGAACGTGAGCGCCTACTTCTACAACCACAACCTGAAGACGCGCGGCAAGATGGAGGCGGTGCTCAACGGCAAGCAGATCCCGGACCGGCTGGCCAAGGCGCTGGTGGCGGACTACGAGCGCGGCCTGACGAGCGAGATTATGCCGTATGCGTGGCAGTCCGAGACGTGCATCGGGCAGTGGCACTACAACCGCCACCTGTATGAGATGCCGGGCGAGTATGGCGGCTATCTGCCGCCGCGGGACGTCATCCACTGGATGGTGGACACGGTGAGCAAGAACGGCACCTTCATTCTGAATGTTCCGGGCAAGCCGGATGGCACGATCGACAGCAAGGAGATTGCGGTGATCGACCAGATTGGCGCGTGGATGAAGATCAACGGCGAAGCCATCTACGAGACGCGGCCGTGGAAGGTGTATGGCGAAGGCCCGAACAAGGTGGAGAGCGGATCGTTCAAGGGCAAGAGCATCAGCGCGCTAGGCGCGAAGGATATCCGCTTTACGCGCAACAAGGCCAACACCGTGTTGTATGCCATTTTCCTGGGGTGGCCGGAGGGCGAGGTGAAGATCGCGTCCCTTGGTTCTTCCAGCGCCACCGATCCGGGCAAGATTCTCAACGTCAGTGTGCTGGGCTCGGATGCGAAGATCAAGTGGACGCAGGAGGCGGATGGCCTGCGGCTGCAACTGCCGCGGCAGTCGTGGTCAGTGAACGACTATGGCGCGGCGGTGAAGATCGCGCTGAGCTGATGCGCTTACCTGGTGCGTGTTCCCATCTCACTGCCGTCGCCAGACGGACGGGATGGGGACACGCGCAAGCAGGATTTGCCGGCGAAACGCTTCAGCCGGCTTGCTCTTCCGCAATGATTGCGATGCGCACACTCTCCTGTGGCGCACTCCCACTTTCAAGAGTTGCGATGCAGGCGGTAATCCCGGCGCGCAGCGGATCGACGGCGATTCCGGCGAAGACTGCCGGGCACTGGGCGAGGCGGCGCTGCACGCGGCGCAGCAGGCTGAGAGTTCCGGCGAGTTCGTCTTTCTGCCAGTGATGAAAGGCCGCGGTGATCTGGATGATGGCCTGGAGAAAGCTCTTCTCCGGCTCGGCGAGGCGCAGCCATACCAGCTCCCAGTGCTCGTGCGCTTCAAAGAACTGTCCACGGCGATAGCAGGCCAGGCCAGCGGCGAGTTCTCCGGCGCTCCAGTCAAGAGGCACGTCGTCCTCGCGTGGCGGCCCGGTAGACCGCGGCATACTCGCTTGCGGGGCCAGCCCAACTGTAGTCCCGCGCCATGCCGTTGCGCATGAGGCGGCGCCAGTCAAAGCGATCCTTGAAGACAGTGAGGGCGCGGTCGAGGGCGGCCAGCAGGGCATCGGCGGCGTAGCCTTCAAACTTGAAGCCGGTGCCGGTGCCTTCGCCGGGATTCCATTCTTCGATGGTGTCATCCAGACCGCCGGTGGCGCGCACTACGGGCACGGTGCCGTACTTGAGCGAGTAGATCTGGTTGAGGCCGCAGGGCTCGTATTTGGAAGGCATGAGGAAGATGTCCGCGCCGGCCTCGATTTTGTGCGCCAGCGCCTCATCGTAGCGAATCTGTACGGCGACTTTGCCGGGGTTGCGCTGCGCCCAGTCGCGAAAGAAGCTCTCGTAGATGGGTTCGCCGGTGCCGAGGGCGGTGACCACCACGTCGCGCTGCATGAGCTCCGCGGCGATCTGGGCCACGAGGTCAAAGCCCTTTTGCGTGGCAAAGCGGGAGACGATGCCGATCACGGGCGTGGCGTCGGCTACGCCTTCCAGGCCAAAGGCGTGCAGCAGATCGCGGCGGCAGGCCTGCTTGCCTTCCAACTCCTCGGAGCGGTAGTGGGCGGCGAGGTAGCCGTCGCTGGCAGGGTTCCAGTGCGCGTAGTCCACACCGTTGAGAATGCCGTGCAGGTCGGCGGCGCGGTTGTGCAGGACGCCATCCAACTGCTCGCCGAACTCGGCGGTTTGTATCTCCTGCGCGTATTTGCGGCTGACGGTGGTGAGCTTGTCACTGAAGACGATGCCGCCTTTGAGGAAGTTGAAGCGATCGAACTGCTCCACCTTGTCCATAGTGAAGAGATCCCAGGGGAACAGAAGCTCCTCAGTGGTTGCCGGAGGGAAGGCGCCCTGGTAGCCGGCGTTATGGATGGTGAGGACGGTGGCTGCGCCGCCCAGCGCGGGGTCCAGCGCGTAGGTGGTCTTGAGGTAGATGGGGATGAGCGCGGCCTGCCAGTCGTGGACGTGGAAGACGTCGGGCACGCCGAGCTGCTTGGAGGCCTCGAGCACGGCGCGGCAGAAGACGGCAAAGCGTTCCGCATTATCCGGGTAGTCGCCGCCGCGGGGGCCGTAGAGCTCGGGGCGGTCAAAGAGCTCCGGGCACTCCACGAAGTAGAACTGGACGCCGTCGTGCTGGCCGCCGTCCACGATGGCGGCGAAGCGGTTGTAGTAGCGAAAGGGGATGGTAAGCGATTGGATGGCGTAGACGGGTTCGCCGGTGAGATGCTTGCGGACGCGGGTGTAGAGGGGCAGGTAGACGGCGACCTGGTGGCCCAGCCTGACCAGCTCGCGGGGCAAGGCACCCACCACATCCGCCAGCCCACCGGTCTTGGCAAACGGCACACACTCTGAAGCTGCAAACGCAATCCGCACCTTTACCTCCGTGTTCGAACAGGCACAATCCCGATTAGGGTAGCATTGCGCCGGTAGCGATATTTTTTTGTTTCCAAAATTTCAAAATGAGCTATGCTAAAATTTCTTTTGCTTCCAAGTCTGCTCAAAAAGGAAGCGTCTCTTGTGTACTACCTCCCGCTGGTGCGAGGCTGTAGCGTGCGCCGCGGCGAGGCAATCTACTGATTCAAATGGAGCAAGAATGGAACTCGGAGCAACCACGCTTCGCGAAATACACAACCAGCCAGCCGTATGGCGGGCATGCCTGCAATCGTTGGATGCGCTCAACTTTGAATTGTTGCTGAAGGGACGCAAGCCCGAGACGCACGAGTGGCTCTTTGTGGGGTGCGGCACGAGCTACTACCTGGCCCAGGCCGCGGCGGCATCTGCGACGCTGCTGACGGGCGTGGAGGCGCGGGCGATTCCGGCGTCAGAGTACCTGATCTTTCCTGAACTGGTGATTCCCGGGTCGAGCAAGCGGGTGTTTCCCGTGCTGATCTCGCGTTCGGGACACACCTCCGAGGTGTTGAAGGTTGCAGAGGCGCTGCGCGAGCGGGGCATTGAGTTTCTGGCGGTGACCTGCGATGGCCGTGAACTGGCGGGGCTGACGCCGCGCGTGCTGCGGCTGCCGGTGACGGAAGACAGTACGGTGATGACGTCTTCGTTTACCTCAATGCTGATGGCGTTGCAATATATGGCGGCGCGGGTGGCGGGGCGCGAGGATTTTATTGACGCGCTGCATGCGCTGCCGGATGCGCTGGCCGGGCTGCTGCCGGTGTATGCCCCGCAGTTGCAGGCGTTCTCAGCGTACAGCCTGGAGGATGTGGCCTTCCTGGGACAGGGCGCCCTGTATGCGATTGCCTCGGAGACGGCGCTGAAGGTGATGGAGTCCTCTTCGACCTATGCGCAGTACTTCCACGCACTGGAGTTCCGGCACGGGCCGAAGTCGGTGGTGGCGGAGGGGGTGCTGGTGGGCGGACTGATCTCCGAGACCGGCTACGCGGAAGAGGCGGCGGTGCTGCGGGAGATGAAGGAGCTGGGCGCGCGCACACTGGCGATTGCCAACCACATCAGTCCTGAGCTGCGCGGCTGCACCGACTTGTGCATTGAGCTGAACCTGCCGGTGCCGGAGCTGGCGCGGCTGGTGGTGTACGTGGTGTGGGGACAGTTGCTGGGCAGCTACATGGGCCAGCGCAAGGGCATCAACTCCGACTCTCCGCGGAACCTGAGCCGCGTTGTGACACTGGCAGGATAAGCCGATGACGAAGCGCTTTGACGTGACCATCGCGGGAGAGATCAATCTCGATCTCATTTTGTATGGACTGCCTGAGGTGATGCCCGTGGAGCGGGAGCTGCTGGCCTCGGGCTTTGGCCTCACGCTGGGCAGCTCCTCGGCGATCCTGGCACATAACCTGGCGGCGCTGGGCGTTTCGGTGGGCTTCATTACGCGTCTGGGCGATGATCCGCTGGGCAGCATCGCCATGGACCGCCTGCGCGAGAAGAACGTGGACCTGAGCCGCGTGAAGTGCGTGGCCGGCGGACGCAGCACGGGCGTGACCATCCTGCTGACGCATGAGAGCAAACGGCATATCCTGACGTATCCGGGCGCGATGTTCGAGATGTCTGCAGCGGATCTGGACATGGATTACCTGGCGAGCGGACGCCACTTTCATCTTTCCTCACTGTTTCTGCACAAGGCGCTGCAGCCGGATCTGCCGGGCATCTTCCGGAGGCTGAAGGCGGCGGGGTTGACGCTGTCCATGGACACCAACGACGATCCGGAGAATCGCTGGGGCGATCCGCTGGAGGAGTTGCTGGGGCTGGTGGACATCTTTTTGCCGAACGACGACGAGGCCTGCCGCATCACCGGCAAGAACGATCCCGAGGCGGCGATGGATGTGCTGGCGGCGCGGATTCCGCTGGTAGCGATCAAGTGCGGGAAGCAGGGATCGCTGGTGCAGAAGGGCAATCAGCGCTGGCTGGTTCCTGCGCAACCGGTGACGCCGGTGGACACGATCGGCGCGGGCGATACCTTTAATGCAGGATTCCTGAGCGCATGGCTGCGCGGCGAGTCGCCGGAGGTGTGCGCGGCGCTGGGCAATCGCGCGGCGGCCCTGTCGACACAGCGGCCCGGCGGGACTGAGGCCTTCCGCGATGCCGAGCTGCTGGGGCAGTTCTGTGCGTACAACATGCTGCAACCGAGCAACAAGGCGTAATGGCAAGCGGCTTCTCCGCTGTGACACTCCAGGCCGGCCGCCTGCGCACGGTGATTCTGCCGCGCGAGGGCGGCCGCATTGCGTCTCTGCGCGATGAACACAGCGGCGTGGAGTTTCTGTTTCAGCCGCCCGGCCCGTATCACGTGCCGGAGATGTTCGAGCCGTGGAGCGGCTTTGAGACATCCGCCTGCGCGGGTGTGGATGATTGCCTGCCCACGGTGACGGCGTGCGGCGCGGAGACGCCGGGCGGCGCCGTGCCCGACCACGGCGACTTCTGGCGTCTGCGGTGCGCGACTGTGGACGCAGGACCAGACTTTGTGACGCTGGCGGCAGAGGGCTACAGCCGGCCGCTACGGCTGGAGAAGACGCTCCGCCTCCGTGATGACGCACTGGAGATTGCCTATACGCTGCGCAACCTGTCTGCTGCGCCGGTGGCGTTTCTGTATGCGCTGCATCCGCTGCTGGCTGTGGATGCGGGCGACCGGCTGCTGCTGCCGCCGGAGGTGGCGTCTGCCCAGCTGAACTATAGCCGCGGAGCACGGCTGGGCGATGCGGGCGAGACGATTCGCTGGCCGCATCCGGGCGAGGATGTGGATCTGCGGCGGGTGGAGCCGGTGACAGCAGGCACGGGGGACATGCTGTATACGGAGCGGCTGAGTACCGGCTGGTGCGGGCTGTATCGCGCGCGGGCGGGGCAGGGAATCATCCTGCGCTTCGATCCGCGGCAGCTTCCGTATGTAGGGTTGTGGCTGTGCTACGGCGGCTGGCCGGAGGATGGGACGCTGGCGCGCCAGTACGCGGTGGCCTTTGAGCCTACGGTTGCTCCGCAAGGGAGCCTGGCGGCGGCGATTGCAGCAGGGCAGGCGCCGGTGCTGGAGGCGCATGGATCGTTCAGCTTCACCGTGCGCTTTGAGCCCACGCTGCACGCGGTTGGGTATGATGAGTTCACCGCGCAGTGCGCCGCGGCCTCAGCACTCTGAGGGGCGTGATTGGAAGAGGAGAGTGGTCTTGTTGGGGGGAAAAAGCAGCATGAAGACGATAAACGTTTACAGCCGACTGGCCTGCGCCGCACTGGCGGTATTTCTTTTCCTGAGTCTGCGCGCTGCCGCTGCTCCGGC
>DAIDGZ010000054.1 GCA_027452125.1 Acidobacteriaceae bacterium | reverse complement strand
AGTTCAGACTCTTCTCGAAGGTCGTCCTGCCCACGGAATCGTAGACCACGTCTACCCCTCGACCTTCCGTGAGCCGCTTTACCTCCACCTCAAAGTCCTGCTCGGTGTAGAGAATCACCTCGGCTGCTCCCGCGGCCCGCGACAGCTCTGCTTTCTCCGCGGTTGAAACCGTTGTGATCACACGGCTTCCGATGCGTGCGGCCATCTGTGTCAGGAGCAGCCCCACGCCGCCCGCACCGGCATGCACCAGCGCCGTATCGCCTGCCTTCAGCGGGAAGGTGGAGTAGGCCAGGTAGTGGGCGGTCATGCCCTGCAGCATGGCTGCCGCCGCCTGCTCCGCCGTAATCCCGGCGGGGACCTTCACCAGTTGCGCCGCCGGAACCAGCGCATACTCCGCATAGCTGCCCTGCACGCTTGTGGATGCCACCAGATCGCCGACGGCGAATCCTGCGACACCCGGCCCCAGCGCCTCCACCGTACCGGCGGCCTCGCTGCCCGGAGTCAGCGGCAGCGGCGCCTTGTATGTCCCCTTGCGAAAGTAGATCTCGATAAAGTTGACGCCGACCGCCTCCACGCGGATCAGCACCTGCCCCGGCCCCGGTAAGGGAACCGGCGCCTCGACCAGCTTCAGAACCTCTGGTCCGCCTGTCTCGTGAATCTGAATGGCTTTCATCGCACGGCCAGAATGCACCCGCACCCCACATTCCTGCAAGTGCCGGAAAATGCAAAAACCCGCCGGGAGAGGTGCCCGGCGGGTTTACAAGCTGTACGTAATCTGAAGCTTAGAACATGCCCTGCTGTCCGTCCGACATCATGTTGTGCTCTTCCGGCATATTCAGTCGCACCAGGCGGTCCACGGTGTAAGGAGCCGGCTGCTGACTGGTGTAGTAGTGCCGCACCTGCAACTCGCCGAGCAGCCCAATGGCCAGCAACTGAATGCCCGCAACAATCAAAACTCCGCCCAGCACGAACAGCGGCGCATGCTGGTCCATCACATTCTGGTGCGGGCTGATGATCTTCATTGCCAGCAGAATTGCAGAGATGATTCCACCTGCCAGGATGCCGAGTGCCCCGAAGCTGCCGAAGAAGTGCAACGGACGGCTCATGTACTTGAGCAGGAAGCGGATGGTCATCAGGTCAAAGAACACACGGAAGGTGCGGCCAATGCCGTAGTGGCTCTTACCCCGCTCCCGATGTACGTTCTTGATGGGAATCTCGCAGATCGACGCGCCGTACCAGCTGGCCAGCGCCGGGATAAACCGGTGCATCTCGCCGTAAAGAGGAATATTGTGGATCACCTCGCGGCGATAAGCCTTGAAGGTGGTGCCGAAATCGTGGATGTCCACGCCGGAAAGCTTGGCCATCAGCCAATTGGCGCAGCGTGAAGGAATGCGGCGCATGATGAAGTTGTCAATGCGCTCCTTGCGCCACCCGGAGACGACATCATAGCCCTCTTCCAGCTTCTCCAGGAAGTTGGGAATCTCGTTCGGATCGTGCTGCAGGTCGCCGTCCATGGCCAGGATGAAATCGCCCGAGGCGTGGTCAAACCCTGCCGCCAACGCCGAAGTCTGGCCGAAGTTCCGCCGCAGCTTCACCACAAGCACGCGGCTGTCCACCGCGGCAATCTCTTCCAGCAGCTTGTACGTGCGGTCCCTGGAGCCATCATCCACCAGAACCAGTTCAAAGCTGGAACCCACCTGCTCCATCACCTGCTTCAGGCGGGCGTAGAGAACCGTGACGTTCTCCTCTTCGTTGTGAAACGGAACAACAATCGAATACTTCGGCATAGTCAGTTAGACGCAAACTCCAAGGCAAAAGATGGAAAAATCCCTGAAAATTCAACCGTTTGAACCGGTTCATGAACCTTCATTTTCCGCAGTCTCAGCCTTGAGCTAGCGTTCGAGACCCTCCAACATCTCACTCATCTCATTCAAAGCGTGGGCGTTACCGTTTCTTGCCGCACAGGCGATACCGGCTTTCAAGCGCTTGATCGCCTCGGTCCTGCGGCCAATTCGCTCCAGCGTCTGCGCAGCCATAAAATAGCCCACCGTGTACTCCGGATCATTTTCCAGCAGGGCGTCAAACTCACTGAGAGCCGCCTCAGTCTCGCCGCGCCCGGCTAGTTCCATGGCCACGCCGTAGCGGGCAAAGCTGTTCTTCGGGTCCAGTGTCAGGATCTCTCTCAATCCAGCTAACTTGTCCATGGGTATGTAATCAATCCTGTTCTTGGCTGGACCGGTTCTCACATCCTGCTCCGCGTGATTTGCCTAAATCTGCGGGATTGCTGAAACTGAGTACAGGATGCCAATCAAGCGCCTTCCAGCGGCAGCCAGTTGCATCTTTGATTGTATCTGGTTGTTGCATCACCGGGCACAAAAATTGATCCATCCGGGAGTTACCCCATGAATTCCACCGAGACTCGCCCGCCCGTTCGCACCGTCACCAGCACCCAGTCGGAGATGACGGAGATTATTCTGCCCAATGACACCAATATTCTGGGCAACCTGCTGGGTGGCCGTCTCATGCACTTTATTGACCTGACCGGCGCCATGGCTGCCTATCGGCATGCACGGACCCACGTGGTCACCGCCGCGATGGATCACATCGACTTCATCCGCCCGGTTCACCTGGGCGATCTGGTCACGCTCAAGTCCAGCGTAAACCGTGCTTTCACCACCTCCATGGAAGTAGGAGTCAAGGTATGGGCAGAGAACACGCGCACCGGCTCCGTGGTCCACGTAGCCAGCGCCTATCTGGTCTTTGTCGCCGTGGATGAGATGGGTCGCCTGCAAAAGGTGCCGCAGCTTCAGCCGGAAACTCCTGACGAGATTCGCCGTTATGCGGATGCCCTGCGCCGTCGCGAACACCGCGAAGCGGAGAGCGCCCGCCGCAAAGAGGCGCGTCTGGCCGTCTCTGCGTTGGAAGAAGCCGCGGCCAACAAGCATGGATGAACGATCAGCAACCTGCCGGACGCAGATCTCCGGCTAAACAGGAACACACAAAGGAGCAACGAAAAGAATGGCTCATTCACCCGCTATGCCCGCGCCCGTGGCCTTGCCCGGCGTCTCGAAAATCGTCGCTGTTGGTTCTGGCAAAGGCGGCGTGGGCAAAACCACCGTCGCCGTAAACCTGGCCATCGCGCTATCCAAGCTCGGCCAGCGCGTAGGACTCATCGATGCCGATATCTATGGGCCCAACATCCCGCTGATGATGGGCTCCACGCAGCAGCCCAAGGTGGGCCCGGGCAACATGATCCAGCCCAACATCACGCACGGCATCAAGACCATCTCCATCGGCTACATCTCGCCGGGAGACAAGCCGCTGGTGATGCGCGGTCCCATGCTGCACCAGATTATTCGCCAGTTCCTGCAGCAGGTGGACTGGGGCGAGCTCGACTACCTGGTGGTCGATCTGCCTCCGGGCACCGGAGACGTGGTCATCTCACTGGTGCAGACCGTCCCTCTCACCGGCGCCGTTGTGGTCTCCACCCCGAGCGACGTGAGCCTGGAAGACGCGCGCAAGGCTCTGGAGATGTTCGCGCAGGTCAACGTGGATGTGCTGGGCATCGTGGAAAACATGAGCCACTTTACCTGCCCCCACTGCCATGAGCAGATTGACATCTTCTCCAAGGGCGGTGCGGAGCGCACAGCCCAGCAATTCAGCGTACCCTTTCTGGGCTCGATCGAGTTGGTGCCCGCCATCCGCGAGGGCGGCGACCGCGGCCTGCCCGTGACGCTGGCAGGCCCCAAGAGCCCGCAGGCTGCCGAATTTTATGCGGTGGCGCAGAAAGTAATGGAGCAGGCAGAAGCCTCTGCTGCTGCGGCCTCTGACGTGATCGAGATCAGCTAGCCTCGAAATAGCAGATCTCACAAAGCAGAAAAGCGGAGTTCACGCTCCGCTTTTCTGCTTCTGACGTGTCTTGCGCTCAGCGCCGCCGGTAGCGCCAATGGCCACCAACCAGCACCCAGCCACCGCGACGGTGTACCCAATGGTAGGGAATCCACACGGCATGCGGACGGGGCGGATGCACCCAATAGCCCGGCACCCACACGTAGTGAGCGCCGTCCCATCGGTGATAGCCACCCACCCACACGTATCCGGGATGAGGCGGTGGGCCATAGTGCTCCACAATAGGCGCGGGAGGGCCCACGCGCACAACAACACTGGCCTGCGCCCTACAGACGGGAACCAGCAAAAACACAAGCAGTGACGCCAACACGAACTTCTTCACTCTTTCCGTCCTCCAACTGCCTCGCGATCGCCGAAAGTGTGCACTCTTTCAGGGTTGCAGGTAAGAACGCGAGACCGGAGAAATAGTTGCGCGAGCAGCTATCCCCTTTCTGTCACCGCACGCGGTAATCTAAGAAGCGACGTGAACGAACCTGAGAGCCAATCCCTCCCCGCATCCACTCCCTCGGCCCCGGAGAAGGCCGCCGAGTTAACTCCGTTCATGCGGCAGTGGACGGCTGCGAAGCGCGAAAACCCCGATGCCCTGCTCTTCTTCCGCATGGGCGACTTCTATGAGCTCTTCTACGACGATGCCACCGTGGCCAGCCGCGAGTTGCAGCTCACCCTGACCGCGCGCGATCGCGAGCGCCAGGTTCCCATGTGCGGCGTTCCCTACCACTCTGTCGAGGGCTACCTGACACGCCTGCTGCGGAAGGGCTACCGCATCGCCATCTGCGAACAGATGGAGGACCCCAAGCTCACCAAGAAGATCGTGCGCCGTGAAGTAACGCGCGTGCTGACCCCGGGGACCGCGCTCGATGCAGCCCTGGGGCAAGAACAAAACAACTTCCTCGCCGCGCTGTTTGAGACCACGCGCAGCAAAGAATCGCTATGCGCCATCGCGCTGCTGGACATCTCTACCGGCGAGTTCCGCACTGCTGAGTATCACGGCGCCAAGGCTCGCCAGCAGGCAGTGGATGAACTGCTTCTGGCCTCGCCCAGTGAGGTGCTGCTGCCTGCCAGCGCAGAACTGCCCGCACAGCTTGAGCAGGTTCCCGCGCGAACCCGGGTGGAAGACTGGGTGTGGACCCATGACTACGCCGTTCCCCTGGTGGAACGGCAGATGAATGTGCGCACGCTGGAGGGTTTCGGCCTCGCCGAGCATTCTTCCGCGGCCATCGCAGCCGGCGCGGTTCTGCACTACGTACGCGCCACACAGAAGATTGACGCGCTGCACATCGACAGCCTCAGATTCCAGGAGCACTCCACCGCGCTGGAACTGGACCAGGTCACCGTGCGCAATCTCGAATTGGTCGAGCCTCTCTTTGCCGGGCAGGACAGCCGCGCCACGCTCTTCCACACGCTCGATGCCTGCCAGACCCCTATGGGCAAGCGCCTGCTGCGCGCCACCATCTTGCGCCCGCTGATGGACGCGGCCGCTCTGCACGCCCGCTATGAGGCAGTCGCCGAAGCGCATGGCGACCTGCTCAAACGCGAAGAGGTGCGTCGCGCCTTCTCAGGCATTCTCGATCTGGAGCGGCTGCTGGCGCGGCTCTCACTGGACTCTGCCGGCCCTCGTGATGTGCGTGCCCTGGCCGTCAGTCTCGCACGTCTGCCCGCACTCAAGACTGCGCTGGATGCTCTGGCGACTCCAGGATGGAGCGAACTGGCCCACCAGCTTGATCCGCTGGATGACATCACCGCGCGCGTTGCTGCAACGCTGGTTGCCGAACCGCCGCTGACCATGGCCGACGGCGGCGCCATCGCCTCCGGCGTGGATGCGGAACTCGATGAACTGCGCAGCATCTCCACCAGCGGGCGCCAGGCCATCGCGGCCGTTGAAGAGCGTGAACGTCAGCGCACAGGCATTGCTTCACTCAAGGTGCGCTACAACTCGGTCTTTGGGTACTACATTGAGATCACCAAGGCTAATCTCGCACTTGCCCCCGCGGATTACGAGCGTAAGCAAACACTGGTCAACGCCGAGCGCTTCACCACGCCAGAGCTGAAGGAGTACGAGCGCAAGATTCTCACCGCGCATGATCGCTGCATCGAGATCGAGAGGCGCATCTTCGCCGAGTTGCGCGCCTTAGTGCTGTCCGCTGCCAGCCGCATTCGACGCAGTTCTGCCGTGGTCGCCGAGGCTGACCTGCTTGCCAACTTTGCCCATCTGGCGGCCATGCGCCGCTATGTGCGGCCGCAGCTCGCGGATGAGCCGCTGCTGGAGGCGATAGCCGCCCGGCATCCGGTCATCGAGCAATGGCTTGAGGACACACGCGAAGGCCACTTCATCCCGAACGACGTATATCTAAACGCTGGAGGCGAAGGCCCCAGCCTGCTGCTCATCACCGGCCCCAACATGGGCGGCAAGAGCACCTATCTGCGCCAGGCTGCCATGCTTGTCCTCATGGCACAGATGGGCAGCTTCGTCCCTGCAGACCGCATGCGCTTCGGCCTGGTGGATCGCATCTACACCCGCATCGGCGCCAGTGACAACGTCGCTCGCGGCCGTTCCACCTTCATGGTGGAGATGACCGAGACTGCAACCATCCTGAACACGGCCACGGCACGCTCCGTGGTGCTGCTGGATGAGATGGGCCGCGGCACAGCTACCTTTGATGGACTCTCGCTGGCCTGGGCCACCGTGGAATATCTGCACGCCGAGACCGGTGCTCGCACACTCTTTGCCACGCATTATCACGAGCTGACCATGCTGGCGGAAAAGCTGCAACGCGTGCGCAATCTGCGCGTGGGTGTAAAGGAAGCCCCTGACGGAATTGTCTTTCTGCACAGCATCGAGCCCGGTGCGGCCAGCAAAAGCTACGGCATCGAAGTGGCGCGGCTGGCCGGCCTGCCCCGCCCGGTGATCGAGCGGGCGCGCCATGTGCTGCGCCAGCATGAAAAACAGGAACGGCAGAGTGTGCGCGAAGAGACCGCCGCCGAGCCTCTGCAACTGACCATCTTCACGCCGCTATCACAGCGCATCGTCGACCGGATAGCAGAAGTGGACGTGAATAAGCTGACGCCACTGCAAGCCCTGAACCTGCTGGAAGAGTTGCAGCAGGAGCTGAAGGAGAAGGCATGACCGTGACCGTGCGCGGTGCAGCAGGAAGCCTGCTGGTGGTGGGCCTGAGCAGTACTGAGCTGACCGGGCTGGAGCGCGCCTGGCTCAAGCTGGTGCGTCCGGCTGGCATCATCCTCTTCCGGCGCAATATTGCGGATGCGCAGCAAACCCGCACGCTTCTGCAGCAAGCCAGTGAGTTCTGCACGGAAAACAGCCTGCGTTGCGTGGATGTGGAAGGCGGCACAGTGGATCGCCTGCGCGATGCACTGGCGCCCATGCCCTCGGCCCAGTCGGTAGCGCAGGCCGCACGGCACGCAAGAAAGCCTGCTCTGGCGCAAGAGCATGGCATACTGATTGGCCGCGCCGTGCAGGCCTTCGGCTTCAATACCACGCTTGCTCCGGTGCTCGATCTCGCGCTGCCCGCATCCGCCGGGGTGATGGGAACGCGCGTGGCAGCAGAAACCGCAGTGGGAGTCGTCGAATACGCACAAAGGTTTCTCGCGGGCCTTGCCGCCCAGCGGATCGTAGGCTGCGGCAAGCACTTCCCGGGCCTCGGTGCGGGCACGCTGGACTCGCATCTGGCGACGCCATCGATTGACTGCGCCTTCCCTGATCTGTGGCGCAACGATCTGGCTGTCTATCGCGCTCTGGGCAGCGAACTGCCGATGGTGATGGTGAATCATGCCGCCTATCCACGCACGCCCGGGAAGCATCAACCGGCCAGCGTCTCGGCTTACTGGATCTCTGCCATCCTGCGCAAACGCATCGGCTATCGCGGCCTCATCTTCTCTGACGATCTGGAGATGGGCGGCATCCTCAACTACATACCGATAGAGCAGGCAGCGGTTCAGGCGATGCGCGCGGGGATGGACCTGATCGAAATTTGCCACAGCCCCGAACTGATTCTGCGTGCCTACGAGGCACTGATCGCCGAGGCAGAACGCTCCGCTGCATTTCGCACTCTACTGATGCAGCGGGCGCGCCTGGTTGCGCAGAAGCGCCGCAAGTTCTTCTCTCAGCCGCCGTCGCGCATACTGACAACGGCCCAGTTCGCAGCATTGCGCGCGCGTATTCTCAGGTTCAGCGAAACCGTGGCGCGGTTGCAGCCTCCGCAGGAGAACGCATGAGCGCGAAGTCCCTGATCATTGCCGGCGTGATGAGCGGCACTTCAGCAGACGGTATCGATGTAGCCGTGGTGCGGATTGCCTCGGGCAAACTGCGCCCCAGTCTAACCCTGCTGGCGCATGAGGGATTCACATACCCAGCCGCTCTGCGCCGTGCGGTGCTGGCCGCCATGAACGCAGCTTCCATTTCAACGGCCGAACTGGCCCGGCTGCACTGGAGGCTCGGCCTGGCCTATGCCGAAGCCGTGACTCACACCGTCACCAAGCACAAGATCCAGCTCGACCTTGTTGGATGCCACGGACAAACGCTCTACCATCAGCCGCAGCCCGCGTCATATGCTGGCCGCCGCTTTGCCTGCACATGGCAGGCCGGCGAAGCGCAGGCAATCTCTGCCGCACTCGGGGTTCCCACGGTCTCCAACTTCCGCCCGGCAGACATGCTGGCCGGTGGTCAGGGCGCGCCTCTCGTGCCGCTGCTTGATTTTGCCCTTTACGCGCATGCCATGCGTGGTCGCGTACTGCAAAATATTGGCGGCATTGCCAACCTCTCCGCAATTCCCGCAGGCGCCGGCCCCGATGCATTGATTGCCTTCGACACAGGGCCGGGCAATATGATCCTCGACGCACTCACCGCTGCGCTCTTCAACAAGCCCTTTGACCGTAACGGCGTTCTGGCCGCCGCAGGACATGTGATTGAGCCGGTGTTGGCGCGAGCGCTGCGCAATGCCTACTTCCAGTTGAAGCCACCACGCACTGCCGGCCGCGAGCAGTTTGGCCGCGAATATGCCGCGCAGTTTGCCGCCGCATGCCGCAGGCACAGCAGTTCGTCGCACGATGCACTGGCCACCGCAACGGCATTCACCGCCGAGACCATCGTGCAGAGCTATAAGCGCTTTGTGCATCGCAGGATGAGGCAGCATCCGGTGGACTTCATCGTCTCCGGCGGCGGCGCGCGCAACCGCACACTGATGGCAATGCTGGCGCAGCGTCTGGCGCCGCTCGGCTGCCAACTGGCTGCCAGCGAAGACTTCGGCATGCCCGTCAGCGCCAAAGAGGCTGCTGCCTTCGCACTGCTCGCCTGGCACACCTGGAACCATCTGCCCGGCAATGTTCCTGCTGCCACAGGCGCATCGCGACCAGCCATTCTCGGCCAGGTGACCTATGCGTAGGTTGCTCGCGCTCGCTGCACTCTGCCTGCTCGCTGGATGCCATTCAGCGCCTCGCGATCCGCACACGGTTGTCTTCCTGATCGAAAGCAGCCCGGCAAACCTCGATCCGCGCATCGGTACAGATGCACAGTCGCAACGCATCGATGCACTGCTCTTCGATGGCCTGGTGGCGCGCGACGCGCACTTCCGCTTTGTGCCCGCGTTGGCGCAAAGCTGGGATCAGCCCGATCCGCTCTCGCTCGTCTTTCATCTGCGCGCAGGCATGCGCTTTCAGGATGGACGTCCGCTTACCGCACGCGATGTGGTGTGGACCATTGAGTCCATGCGCGACGGCACAGTCATCTCGCCCAAGTCTGCAGCCTACGCCTCTGTCGCCTCCATCACTGCCGCGGATTCCAGCACCGTCGTCTTCCATCTGCGCCATCCGGACAATGCGCTGCTCACCAACCTCTCCACGGGAGCCATGGGCATCGTCCCTTATGGAAGCGGCAAGGATTTCTGGCGGCATCCTGTTGGCACCGGCCCCTTTCGCTTTGTCAGCCAGCAGATCGATCAGGATGTGCTGATCGAGAGCAATCCGCAAAGTTGGTCGGTTGTCCCCAGCATTGAACGCGTCCGTTTCGCCGTGGTGCCTGACGCCATCACGCAATCGCTGGAGATGGAGAAAGGCTCCGCCGATGTCGCCGTCAACTCCCTGCCCATGGATGCCCTGCCCGTGCTGGCCCGCCGCCCGGAGCTGCGCATTGAAGATACTCCCGGCACCGAGATTCAATATCTGGCCTTCAATCTGCGCGATCCACTGCTAAGCCATGTGCGCGTCCGTCAGGCTATTGCCTGCGCCATCAATCGCCCGCTCATCATCCAAACCCTTCTCGATGGCCGTGCCCAGCCCGCGCTGAGCCTGCTGCCGCCCTCGCACTGGGCATGGACCAGCGATGTTACTCGCTATGGCTATGATCCGGCGCGCGCACGGCAGCTGTTGAATGCTGCCGGCTACCGGCCCGGTCCCGATGGCATTCGCCTGCATCTGACCATGAAGACCAGCAACGACGAAGGCACGCGACTGCTGGCAGCCGTGCTCCAGCAGCAACTGGCCCAGGTGGGCATCGCGCTCGACCTGCGCAGTTTTGAATTTGCCACCTTTTACTCCGATGTGACCCGCGGCGCCTTCCAGATGTACTCCCTGCGCTGGATCGGCGGCAATGAGCAGCCGGACATCTACGAGTACGCGTTTGCCACCAAAAGCTTTCCCCCGCACGGCGGCAACCGCGGACGTTACTCCAACCCGCAACTGGATGCACTGCTCCAGGATGCCGGACAAAGCGAGGAGATGGCCCGCAGGCGCGCCGACTACGTGCAGGTGCAGCAGATCCTGGCCCGCGATTTGCCTGCTATCAATCTCTGGTATCGAGATACGGTGATCGTGCACAACCGCCGGTTAACTCATGTGATTCCCTCCCCCTCCGGCAGCTATACCTTCCTTGAAACCGCACAACTGGCGCGCTGATTCGCTGTCGGCTGCAATGCAAGCGCCCGAGCGCATATGTGGGCGCCAGTTTTCACGGTTTGCATCCGCACCAGCCTGAGCGGCCCGGAAAGATATATCTATCCATCCTGTATTCATATAGTTACCGCATATCTTTTACGCGCACCACACTGTGAATGGAGCGTTGCCTCTCATTTCAACCTTTTGCCGGGCTCATTCGTCTACGCAAATGACGATGACTGAACCTTTACGCGCATCGGCAGGACTTATTTTGTGGAGAAATTGCTCATGAAGCACCAGAAGTCCCCCCGCAAACCAGCTCTTCTGTTCACGTTGGCGCTGTCGGCTCTCATGCTTTTGCTGGCGCCCGCCATCTATGGCCAGGCGCCGACACGCGTCGTAGGCACGGTGAGCGGCACCAACGGAACGACGATTACGGTGAAGAACGATGCCGGCCAGGCCTACCAGGTGGATGTGCCGGCGACGGCTGTGCTGAAGCGTATTGCACCCGGACAGCGTACCTTGGCCGGCGCCGAAACAATCAAGTTCTCTGATCTTTCCAGTGGAGATCGAGTTCTGGTAAGGATGGATCCCAACGCTCCAGCGGGCACACTGCAGGCACAGGAAGTAATCGCCATCAAGGAGTCTGACCTGGCCAGGAAGCAGGAGCAGGAGCGCGAAGCCTGGCAGACAAACGGCGTGGGCGGCCTGGTCAAGAGCATTGATCCTGCTGGCGGCGTGATTTTGTTGACGAGCGGCGCCGGGCAGACCAAGAAGACCATTACGATCCACACCACCAAAGACACGATTCTCAAGCGTTACGCGCCAGCCTCTGTGCGCTATGACGAAGCCACGCAAGCGCCAATCACCGACATTCACCCCGGCGATCAGTTGCGCGCCCGCGGTGACAAGAATGCCGACGGAACAGAGTTGACGGCAGCCGAAGTCGTCTCCGGCAGCTTCCGCAACATCTCTGGAACCATCACATCGCTCGATCCAGCCAAGTCCACTCTGGTAGTGAAGGATCTGGCGACGAAGAAGCAGGTCACAATCCACATCAGTCCTGAGTCCCAGATGCGCAAGCTTCCCGAGCGCATGGCGCAGTTTCTTGCCATGCGCCTCAAGGGCGGGGCCGCCGCGGGCTTTGCCGGCCGGAACGGTGGACAGCGCGCTGGTGAAGGGCGGCCCATGGGCATGGGACAAGGGGGCGAAGGTGGCCCTGCTGGGGGTGCAATGGACCTGCAGCAGCTTCTGAGCCGCGCTCCCCAGATCAAGTTGACCGATCTGAACAAGGGCGATGCCGTGATGCTGGTATCCACGCAGAGCGCTTCCGACGTCACCGCCATCACTCTGCTGGCCGGCGTTGAGCCGCTGCTTCAGTCGTCTGAGGCTAGCCAGAACCTGCTTTCCAACTGGAGCATGAACACCAGTGGCGGCGCGGATGTTGCCGCGGCTCAGTAGGAACACGGACAGTTTTCATTCATAGAGACATCAGCGAGGGACACGTGTATTCAAAGTTGCGAATTTTCATTCATTTCATCTTCATCATTGCGCTCTCGAGTGCCGGCGTGAACTATGCGTTCGGCCAGGCGGCAGATGCCGCCGCCAAGCCCGTGACGGGGACGCTGCATGGGCACATTACAGATCCGACCGGCGCACTCATCCCTGGCAGCAAAATCACCGTAAAGAGCGCACAAGGTTCGTTCACGACCACCGTGACAGCAGATGCGGCGGGCGGCTATGCCGTGAAGGGACTTGCCGCCGGTGACTACGTGGTGCAGGCAACGGCAGAGGGGTTCTCGCCGTTTGTGTCTACCCCCATCACTGTCACTGCCGGCCAAACCAAGCGTGTTGATATCGCGATGGCCATTGAGTCTGCACAACAGAGCGTCGTCGTCACCGACGAAGGAGAGCCGACCGTCAGCGTTGAGGCAGGCTCCAATGCCAGTTCAATGGTGCTGAAGGACAAGGATCTCGATGCCCTCTCCGATGATCCGGATGAGCTGCAAAATGAGTTACAGGCGCTCGCAGGGCCCTCTGCAGGTCCAAATGGCGGCCAGATTTACATCGATGGTTTTACCGGCGGCCAGCTTCCTCCCAAGTCGGCCATTCGCGAGATCCGCATCAACCAAAACCCTTTCTCCGCGGAGTTCGATCGTCTGGGCTACGGGCGCATTGAGATTCTGACCAAACCCGGTACGGATACCCTGCACGGACGCGTCTTTGGCATGGGCAATGCCAAGGGGCTGAATACGGGAAACCCGTTCACAACCAGCCTGCCCTCGTATCACAGCTTCCAGTACAACGGAACTGTCAGCGGACCGATGTCGAAGTGGGCATCCTTCTTCTTCAGTATCGAGCAGCGCAACATTCAGAATGACAACGTCTATTCGATC
>DAIDGZ010000053.1 GCA_027452125.1 Acidobacteriaceae bacterium | reverse complement strand
ACTGGTTCAGAGTGCGGGCGTTAGCGTTCCCGGCGCGGAGCAGGCTTGCGGGTGAGGTGCCAGACGGCCATGGCCAGGGCCAGCACGCCCAGCGTGTAGCCCAGCAGGGCAGTGTGGCCGGTGTGAATCTTCCAGCCGCGCCAGAAGGCTACGGCGGCCACCAGCAGCATCAGGTATCCGCGAAAGTACTCGGAGCGGTTCTGCATCTTCCTTCTCTTTCCTGTTGCGGTGTGCACAGGGGAACTTCATCCCATCGTAATGCCAGATGGGGCGGAATTGACCGGACCGGCTGGCGGTCCTATGGTGAGAGAGGGAATTTACGCCCGCTGAAAGGAAGCATCATGGCCACGACCGATCAAGCCGCAACCGCCACACCGCTGAAGAAGACCGCTTTGAATGCAACGCATCGCGCCCTGAAGGCGAAGATGGTGGATTTTGGCGGATGGGATATGCCGGTGGAGTACCCGGGCGACGGCGGGGGCCTGATTGCCGAGCACGTGGCGGTGCGCACCGGTGTGGGGCTGTTTGACGTGAGCCACATGGGCGAGATCCAGTTTCGCGGGCCGGCTGCGCTGGCGGCGGTGCAGCGGATCACCATGAATGACGCGGCGAAGCTGCAGGATGGGCAGGCGCACTACTCGGCACTGCTGACGCCGCAGGGCACGTTTGTGGACGACATCCTGGTGCATCGGCTGGGGGCGAACGACTATCTGCTGGTGGTGAACGCCGGCACCAAGGACAAGGACTACGCATGGATTCGCCAGCACCTGGGCGGGCAGCCGGGCATCCACATCAGCGACTACTCCAGCTATTATTCGCAACTGGCGCTGCAGGGGCCGCGGGCCCTGGAGACGCTGGCCAAACTGACCAAGGTGGACCTGGCAGCCATCAAGAACTACTGGTTTACGTGGGGAACGGTTGCGGGCGTTCCCAACGTGCTGATTGCGCGCACGGGCTACAGCGGCGAAGACGGCTTTGAGGTCTATATTCCCGCGGACGAGGCCACCACGGTAAAGATGTGGGAGGCGATGCTGGAGGCGGGCGCGGAGTTTGGCATCCGGCCGTGCGGGCTGGGCGCCCGCAACACGCTGCGGCTGGAGGCGGGCATGAGCCTCTATGGGCACGAGATCTCAGAGGAGATCAACGTGTTTGAGGCAGGACTGTCGCGCTGGCTCAAGCTGGACAAGGGCGATTTCATCGGCCGCGAGGCGCTGCTGGAGGTACAGGCGGCGGGCGGTCCGGCGCGCAAACTGGTGGGTCTGGAGATGGTGGAGCGGGGCATCGGGCGCGATGGATACGCGGTGTTCTCGCTGGAGGGCGAGGCGATAGGGCAGATCACCTCTGGCTCGCCTGCGCCGTTCCTCAAGACCAACATTGCGCTGGCGCTGGTGCCCACGGCGGTAGCCGAAGCGGGCAGCGATGTGCTGGTGGATGTGCGCGGCAATCGCGTGCGAGCGAAGCAGACGCCGATTCCGTTCTACAAGCGGGCGAAGAAGTAGGCTGGAGCGGCAGGAGATAGACCTGCCGCAAGCCATCAGCAGACGAACACGCTATCGAATTGCCAGATCGGGGATGTGAGCGAAGAGGCTCATTTTGCCTGGACGATGCTGGCTGCGCGGCTGTAGGAGCCCAGGTTGTAGGCGTTGGCGTATCCCATGGCTTTGAGCTTGCTTTTGGCCATGCCGCTGCGCATGCCGCTGGCGCAGTGGAGCAGCAGCACCTGATTCTTATCGGCAACGCGGCGTGGGATGGCAGACTCGATCTGGTCCAGCGGAATGTTGATGGCGCGGGCCAGGTGGCCACCGGCGAACTCGCCGGTACTGCGCACATCGATGACCAGTGCGCCCTTCTGGAGGAAGTCCTGTGCGGCTTTGGCGGAGATCTGGCCGGCGCGCTTGAGCAGAAAGAAGATAAGAAACACGGCGGCGACTGCGGCGAGTGCTGTCCAGTTCATGGATTCAGAGTAGCGCTCTACACGCTGGTACGGGCAACTTGCACGAGTGTGGAGTAGAAGGTAGCTCCGGCGCCGAGATCGGTGAGATATTCGCTGGTGAGTGCGTTCACATTGCTGGAGTCGGGATGGAGTTTGGCCCAGTCCAGCTGCGCGGCGACCACGCCGGCGGGCAGGCTGGGATTGAGCGTGGCGATCAACTGCACCGTGCCGCGGTCATTGAAGATGCGAACGGGATCGCCCTCGGCGATGGCGCGCGCGGCTGCATCGGCGGGATGCATTTCGAGGCGCTGGTGATGGCGGGCCTCCATTTTGCGGTGGCCGTCGAGGTTGGCAAAGGTGGAGTTCATGTAGTTATCGGCCTTGCGGGGCAGGAACTCCAGGGGGTAGCGCGCGGCGGCCGGGCTCCAGCGCGATTCGGTGTTGGGCGTGAAGGCGGGGAGAGGATCGAGGCCTTCGGCGGCCAGCGCTTCCGAGTAGAACTCCACCTTGCCGGAGGGCGTGGGCAGCGGGCCTGAGGCGTTGGGCAGGAAGGGGTTTCCTTCGGGGTCGCGATGAAAGGCGAGCGGGATGTGGCCCTGCTCCTGCAGCGCCTCGCAGGTGATGTGCTCCATGCCGGGGTTGGTGGAGTGGCCGTCTGGGCCGATGTTGAGGGCCTGGCGGATGATCTGCTCGCGCGTGTCGCGGAAGCAGGTCTCGGGGAAGCCCATGCGCTGCGCGAGTTCGCTGAAAAGGCTGACGTTGCAGCGGGCTTCGCCGGGAGGCTCGATGGCCTGCTGGGAGAGCTGCACAAAGTAGTGGCCGTAGGCGCCCTGAATATCCGTGTGCTCCAGGAAGGTGGTGGCGGGCAGCACGTAGTCGGCGTAGTCCGTGGTGTCGTTGAAGAAGAGATCGTGGACTACGGTGAAGAGGTCAGGGCGGGCCAGGCCGCGGCGCACCGCGTTTTGATTGGGAGCAACGGCGCCGGGATTGGAGTTGTAGACGAAGAGGGCGTGGACGCGCGGGTTCTCCAACTCAGTAAGGGCCTGGCCCAGCGCGGACATATTCACCATGCGCGCGGTGCGGCCAAGCGGCGAGGCCAGCGCGAGATCGGGCATCTCGACGGCGAGCTTGTTC
>DAIDGZ010000052.1 GCA_027452125.1 Acidobacteriaceae bacterium | reverse complement strand
TGCGTCGCTCCTTCCTCCTCGAACTCAGAAAAATCGGCTCCCGTCGCCGCCATCCGCGTAGTGTGAACAGGCCCTAGAACCGCCTCAACCGAAGAGCGAGTCAATGCGCTGCTGGAGTGCGGCAACGGTCTGCTTCAGCTCCTCCACCGCGGACTCCAACTGGACGATACGCTCGTCCTGGGCTGGGTCGGCGGCGTTGGGCGCAGAAGCAACGGCAGCGGCTACCGCGACGGACTCGACCGGACCGGCAAGCAGGTGGGCGTAACGCGCCTCCTTGGTTCCGGGCTGACGAGGCAGGACGGCGGCCAAGGACGGGGTGCGCTCAGCCAGTTTCTGCAGGCCGGCCTGCACATCGGCAATCTCTTCAAAGCGGTGCATGCGCTCGGTGCGGGAGCGCAGTTCGCCGGGAGTCTGCGGGCCGCGGAGCAACAGGAAGCAAAGCAAGGCGGTCTCCGCGCGGCTGAGGTTGAAGGCCTCACCCAGCCAGTGCTCAAACTTGGCTACGCGGCCATCGGCAGAACGCGCGCGTCCGGCAAGGCGGTGGTCTTCCAGCCCATGCAGCGCCTGACGCACCTCATCCTCATCCAGATTCATCACCGGCTCGCGATTGGAGCGCTGGTTGCAGGCGTTGACCAGGGCGTTAAGCGAGAGCGGGTAGTACTCGGGGGTGGTAACTTCCTTTTCAACGAGCGCGCCAAGGACGCGAGCCTGGGCAGCGGTGAGAACGATGGGATCGGACGCGGTCATGGACTTATTGTGCCATTCGGAGTGGACGGGGGCGGACCAGAGGGGCCTTCCGCTCGACGAACAAATCGCAACGCAATGAGCCCGCAGGAATTGAAGAAGGGGCGGAAGAATCCGAATCTATCAGTTTGTTTGCTGATCAAAGTGTTTCCCCGGCAATCAAGTTTCATGAAACCGATGCTGAGGCGGGTTGCCTGAAGGGCCCGTAATGATGGCAACCAGCCTTCATCTTTGCCACCGCAATCTTTACTATGAAAGTATTGTGCTCTAACCGTTGAGGCGAGGAACCCCGGAAGATGAAATACCAGCAACAACGAGAGCGCCTTTTCGGCTAAAGCACCGAGTTGGCTGTAACCAACGCCCCCTTTGAATGATTCACAATTTCGGGAATGCGACCGATCATTAACCGGTCAGACCACTCTATGGCTCTATGGAGGAGACGATGAAGCACCTGGCAATCGCTGGGTTATTGCTGGCCTTATTTTCGAGCGCTGCTTCGGCGCAAGTAAATGCAGGCGAACAGACACCTGACCCTAACCTCCCGTTCACGATGACGCAAGTGACAACCTTGCGCCTGCCGTGGCGGATTGCCTTTTTGCCAGACGGACGGATGCTCATCACCGAGAAGGTAGGCGGTCTGGAGCTGGTCACGCAGCAGGGAGAGAAGACCCCAGTCCAGAACGTCCCCGCAGTTCTTTGGCGCGGTCAGGGCGGTATGCTGGGCGTCTACCTCTCGCCCCACTACGCTCAGGACCACTCCATCTATCTCACCTATTCCGAGCCGCATGAGGATGGCTCCAGCCTGGCACTGGCCAAGGCCCGGCTGCAGATCGGCCACAATACCGCCAGCCTGGAAGGGCTACGCGTGATCTGGCGCGACCCTGAAGGTGGACGGGGCGGGCAGTTCGGGGCTGCAGTCGCCTTCTCGCCGGACGGCAAATATCTCTACCTCACCTCGGGCGACCGGCAGCGCATGACACCCGCGCAGGACCCTAACCAACCGGTGGGCAAGATCCTGCGTTTGACCCTGGATGGCAAGCCGGCTCCCGGCAATCCCATGGCTGGCAAGACGGGCGCGCATACCGTACCCATCATCGACCCGCCTGCCGACACGGAGAAGGCCAAGACCGCGCCGGTGGTGCGCACCTATACGTATCCCGGACCGAACCTGACGCCCGCGGAGACTTGGGCCACTGGCTTCCGCACGCCCTATGGACTGGCCTTTGCCCCCGACGGACGGCTGTGGGAGGTGGAACATGGGCCGCGAGGCGGCGACGAACTGAACCTGATCGAGCCAGGCAAGAACTATGGCTGGCCGCTGGTCTCCTACGGACACAACTACAACGGCGTGCCCATTCCCAGTCCAGACACACGCCCCGATCTGGCCAAGCCGGTGATCTACTGGGTGCCGGTGATTGCGCCGGGCAATCTGATGTTCTACAAGGGCGCTATGTTCCCGCAGTGGAACGGCTCGGCCTTCGTGAGCGGCCTGGCCACCGAGGCGCTGGTACGCATCACCTTCGACGGCCATGGCGGCGCCAAGGCAGTAGACCGCTGGGAGGTTGGCCATCGCATCCGCGATGTGGAAGTTGCCCCGGACGGTGCGTTGTGGATGATTGAAGATGCGAATCCGGGCGCTCTCTTCCGACTGACGCCGGTAGGCATGGCGGTGGCCGCACCCGTGGCTCAGACGGCAACACATGCCGCTGCTGTGACCTCCGCACCGCAGGGCGCCGCTGGCCCCGAGCGCGCAAAAGCCATCATCGCCAACAACAACTGCATGCTCTGCCATCGCGTCGGGCAGGACGGCGGGGATATTGGACCGGCCCTGAACGGCGTGGGCAAGCGGCTGACGGCAGAGCAGATTGAGGCGACAATCCTCCATCCCGCACCGAAGACGCACACAGGTGCAGCGAACCCGATGCCTTCGTATGCGGGCAAGATCCCGGATGCTGACCTGAAGACCCTGGTGAACTACCTCCGCAGCCTGCCTGCGGCACAGTAATCGGAACGATACCCTGACGCATCGCTGGACACAGATCGGCGTCCAGCGATGCGTGCCTAAGGCCAGAAGACCGGGCCTTCCACAGGCTGAATAATGCAGCGCGCCCCGGACCTCAGAGACGAGATCCGGGGCGCGCTGCATTGATCCTTGTATCTATCGCGAAAGCCTTACGCAGCTTCTTCACCCATCTCATGCCTGTCGCGCGTGAGCAGGAAGTAGACCACCGGGGTGACCACCAGGCTGAGCACCATGGAGATGCAGAGGCCGCCGATGACGGCGATGGCCAGCGGCTGCAACATCTGCGAGCCAGCGCCGATGGCGAAGGCCAGCGGCAGCATGCCACAGACGGCGGCCAGGGCGGTCATGACGATGGGACGCAGGCGGCGCTGTGCGGCGTGGAACATGGCATCGCGCGCGGACATGCCTTCGGCGCGGAAGCGCTCATCGGCATCAAGCAGGAGGATGCCATTTTTAGCCACAATGCCAATCACCATGATGAGCCCCATAAATGACGCCACGTTGAAGGTGGTGTTGGTCAACAGCAGCCCCGCGATAACGCCGGAGATGGAGAGCACCGACGAGGTGAGGATGGCGATGGGCGCGGGGAAGTTGCGGAACTCCGTGAGCAGCACGCCAAAGACCAGAGCCAGAGCCAGCAGGAGCACGCGCAGCAGGTCGTGGAAGGACTTCTGCTGCTCCTGGTAGGTGCCGCCATACTCGAC
>DAIDGZ010000051.1 GCA_027452125.1 Acidobacteriaceae bacterium | reverse complement strand
TGGCACCAGAGCTTCGATCGACACCCACTCAAGCTCCTGCTGTTGCACTTCCGGCTTCTTCAGCATGAATACAAAATACAAAAGACCCTCGTGGAAAACGAGAGCCTAATGAGGTACTTTGTCAGCAGTCTGACGCCACCTGAAAAGGTGGCGTTTTGTATTTCCAGCTAGGTTCGCCAGAGACCAGTTACCATCTCCGCACCCCTGCCGGCATTTCCTGCACGTCTCTCCCGCAATCTGGACTTGCCAGCCGGGCCCGGTCGCTGTAGTATCGGAGTTGCCTATCATGCGGCTGACGCGGGCTACCCTTAAGCGGGTTCGCCAGGCTCGCCGCCGAGCAGCAATCCCTCGTCGACCGGTTCATTCTCCAAGGCCGTACGCGGAAGAGTGCTCACATAGGAAGGGCATCATCTGAGGAAGACGTTAGCCGCCCTGTTCCGCACTGGGGACACCGGATGGAACTTGGGCATTGCTCCTGTGTACATACTTGACCCTTGCAGCTGCATCGAGGTCGAACGTGGGCCATGGAACCCGGATTATGGACGTAGGCCATCGGCCAGCAGATCCGGGGATGGAGCAGAAGACTCAAACGATGGAAGAGTGCGTGGAACCCCAGACAGGGACAGCCGTTCTTCTTCCCAGCGTATGGAAGTTTTCCCGTGAATTGAGGACAGCAGCGCATCGGAGCTCGCACCCGTGAACAAACAGTTTGTCCCGGCCGGCCCGGATTCTGTGGCGATGTCCACACACCAGAAGATCCAATGCAGCTGACAGTAAAGCATCAGGAAGTTAAAGCATGACGACAGAAACGACACCATCCCAGCCAGAACTGGGATCATCCCCTGACAACGGCCAGGGGCAGTCGCAGGGACACCGGCGTCGGCGCCGGCGCCGCAAAAACAAGGGGGGCAGCCAGACCAACGCGCCCCAGGCGCAGCAGAGCCAGATGGCCGCGCCTCCGCCTCCGCAGCAGACCGCACAGCCCAAAGCGCACACCCAGCACCAGGGACAGGGGCAGGGAAGAAAGAAGAAAAAGACCTTCCAGAAAGGCCCTTCCCAGTCCGCTCAGCCCGGCAACAGCATTGCGCCGCAGCAGGGCAAGCGCAAGACCAAGCAGAAGGGCCCGCGCGAGTTCGTGGGGCCTATGGACCACAGCTATCGCGCCGCAAATGGCAATGTAGCCGATGGTCCTCCCTCCACCATTCCGCTCTCCGGCGGCAATCATGGCGGCTACTACCAGGAGTCCTACGCGACCCCGGTGCCGGTGCGTGAAGATGCTCCTACGCGCATCTTCTGCTTTATTGAGGATCTCTTCTTCCTGGCCAAGATTCAGGAGACCGCCCGCAAGCTGGGCGTCAAGGTGGAGTTCGTGAAGGGCGACAAGGAAACCGTGGCCCGGCTTATCGACCTGCCCGAGCAAGAGCGGCCCAGCCTGCTCGTCTTCGACCTGAACAACCTGAATGCCAAGCCCATGACGCTGATTCCCAAATTCAAGACCAAATATCGCAAAGCCGTGTCGGTCATTGGCTTCCTCAGCCACCTCCAGGGCGACCTGAAGCTGAAGGCCATTGAGGCCGGCTGCGATACCGTCATGCCGCGCTCGGCCTTCTCGCAGAGCCTGCCCAGCCTGCTCCGCCGCTACGGTGTTGAGGAAGAGGAAGAGTACGTCCCACAGCCTGTCTAGAGCCTGTGATGACAGGCCAAGCAAAACGCCCCACCGCATTGCGCGATGGGGCGTTTTGCTTGGCTGGATCTAGCGTGCCGCGGTGAGCGATGTTTTGGAGCTGCTCGTGTCTGTGTGCGAGGTGTGATCCAGGCTGTAAACCCGCACATCGTCCACCAGCATCCGCGCGGGGAACTCTGTGCTCGCATCTGGATTGCCGGGCCAGTACCCGCCCACTGCCAGGTTCAGCACGATATAGAACGGATGATCGAAGACCCAGCGTTGACCCGGCTCCAGATCCGATTCCTTGCGCGTCTCGTAGAGATGATTGTCTACGTAGAAGCGAATCTCGCCGGGTTGCCAATCGACGGCAAACACGTGATAGGCATCGCTGAATGCAGCCTTGCCGGGCAGGGCATACAGACCGCCCAAAGGCGTCGCGCCTGAGTACCCTGGACCATGCAGGCTGCCGTGCACAATCGAGGGCTCATAGCCCACGTTCTCCATAATGTCGATCTCGCCGCAGCCCGGCCAACCCGTCGTTTTGAAGTCGCTGCCCAGCAGCCAGAAGGCCGGCCACAGCCCTTTGCCTTTGGGAAGTTTGATCCGCGCCTCGATCCGCCCGTACTTCGCGTCAAAGCGGCCTCGCGACTCAATGCGGCCTGAGGTGTAGGATCGGGTCTGGCCGTCCTTGCCGGTGAACGTTTCCTTGCGCGCCGTCAGCACCAGATGTCCGTCCGCCTCGTGCAGATTGGCCGCCCGGTGGGTGTAATACTCCAGTTCATTGTTGCCGAAGCCCGAGTCGTTATAGACCACCACCCACTTGCTGGGGTCGGGCGCGCTTGCGTTGGGGCCATTGAATTCATCGCTCCACAGCAGCTTGCCGGCCCGGGTGTCCTGATTGCTCTGCTGGGCCGCTGTCCTTATGCTGGTTCGCTGGCCATGGATGGCCGGCAAAAGCGATGCAGCTGCCAGTGACAACACCAATCCTTCAACACAGTTTCTAATTCGCAGCATTCGATTCCCTTGAACTTTTTTGCACCGCGAGAGCGGCCTTCTGCTGGGCCGCTCCCGGATAAATTGAGCCGTTCTCAGTTGGTGTACACGTGCACATAATCCACCAGCATCTGTGCCGGGAAGGTGGTGCCGCTGTTGGGGCTGCCCGGCCACGATCCGCCTACCGCCAGGTTGATAAGCAGGAAATTGGCTCCGCTATCAAACGGCCATACCGATCCACTGAGCCCGCTGATGTTTGAGGGCGTGTAGGTCACATAGGGCGTGGAGGGATCGTCAATGTAATACGAGACCTTCCCTTTGCTCCAGATCATGCCGTAGGTATGCCATCCAGCCGCCGTCTGCCCGTTGTTGAAGTTGTAGATCGTGCCCAGGCTGGTCCCGGTAAAGCCGGTGCCGTGGATGGAGCCTTCATTCCAGTCCGGCGTGGTCGCTGCGTTCACCCGCTCCAGCACGTCCATCTCGCCGCAGGCCGGCCAGTTGACGCTGGTGATGTTATTGCCCAGCAGCCAGAAGGCAGGCCACAGGCCCTGTTCTTCGGGAACCTGTGCGCGCACTTCAATGCGCCCATATTGCAGGCTGAAGAGCCCCTGTGTCTTGAGCCGCGCTGAGGTATAAACGCCGGCCGAAGGCTGTTCTGCCACCACATGCAAATAGCCGTCGGTCCCCACGTAAGCGTTGGGATTTGAGGTGCTGCAAGGTGCCACTGAGGCATTCCATGCGCAGTAGGTTTCCAGCTCGCTGTTGCCCCAGCCGCCCGCGCCGGAATCATATGTCCATACCTTCGGATCGGGTTGCGCGTTCGCGCCGGTTGTATTGTTGAACTCGTCGGCCCACACCAGCGTGCCTGAGGGGATGTTGAGTGAGAAAGCCTTGCTGGTCACACTGCTCGCCGTCTCGCCCGAGGCCATGGCAAGGGCGTTCAGGGTGGCATTCGAGGCCAGCAGAAATGGAGCCGTGTAGACCGAAGAACTGCTCGTCGGGGTCGAGCCGTCAAGCGTGTAGTAGATCGTTGCTCCGGAGGTGCTGGTTGTAAGAGTCACCAGCTCTGCGCCATTCAGCGCTGCGGTCGTGGTGATCACCGGTGCGGAGGCCTGCTGGCTTGGGGAAGTTGTGGTGGTCGCCGCCGCGCCGCCGCCGCATCCGGCAAGCAGCAGAATACTGGCGAGCATTGAGGTAGAGATGCGTATCCATGAAAACTGCGGCATGAATGTATTTCCTTCAGTCTGAATCTGGGGGAGGATCAGTTCCCGAGCCCGGCGTGCCACGCACCCGCGACCATGAGTCGGGAGGAGAGATCGGCGCTCCGGGCAGCCGCTTGGCAACTGCCCGGAATGCCTGCGGAAAGCTTAGAAGGTGAACCGTGCGCCAAACTGGCCCACGCGCCCTCCGATGCCGCCGTAGTTGAGGATCTTGCCGAAGTTCGGATCAGCCAGATTGGTGTCCGGCCCGGCAAGTTGGTTGCGGTTGAACAGGTTGAAGAACTCCAGGCGGAGCGTCAGGTTGTACTGCCCATCCGGACCCATGCCCACGCTCTTGTGCAGGCCCAGATCCTCTGAGGCCAGGCCGGGGTTGCGCACCTGTGCAAGGAAGTTGCCCGCCGTGCCCAGCTGTGCCGGCCCCGGATTCAAGAAGCAGCTCTTGTTCAGGTAGGACTGATACAGCTTGCGGGTCCCCGTGGTCAGGCTGCAGCCCGGCGCCAGGTTTACATACACCGAGTTGAAGCCCGGGTACGAGTTGGTGGAGTGCACCTGGATCGGCGTGCCGGTGTTGTAGTGGAAGTCGCCATTCAGGCTCCAGCCGCCGACGATGTTGTTCACCACCGCGCTGGCATTGCCCAGCAGCGCCTTGCCACGGCCAAAGGGCAGATCGTAGATGATGTACCCCTTGACGATGTGCGTCATGTCGAAGGACGAGATATTCTTGGCCTCGTTCTTCAGGTCGTAGATGTTCTGCAGGCTGCCGGTCCACCACAGCTCTTCAAAGCCGGTGTCCACGTCGCCGTGTACCCGCGCCCAGGCGTAGCTGCCCTGCAGGCTGAGTCCATGCGAGGCGCGCCGCGTCACGCTGAACTGCAGGCTCTTGTAGTCCGAGTTGCCCAGCGGCGAACCGACGCTGAACAGCGGACCGTACGACACCGCTACCTGCGGATACGGCGTGATGCCCTGCCAGCCCGGTCCACCGTAGCCCCACGCCGGATTTGCCGTGTAGGAATCCGGGAACTTGCCGTGCAGCACGTAGTTCTGCATGTTGGCCACGGTCGGCTGGTTGGTCAGCAGCGTGCCGCTCTGCAGGTGGTAGCTGTGGCTCTGGATCCAGTTCACGTCGATCTTGGTGTTGGCATCCAGCTCGCGCTGCACACCCACGTTGTACTGCTGCGTGTTGCCCGGCGTCAGCGAGCGGGGATCGATGCTCACCACGCCCCACTGCGTGTAGTTCGGCGTCTTCACCTGGGAGAGCACAGGCTGGTACCCTGCATCCCAGTTGAAGTTCGACTCGGAGCTGTGCTGGTAGAAGCCGGGGTTGCCGGTCTGCTGGTAGGGCAGGCCGCCCCACGTGTTCAGGTTCAGCGGCGTAAAGAATACGCCATAGTTCGCCCGGATCACCGTCTTCGGCGTCACCATATAGGCCGCGCCGATGTGCGGCGCGTAGTTGTACCAGTTCTGCCGCCGCTCAAACGACTGGCTGCCGCTGGTCAGGTACTCGTACTGGCCCATCTCGCCGGTAACCGTGTTCTTGTCGTTGATCTCGAAGCTCGACCAGTGGCCGTACTTCTCCTTGTAGGGGTTGTTGTAGTCCCAGCGCAGGCTGATGTTCATGGTCAGCCGCGGCGTCACCTTGAAGTCGTCGATGGCATACCAGGAGAAGGCCTTGCGGCGTCCATACTGCGGATCGTTGGGCATCTCCGTGGCCAGGTAGACATCGCCCAGCAGGAAGCTCGCAAACGAGCTGCCAATCTGGTTATAGGCGTTGAAGTTGTACCACGCCGGCGCCGTCGAGGTCGGATCGAAGGTGATGTTGTTGAAGGTGCCCGTATCCGGATGGCTGTTGAACTGCATGGCGCGGAACTCCACGCCCAGCTTCAGGTTGTGCCGTCCGTGCGTCCACTGCACCTGGTCGCCATAGATGAACGTGTTGCCGGCATAGAAGTCGTTGAACTGGCTGCCCATGCTGGAGAAGTCCCAGCCGTTGTGGTAGTTGCCGCCGTTGGTATACATGCCGCTGCTGAAGACGATCAGCGGAAAGTTGCCTGCGCCGGAGGTGATGCCCAGTGCCTTATCCCAACCGCCTGCCTGCGAGATGGCGATGCTGGGGTTGCGGAAGCGGTTGAAGGTCGCGTTCACCGTGTTCAGCAGCGTCGGCGAGACGATGTAGGTGTCGCTCAACCGCGCGCCCACCGCCGTCGTGTTGTGCCAGTAGGCATTGGCCATCGGTCCGCCATACTGCGCCGTCGGCGACCACACGCCGCCCTGGTCCGCATTGATGCGCGGATAGTTGTCGTAGTAGTAGGAGCCGGCAATATGCTGCTTGCTGCTCAGGTTGTAGTCGATCTTGATGCTGCTCTGCGTGTTGTGGAACCAGGGATCCGGGTTATACGCCGGTCCTGCCTCGTTGGGAATCAGCGAGGTCTCCGGCTGATAGTACTTGTGATAGAGCTGCAGAATCTGCGCCGAGGTCTTGCTGATCAGGTTGGTTGGAATATGGTTGTTCACGAATACGCAACCAAACTTGCCGCCCGTGGCCGTCGCCGGATTGACGATGGCGCCCTGGTAGACGGGGTTGCCGCAGTCGTCATACGCCGGCGCTCCGCCATAGGTCAGCACAGGCACGTTGGGTGAGAGCTGCGGGCTCAGGTCGGCATACGACGCCAGACTCCCGCTTGAGGTCAGGCCCATCATGGCATCCGTGGGCACAGTGCGCGAGTTGGGGCCCAGAGCCCACATGGCCTGCATGTAGCGCTCCAGCGCGGCAAAGTAGAACAGCTTGTCCTTGACGATCGGACCGCCAACACCCCCGCCCCAGTCGGAGAGTGAATCGCTCTTCCGCAGATAGGCCTTCGAGTTGGCCGGATCGGTAATGGCCGCCAGGCGATTCGACGCGCTCAGGGCATCCAGGCTGGTCGAGTGCACAAAGCCAAACGCCGAACCATGGATGTTGTTGGTGCCGGACTTCATCTCGTACCGGAAAACGCCGCCACCGCTGCGTCCGGCGTCGGCGCTGATGCCTGCCGTATCCGCCTCAAACTCCTGTACCGCCTCCATCGGCGGCTGCGACTCGCTGATGTAGCCGCCCAGCTGCGACACAGCCGAGGTGCCGTCGATCAGCACTTCCTTGGTCAGCGCCATGCTGCCATCGATGTGTGAGCTATAGTCCGAGCCTTCCGCGCCCGGCACATAGGCAAAGATAAAATTGGAGAGGTTGCGGCTGCCCTGCACGTTCAGCGGCAGTTCGCTCACTGCTTGGCTGCTCAGGTTGGTCCCTACCGCGGTGTCCTCAGTCTGCAGTATCGGCGCCGCCGAGGTCACCGTCACCGTCTCGGTGGCTCCGCCTACCTGCAGCGTGGCGTCAATCTCCGCCACCTGGCTGATCTGCAGCGTGATCCCCCGCCGATCCAGCGTCTTGAAGCCGTTCTTGGTGAAGTTCACGGCGTAGCTGCCGATAGGCAGGCTGCCCACCCGGTAGGTGCCGGTGTTGTCGGTCGTTGTCGTCACCGTCTCGTTGGTGCCCAGGTTCGTCACCTGGACCTGCACTCCAGGCAGCACCGCCTGCGAGGCATCCTTGACGGTGCCGGTGATCGTGGCCCGGTCTGACTGCGCGAACACTGGCACTGCCAGTGCGCATGCGGCCAGAACCACAAGTAGCACGATTCGTTTGAACATGACTGCGTTTCCTCCATAAGCCGCATCCTCGATGCGGGTCTGAGCGCTGAACTTGCCGCCGGCCTTGGCTGTCGACTGTATTCCGCCAGCTTCTCTTGATCCTGCGCTTGGTCGAATCTTCGAGGGCATTCTTCTTTGCTCCCTTTGCCAACCTCGGTGCTCTGAGGGGTTCTGCTGCGTACATCCAAATTGAGCTTCTGCGTTCCGGCGCTGCTCTCT
>DAIDGZ010000050.1 GCA_027452125.1 Acidobacteriaceae bacterium | reverse complement strand
GTCCAGCCAGAAGTAGGCATCCGCATCACTGCGCGGCAGGCCCTGGCCCATGGCGTAGAGCAGGCCAAGCGTGCCCTGTGCACCTGTGTCTCCTTGGTCAGCGGCCTTGCGATACCACGCTGCCGCCTGCGTCATATCGCGCGCGATCGCCTTACCTGCGCCGTCGCGATAGAGCGCGGCCAGATGCAGTTCTCCGCTGAGGCTTCCCTGATTAGCGGCCTTGGTGTACCACGCAACCACCTGCTTCCAGTCGTCCGCGCTGGCATCTGGGTCCTGCTCGGCGGCTGCGGCACGGGCGTAGCTTTCGCCCACCGTCACTTGCGCGCCAGCATCGCCGGCACTCGCCTTGGACAGCAGGGCCGCATCCACGCTGGAACCAGAACCGGATGTTCCCGCTGCCTGCCCATGCAGAGATGTGCAACCCAGTGCCAAAGCTGCCGCTACCGCAAATCGCGCGGCCTGTGCTCTCATCCAGATCGTACTCATTGCCCCAGTTTCCCCCGGCTCCAGTGTACGCGCCAGAGCGGATGCCGGATTACTCGGCGTTGGCGGCCGTCAGCGCGCGGAACTCGAACAGCATGCTCATCCGCCAGCGCACGATCATGCCGAAGGCGAGCACGAAGAACAGTGCCGCGCTCTGCTGCATCGTCAGCAGATGATCCAGGTAGCCGCGGGCGGCATAGCGAATGATCGCCAGAGCCACCACCACGGCAAAGAAGGCCCCGGAGCGCTTCATCATGATCGCGTCACCATCCCGCTCCAGCCGCGAGGTGGCCAGCAAGGGATAGGCTAGCGCAATCGCGCCAACCAGGAAGGCTGCCAGGCCCCACAGCAAGGGCACGCGGAATCCAGGCATCACAAACATGCAGAAGCCGGTGGCCATGCCTACCGGAGGCATCACAATCTTCTTCACCGTGACGGCGGAGCGCCCTTCGCGAACACGCCAGATCAGGACGCCTGTCAGACCGACAACCGCGGCCACTGCCGGTAAAAGCGTAGTCTCCGACACGCGAACATCCTCCACTCTCAGGATAACGGTTACGCCAGTTCCCCGCCAGACGCGGTAGTTCAGCCGCTTTCGAGCTGGCTTCAACGAGCGCGGGTTTTGTGCGGGAATTTCTTCAAATTGCCGTAAAATTTAGCTATGACTGACCGGATGTCTCTCCCGCTTGCCCAGGCTGATCCTGAGATCGCCACCGCCCTCGACCACGAAACCCTCCGTCAGCACGAGGGACTGGAAATGATTGCCAGTGAGAACTTTGTCTCCGAGGCAGTGCTGGAGGCAGCCGGTTCCACCTTTACCAACAAGTATGCCGAAGGCTACCCCGGACGCCGTTACTACGGCGGCTGTGAATATGCCGACATCGTGGAGAACCTGGCCCGCGACCGGGCCCGGCAGCTCTTCGGCGCAGAGTTCGCCAATGTGCAGCCGCACTCCGGCTCGCAGGCCAACGCCTCGGCCTACGCCGCGGTGCTGCAGCCCGGGGACACCATTCTGGGCCTGGATCTGGCTCACGGCGGCCACCTGACCCACGGCCACAAGCTCAGCTTCAGCGGCAAGCTCTATCGCCCCACCTTCTACCACGTCCGCAAAGACACCGAAACCATTGACTACGATGAGCTGGAGGCCACCGCCGAGCGCGAGAAGCCCCGGATGATCATCGGCGGCGCCAGCGCCTATCCGCGGCTGTGGGACTTTGCCCGCATGCGTGCCATCGCAGACAAGGTTGGCGCATACTTCCTGTTTGATATGGCGCACATCGCTGGCCTGGTGGCGGGCGGCGTGCACCCCTCGCCGGTGCCGCATACGCACATCACCACCACCACCACGCACAAGACGCTCCGCGGCCCCCGCGCCGGTCTCATCCTGGCGAAGCAGGATCTGGGCGCGGCCATCGACAAGGCCGTCTTCCCCGGCCAGCAGGGCGGTCCGCTCATGCACATTCTCGCCGCCAAGGCCGTAGCTTTCGGCGAGGCGCTGCACCCTGACTTCCAGGCTTATGCCGCGCAGATTGTGGCCAACGCCAAGGCGCTTGCTGAGGCTCTGCAGGCGGCCGGCTATCGCCTCGTCTCCGGCGGTACTGACAATCACCTGATGCTGGTCGATGTGTTTGAGAAAGGCATCCTCGGCTCTGAGGCGGAGACGGCGCTGGGCAAGGCGGGCATCACGGTCAACAAAAACTCGATTCCCTGGGACACCAACCCGCCGCTCAAGCCCTCCGGTATTCGCATCGGCACGCCGGCGCTGACCACGCGTGGCATGAAGGAGCCCGAGATGCGTCAGGTAGCGGCGTGGATCAACAGGGCCCTGGAGCAGCGCAACGACGATGCAGCCCTCGAGCGCATCCGCCAGGAAGTGGCGGAGCTGGCCAACCAGTTCCCGCTGTATGCATGGCGCCGTGCGGCCGTTCCGGCTGTTTAGCATTCCATCCACACAAACAGAGTGCTTCGCATCGCCCGCTGCTTCCATCGCAGCGGGCGTTGTTCTTGTAGCCAGAATCAGCGCAAACTGCATAGGAGCGGCCTGTGAGGGATTGCGCAAAAGTCTCGCATGACTTTAGCGGCGTGCCGGCACATCGCGCTCCGCCGCGCGGCCTGCAGCCTCTGCAGACGAACTCTCGTCTGGGTAGATTCACGATGCTGTTATCAGTCCACGCCAACTACATCGTTTATCCTGAAGCCTATGGCGAGCGAATCGATTCTTTCTCAAATTGATGCGGAGATCGAAAGACTTCTGCAGGTGCGTAAGATACTGGCAAACGCCAAGGAAATCTCAGTAAAGCTGGATGGACGGACGGCGAAGAAATCGGCCCTCAAGAGCAAGGCCGCCAAGAAGCGTGTGCTCAGTCCCGAGGCGCGCAAGCGCATCGCCGACGCACAGCGCAAACGCTGGGCCGCCCATCGCGCCGGCAAGAAGTCCAAGTAGCGGCGCATCTTCCCCGCGCGTTCTTCTCGCATTGCCACAGCGCAATCGAAATGTCTCCGTGATTTCCGCAGGGTTCACAATCGGTGTGAAAAAGGTGGCTGTCTTCTGGATGACAACCACCCTGCGGCAAGGCTTTGTTCTATGCCAGCCCGCCCATCACCAGCATGCGCGGTTCGGTCATCTCGTCGATAGCAGCGCGGATGCCCTCACGTCCCAGGCCTGAGTCTTTCACGCCTCCGTAGGGCATGGGGTCAAGCCGCCAGGTCGGCGTGTCGCCCACGATCAGCGCGCCCACTTCCAGCTCACGATAGGCGGTGAGGATGCGTGCCGCGTCGCGCGTCAGTAATCCAGCCTGCAAACCATACCTCGAGTGATTAACCGCGGCCAGAGCATCTTCAAAGTCATCGTAGGGCTCAATCACCAGGACTGGTCCAAAGATCTCCTCGTCGCGCACCTTCATCCCGGACGTGGTGCCAGTCAGGATTGTGGGCGTGACCACAGCGCCATTGCGCTCACCGCCAGCCACCAGCTTCGCGCCGCTTTCCAGCGCCTCTTTGATCCAGCTTTCCACGCGCTCGGCGTCGCTGAGGCGAATGAGTGGACCCATCTCTGCCGTCTCATCAGTGGCGTTGGCTGCCGTCATCTTGGCGGCGTGTTCCACAACTTTCCACAGAAAGGTCTGGAACACGCTGCGCTCGACAAAGACACGCTGCACGCTGATGCAGGATTGGCCGGCATAGCTGAAAGCCGCATAGGCCGTGCGCAGCGCGGCCTCTTCCAGGTCTGGCCAGTCGCTGTGCACAATCAGCGCCGCATTCCCGCCCAGCTCCAGCAATACCCGCTTGCGGCCAGAGTGTGCCTTCAGTTCCCAGCCAACAGTGGCCGAGCCGGTGAAGCTCACCAGCTTGATGCGGTCTTCCTTCTCAGCCAGCCATGCGGTGTCTGTGTTGCTCAGGGGAAGAACCGCCAGCGCCTCTTCCGGCCAGCCGGCCTTTACAATCACCTCGCCCAGCGCTAATGCGGTAAACGGCGTCTGCGGAGAAGGCTTCACGATCACCGGGCATCCCGCGGCCATCGCGGGCGCTACCTTGTGCGCCACCAGGTTCAGCGGAAAGTTAAACGGGGTGATTGCCAGCACCGGCCCCACCGGGAAACGCTGCACCAGTCCCCAGCGGCCCTCGTTGCCTTCAGTTAAATCCAGTGGCAGACTCTCGCCCCCCAGTCGGGCGGCCTCTTCGGCAGCGGTCTTGAAGGTAAGCACCGCGCGATCTACTTCCGCGCGCGCCAGTCGCACCGGCTTGCCGGCCTCAGCCACAATCAGCTGTGCAAAGCGTTCCTTCTGCTCAATGAGCGCGGCGGCCACATCTTCCAGAATCTCGCGGCGCTTCCAGCGCGGCAAGGCCCGGGTGCGGCGCAGGCTGGCTACGGCATGGCTTACTGCCTGCCGCGCATCAGCGCGCGTGGCCACCGTGACGCGGCCCACCAGCCCCTGGTCCCAGGGCGAACGCACTTCCAGCGCGTCGCCGTCGATCCACTCTTTTCCGCACAGCAGGAATCCTGTCTGACTACCCGGCCGCATCTTCATGACTTCGGCTCTCCTTCGTCCGCTTCTTCTCCATGGTACTAGCGCCGGCGGGCATCAGCGTCACTTGCCCACGGCATTCCGTGCTCGCCGCGCAAAACGGAACACGCGGGTTGAACTTCCCCAGCGATGCCGCCGTTGCGGTAGACTCCATCCATGATCCATGATGGCCGCAGCCGCAAGCTCCCCTTCGATCCGGATACAGCACTTCAGCATCTATGCGCTGCCGATGATAAGCTCGCTGCCCTGATTGAGCGCGCGGGCCCGTTTACTCTGCGCCTTGATCCTTCGCCTTCGCCGTTCGAGTCGCTGCTGGAGTCGATTCTGTATCAGCAATTACACGGCAAGGCCGCGGCCACCATTCATCGCCGTGTGCGCGAGTATTTTGGCGGCGATCCCACGCCACAGCTGTTGCTGGATACACCCGACGATCCACTGCGCGCCGCGGGCGTCTCCGGCAATAAGATCAAGGCGTTGCGCGACCTGGCCACGCGCACCCTGGACGGCACTGTGCCCACGCACAACGCTATCCGCAAAATGTCCGACACCGAAATCGTCGAGCGGCTCACGCAGGTGCGTGGCATCGGCACTTGGACGGTGGAGATGCTGCTCATCTTCCGCATGGGGCGGCCCGATATCTTCCCCGTGACCGACTACGGCGTGCGCAAGGGCTTTGCGCTCACCTTCCAGCGCGTGCCAAAGACCCGGCCCCTGGCTGCTGAAGATCTGCCCAGACCCGAGGTGATGCACAAGCGCGGAAAGCGTTGGGCGCCCTATCGTTCGGTGGCCAGCTGGTATATGTGGCGGGCCTGCGACCTGGCCAAGGGAACACCTCCCGCGGGACGGTCGAGCCTACAATAGCCATGACAGCCGGTTCTGGAGACGTGAACCGGCATGATAGGAAACTTCATGGCCGCAAGCAAGCGATTCATCTGCATTCATGGGCATTTTT
Source organism: Acidobacteriaceae bacterium (assembly GCA_027452125.1). Taxonomy (GTDB): domain Bacteria; phylum Acidobacteriota; class Terriglobia; order Terriglobales; family Acidobacteriaceae; genus Telmatobacter. Next base: position 13,495 of record DAIDGZ010000050.1, on the reverse strand, counting down.
ACCAGCCGCCGCGCGAGAACCCCTGGCTGGAGACGGTCGAGATCCAGGACTCGGCCGCGCCGTATCACGACTGGAATGAGCGCATCTGCGCCGAGTGCTATGCCACCAACGGCGCCGCACGCATAGTCAACATCCACAACAAGATCACGCGCATCATCAACAACTATTCGCGGATGAGCTTCAATGTGGGGCCGACGCTGCTCAGCTGGCTCAAGGAAAATGCTCCGCGCACCTACCGCATGATTCTCGACGGCGAGCGGCGCAGCCGTCAGCGCTTCCGCGGACATAGCTCGGCCATGGCCCAGGTGTACAACCACATCATTCTGCCCCTGGCCAGCCGCCGCGATCGCATCACGCAGATTCGTTGGGGCATCGCCGACTACACATATCACTACGGCGCGCAACCGGAAGGAATGTGGCTTGCTGAGACAGCGGCAGACAACGCCTCGCTGGAACTGCTTGCCCAGCTCGGCATCCGCTTCACCGTCCTGGCGCCAAGCCAATGCAAGCACATCCGCCCGCTGAAAGACGGCGCATCATGGACCGATACACCGGACGCAACTGTGGACACTACACGGCCCTACCTGGTGCGCTTTGCTTCCGGCCATTCTATCGCCGTCTTCTTCTACAACGGTCCTGCCTCCCGCGCCATTGCGTTTGAGGGGCTGCTTAACTCCGGCGAGAACTTTGCGGCGCGCCTCAAGGGCGAGTTCAAGGAGAGCGCGCATCCGCAGCTGGTGCATGTGGCCACCGATGGCGAATCCTACGGTCATCATCACAAGCATGGTGAGATGGCATTGGCTTATACGCTGCGCTTGCTGGAAGAAGACAAGACCGTGCGCCTGACCAACTATGCCTGCTTCCTCGATCAGTTTCCCCCTGAATATGAATGTGAAATCGTGGAGGACACATCCTGGAGTTGCAGCCACGGCATTGAGCGTTGGCGCTCAGACTGCGGCTGCAACGGCGGCAAGCCGGGTTTCCACCAGGCCTGGCGCGCGCCGCTTCGCCAGGCGCTCGATGAGTTGCGCGATGCGCTGGTGCCGCTCACCGAGCAGGAGGGCGCCTCTCTCTTCCACGATGTATGGGCGGCGCGTGACAGCTATATCCAGGTGATCCTCGACCGCAGCCAGGAGTCGGTGGATCACTTTCTGCTGGAGCATCAGCGGCAAAAGCTTTCTGCCGGGGATCGCGTCCGCGCGCTGGAGCTGATGGAGCTGCAACGCCACGCGCAGCTCATGTACACCAGTTGCGGCTGGTTCTTTGATGACATCTCCGGCATCGAAACCGTGCAAATCATTGCCTATGCCGCGCGCGTCTTGCAACTCGCCCAGGATCTCTTCGGCAACCGGGCGTCGTCGCTGGAACCTGCCTTTCTGGCACGCATGGCCGAGGCGCGCTCCAACGTGCCTGCCGCAGGCGACGGTGCGCAGATCTACAAGGAGTGCGTGCGCAGCAAGGAACTCAAGCTGGAGCAGGTGGCTGCTCACTACGCCATCAGCTCCATCTTCTCCTCGTTCACTGAGGAGACTGAGCTGTTCTGCTTCCGCGTGCGCCGCATCTCCTTTGAGATTTGCACCTCAGGCCGCGGCCGCCTGGCCCTGGGCCGCGCGCATATTGCCAGCGCTATCACCGGCCTGCAGCAGAGCTTTTCCTTTGCCGTGCTCCATTTCGGCGACCAGAACATCACCGCCGCAGTGCGCGCCTATGAGGCGACCGATGCACAGGGCTTTGAAGACTTCGTGGCGCAGGCCACCACGTACGTACAGGCGGCCAATTTTCCTGAGGTGATTCGCCTGCTCGACCGCTACTTTGGCCGCGTCGACTACTCGCTTACCTCGCTGTTTACTGACGAGCAGCGCCGCATCGTACAGCTGATTCTCAACTCTACACTCTGGGATATCGAGAACTCCCTTACGACGATCTACCAGGATCACGCCAGCCTGCTGCACTATCTGGCCCAGGCGGGCCTGCCCAAGCCGCCTGCGCTTACGCTGGCCGCAGGCTTCGCCGTCAATGCCGGCCTGCGCCGCGCGCTGGAGACAGATCCAGTGGACCAAGCCCAGTTGCGCTCGTTCCTGTCGCTGGCCCGGGCAGACCAGGTCCCGCTGGAGACGGCGCATCTCTCCTACATTGCCGACCAGCGTATGAAACGCGCCATGGTAGAGCTGCAGATGTCTGCCGGTTCGCTGGAGATGTTGGAGCACGCGCTGATCCTGGCGCGTACGCTCATCGAGTTGCCCTTCGAGCTGAACCTGTGGCAGGCGCAAAACATCTGGCATGAAATCTTCCGCACCGCGCACTACGCACTCACCTCACTTGCAGAGGAAGACCGCGTGCACTGGGAGCGGGACTTCAACGATCTCGGCTGCTGCCTCTCAATTGACTGCGATGCCATCCGCGATGTGGACTACACGCTCGAAGCGAGCCTGGATCTGCATAGCCTGTGAGCTTGAGTGTGGCGCGGAGGAACGGCAGTGGGGCTATTGGGTGAGCTTGTAGAGCAGGCCATCCTTGAGTGCGAACCGCTCGCCGCGCCATACGATGGTGTTCCCCGCGAATCCGGCAATCCACACGCCCATGGCTACCGCATCGCGCAACGGCAGCAGCCACAGCCAGGGCAACACCTGTCGGTCACTCAGTACGTGGGCGCCCACGGTCATGGCCAGAGCCAGGCGCAAAAAGAAGCTCATTCCCAGCAGCCATACGCTCAGCGGACTCACCCCGCTGGCCATCACATTGAGCACCGCCCACATCAGGCCGTGCGTAAAGATCAGGCCGGCGTAGCCGCCGGGACGCGCATCGCGTACCGTGCGCGCCCAGCGAATCTGGTGGTCGATAAACCCGTTCCATTGGTAGGCAGGAATGCTGGTCTCCACTACGTCGGTGCTGAGTTCCACGCGATAGCCGGCCTGTGCTATCTGCACGCCCAGCTCATGATCGTCGGCCAGGTGATTGAGCAGCCGTGCCAGCCCGCCAGAGCGGGCCAGCGCCTCGCGCTGTACAGCTAGCGTGGACCCGAGGCCGTAGTGCAGGCCGCCCTCGATCATTTTGGAGAGCAACACACCAGCCTGAAAATCCGTGGCGATTCCCAAAGCCTCCAGCACAGAGCCAAATGAACGATGTGCGCGTCCGCGATAAAGCGCTGTCACCATACCCACCGGCTGCGCATCCATCTCTGTCCGCGCAAAGCAGGCCATCACTCGCTCCAGGTAGCGTGATGAGACGGTAATGTCGGAGTCGTTGATCAGCAGATAGCCATAGCGCGCGTGCGTCTCAAGCTGGACCAGCGTGCTCACCTTGCCGTTGGTGCCAAGACTCTCGGGGCACTCCACCAGCCGAATCTCGCGTTCGGGAAACTCCTTCTGCAAGGCCGCCACAGCCTCCGCGGCCGGATCCTCCAGTGAGGCCACGCCAAACAGCAATTCGTACTCCCCGGTGTAGTTCTGGCGGCAGTGGCTGCGAAAGGCCTCCATCATTCCGGGGTCCAGCCCCTTGAGTGACTTCAGAATGCTGACTGCAGGCGCAAAAGCCGTATGCGGTCGACGCCGTTCTCTCAGGAATACGCGCGCCGCGATGAGCGCAGCAAGGAAATAGCCCATACCCGCGATCGCGAGTGCAGTGGTCAGCAGAGCAACAATGTGCGCTAAGGTATGAGGCATGTCAACGGCCAGAATACAGCTTCCCGGCTCTCGCTTCTACCCGCGAGAGGTAGGTGGCTGTCTTACTCGTATCGCAACGCCTCAATCGGATCCAGGTTAGCGGCCTTCCATGCCGGATAGATGCCGAAGAGCAGCCCGATGGTACACGAAACGCCAAAGCCGATCAGCACCCACAGTGGGGAGAGCGTCGCCGGCAGGCCGATGGGCAGCATGTAGATGATGCCGGTGATGACCGCGCCAACCAAAATGCCCAGAATTCCCCCAATGGCACATAGGGTGATGGCTTCCGTGGTGAATTGCGTCAGGATGGTGCGCCGCGTGGCGCCAATGGCCTTGCGCACACCGATCTCCCGGGTTCGCTCGGTGACCGAGACCAGCATGATATTCATCACGCCCACGCCACCCACCATCAGGCCTACGCTGGAGACGGCGATCATGAAGATTACCAGCCCACTGGTAATCTGCGTCCACAGCTTAGAGATGGAGTCCGGGCCGAAGATCTCAAAGTCGTCCGGGGCATCCACATGTACTTTGCGCCGGATGCGCAGCAACTCGCGAATCTCCTCTTCCACCAGCGCCTTGTTCTTGGGATCGTCGTATTTGACGCTGACCCACATGTCCTTCTCTTCAGGATGCAGATTATGAAAGGTGCCCAGCGGAAAGATCACGGCATTGTCGTTGGGATTCTTGCCGCCGCCAAACGGCTGCTTGCGCTTGTCCAGCACGCCGATAACGGTGTAGAGGCCGGTCTCAATCTCCACCTGTTTGCCAATCGCGGACTGGTTGCCAAACAGGTCCTGCCAGGTATCGTGGCCCAGAATGCACACATGCGCGGCACGATGATCTTCATCGTCTGTGAACATGCGCCCCTGCAGAAAACTCAGATCCGACACCTCAACCAGCTCTGAAGTGGCGCCCTGCAGGATGGTGCCCGCCTCCTTCTTGCCGTTGTACTTGACGCTCACATCGCCCACGCGAAACTGGCGCGTCACATGCTGCTGGCTGCCGTCCACCGCCGCCACGTGCGGCAGTGTGCGCAGCGCTATCACATCGTCGATGTTCAGTCTTTTGCGCGCGAGCATCGCCGCCGTGGGCCGCACGCCGATTACCGGCATATGGAAGACCCAGAACACATTCGAGCCCAGCGAACTGACCCACGCCGAGACCCGATTATTCACACCGTTGATCACAGACGACATGGTGATCACCGTGGTTACGCCGATCACGATGCCCAGGATGGTCAGCCCGGAGCGCAGCTTGTTGGCGCGCAGCGTGTCCAGCGCCATCTTCACGGATTCTCGGGTTTGACCTTGCGCCATAAAAACAGTTCCTGACTGCTAGCTACCAGCTTCTAGAGAATAACTTCCAACCGAAAGCTGCCATCGTTTAGTGCATACCGGCAGCATCGTCCTGCAAAAAACCACAGTCGTTCGTACCCGCAAGAACAACTAAAATCTGGCAGCTACCAGCTGAAAGCTTCCTCTCACAGCTCCGCCCGCAACGCCACAACCGGATCTAATTTGGCCGCCTTGCTGGCCGGGTACACGCCAAAAAAGATGCCCACCGCTCCAGCGAGGAATAGCCCCAGAAAAATAGCCCACAGCGGCGCTGCCGTAGGAAAGCCGATGAAGACAGTGATGAGCTTGCCCACGGCAATGCCGCCGGCCACGCCCAGCGCGCCGCCAATCAAAGCCATGGTAGCGCTCTCTATCAGAAATTGCAGCAGCACGTCACGTTGGCGGGCGCCCAGTGCCTTGCGTACACCAATCTCCCGCGTCCGCTCGGTCACGCTCACCAGCATGATGTTCATAATCACTACGCCGCCCACCACCAGCGCAATCGATGCCAGCCCCAGAATTACCGCCGCAAACAGCGAGCTGATTTGCTTCCATAAATCAAGAAAGGTGTCGTTGGTCTCAATCTGAAAGTCGTCGGGCGTGCCCGGTGCATCGTGCCGCCGCGTGCGCATCAGCACGCGCACTTGGTCTTCCGCGCTGGCCATGGACTGCGCATTGCCTTTGACGCGCGCATAGATGTCCACTGAATCGTTGTAGCCATAGGTCTGCTGATATGTGCTGATAGGCACGGCCACCCAGTTGTCCTGCGACTGTCCCAGCGTCTTGCCCTGCCGGTCGCCCACGCCGACAATCGTGTAGGGATTGCCGTCCACGCGAATCTCTTTGCCGATGGGATCGCCCGGCCCCAGAATGTTGTCCACGATGTCGTAGCCCACAATCGCATCATGCGTGGCGTAGTTTTCATCAGCCTGGGTAAACGCCCGCCCCAGCGCAATGTCAATGTTGTTCAGCGAGAGCATCGTTGGCGTATAGCCGCGTAACTCGGTGTTGTTGCTGGAGTGGCCGTTGTAGACCACGTTGGTGGAGCGCGACAGTAGCGCACCCACCTCGCTGCACTCCTTACAGTTCTCCTGCACCGCCTCGTAGTCTTCCATGCGCAGAATCTTGCGCTTCTGGAATTTGAAGTACTCCTCCGCCGAGGTGATGATGCTGGACATCCGTGTCACCGTGAACACGTTGGCCCCATAGCCGGAGATCTTCGTGCTCACATACAGATTGGCGCCGATGACCAGCGTGATGACCATGATCACCGAGGCCACGCCCATCACCACCCCAATCAGCGTCAGGATGGTGCGCAGCTTGTTGGCCCACAACGATTGCAGCGCGAGTTTGAAGGCTTCGGCGAATTGCATGGTCCCGTTTTCCTTCGCGCGTCCGATTCAGATGCGGCGCGCAGGCAGCATGCCCGCGCTCACACAGCCCATCGCCAGCCCGGCACCGCGTTCCCTTCAGTGTACGGAATTCCCACACCTTTAGCGTCTGATTCCGCGGTGGAGAACGGAAAACCTATCCGGCAATCCACAGTCAGTCAGCCAGAGAGTGGAAATTGATACAGCTTCTCACCCACCTGTTACGCAGCCGCCCCAGCGCCGGTTCCCCGCCGGCTATTTCCCCGAACTGCCAAATCCCTTGGCCGCCCGCACGGAGTCTTCCAGGCTGTCCACTTCTGCAATCTGCCCAGTCAACACTGGAACAGGAATCATCTGGGCAATCTTGTCTCCGGCCTGCAACTCGACCTGCGTCTCTCCCAGGTTGGTTATCAGAACCAGGATCTCGCCCCGGTATCCTGCATCGATGACGCCGCCGGTGGTGGCCAGTCCTCGGGCCGCCATGGATGAGCGGTCCCGCACCAGCAGCCCCAGCGGCGCTCCGGTCTCCGGGTGCCGCGCCTCTACGGCGATGCCCGTCCTCACCCGCACGGTGGCGCGCGGAGCCAGCACCGCGCCCTCCAGCGCAAACAGATCGTAGCCCAGGTCCTCGCCGGGGTGTGCCACCACCGGCAACCGGGCGCCTTCTTCTAACAGCTTCACGCGCAACATGAATTTGATGGTAGCAGCGGGGCGGCATCGCGTTAGAGCCGCGACGATTGTGAAAATAGCCTGGAAATGGTCAGCCCCGGTGGAATATATCCAACCGGGGCTGATAACATTGGCAGCGGCCGCCTGTAAGCCGAATTCTGTGTTTGTGCGGTCATTCCTCTAGGCGGAGCGTTACCGCTCGCGCTCATCAGCGACCTACCCGGAGGTTTCGGCACGTGCTCGAGCCGCCTTGGCGCATCGGGCCGATACGCTGCGCACGCCTGGCTCTTGGCGGTGCGCTCCCTCCCTATTTGGTCTTGCTCCGTGTGGGGTTTACCCTGCCTCCGCCGTTACCGTCGGAGCGGTGCGCTCTTACCGCACCTTTTCACCCTTACCCCGGCGCCGGGCCAGCAAGCTGATCCGGGGACGCCCTCCCGGAAGAGGGGTAGCCGAGGCGGTATCTTCTCTGTGGCACTGGCCGTCCACGAGCCTTGAAGCCCGCGTCCCGGACGTTATCCGGCACACTGCCCTGCGGAGTTCGGACTTTCCTCCCCCGGAACCGCGTCAGCGGATTCCGGCAGCGACCGCCCGGCGGTACTACCAGACTCTAGTGTACCGCCAATCCAGTGAAACGGTGTGCCGCCGCTACAATCAAGGCAGGCATGATCCAGTACCTCTATCTTGGCCGCGTGGACTACGCCGAGGGCCTGCGTTTGCAGGAGGAGTTGGTCGAGCTGCGCTACCAGGGCCGCCTGCATAACGTGCTGCTGCTCCTCGAGCATCCGCCGGTGCTCACCCTGGGCCGCAATGCTGACCGCTCCAATGTGCTGGCCTCCGATGAGCTGCTGGCCGTCCGCGGCGTCACACTGCACCACATCAATCGTGGCGGCGACGTGACCTATCACGGCCCGGGACAACTTGTCGGCTACCCCATCTTCGATCTGCGCAGCCTGCGCAATGCCAGCGGCAGCCGCCTGGGCCCGGTGGATTTTGTCCGCCTGATGGAAGAGGCGCTGATCCGCCTGTGTGGCCAGTACGGCGTTCCAGCAGGCCGCATCGCTGGCCTCACCGGGGTCTGGTGCGGACTGGACCAGCCGCATATCCCATCCGGGCAAGTGCCGCCGGGGATGGGCCGCAAGGTCGGCGCCATCGGCATCCATGTCTCGCGCGGTATCACCTCGCACGGCTTCGCCTTCAATGTCACCACCAACCTGGCAGACTTTGGACTCATTAACCCTTGCGGCATCACTGATCGTCCGGTCACCAGCCTGGAGCGGGAGGTAGAGCGCCCCGAGGATCTGCCGGACCTTGAGATGCTGGCCCATCAGGCCGCCCGCCAATTTGGCCAGGTCTTCGGCGAGCAGATTCTGGCTGTGGAGAATCTGGCGGCGCTGCGTGCTCAGGCTGGCGGGGTTCCTGAGTTTCCCGCCCAGGACACCCCGCTCCAGGTTCCCGCGGCCGAGCGGCGGCTGCAGGGGACGCCGGAGCCGCCGCTCCGGGCCTAAGCGTGCCGGGCTGCACCGCGGCTGAAAGCTGCCGCGATTTATAATCCGGCTGGAGCCAGGCTCCAGTTGTCCCCGCCGCGCGGAGAGGAAGGTTCATGCCAACCGATGTGGTCATGCCCCAGATGGGCGAGTCGATTGTAGAGGGCGCCATCACCAAATGGCTGAAGAATGCCGGCGACGCGGTGCGCAAGGATGAGCCGCTGTTCGAAATCTCCACCGACAAGGTGGACGCCGAGATTCCCGCGCCCGTGGCCGGCGTCCTGGCCGAGATCAAGGTTCCCGAGGGCGTAACCGTCCAGATCAACACGGTGGTCGCGGTCATCGCCGAGGCTGGCGAGACCGCACAGCCCGCCGCTCCACCGGAGCCGCAGGAGCAGTCCGCAGGCACCGTGGTGGTGATGCCCCAGATGGGCGAATCCATCGTGGAAGGCACCATCACCCGCTGGCTCAAAAAGGTGGGCGAACCCATCCGCAAGGATGAGCCACTGTTCGAGATCTCCACAGACAAGGTAGATGCCGAGATTCCCGCACCCATCGAGGGCATTGTCAGCCAGATTCTGGTAGCCGAAGGGGCTACGGTGCAGATCAATACGCCGGTGGCCGTCATCGGCGGCGACGCTGCCGCCGCACCTGCTCCTGCTGTTCCGGCAACGGCTCCCAAGGCTGCTGCTGCACCAAAGGAAATAGCTGCTACCGCTCCCGCAGTGCCCCTGCCTCTGGCTCCCATTGCGGGCCGTCGCCTGCGTTCCTCGCCACTGGTGCGGCGCATCGCCCGGGAAAACAACGTGGACCTGACCCGCGTGCCTGGCACCGGCTCAGACGGTCGCATCAACAAGCAAGACATTTTGGCTTATCTGGCGGCCTATGGCCCGGGCGGCGCTCCGGCGCAGCCTCGAGCTGCTGCAGCGCAGGGAGAGCTGCAGGTGCCCGGCGACCTGGTGCCGATGAGCCGCATGCGCGCCATCATCGCCCAGCGCATGGTGGAGAGCAAGCGCATCAGCCCGCACGTCTACTCTGTCTACAAGGTGGACATGACCCGCATCGTCCGCCTGCGCGAGCGCGAAAAGGCCGGCTACGAGAAGCGAAACGGCATCCGGCTCACCTTTATGCCCTTCATTGCCGCGGCGGCTGTGGAGGCGATGCGGCAGTTCCCCATTGTCAACGCCTCCCTGGAGGGCGAGTCGATTCGCTACCATCGCAGCGTCAACCTGGGGATCGCGGTGGCGCTGGAGTGGGGCCTGATTGTGCCGGTGGTGCGCCAGGCGGAGCAGCGCAGCTTTCCGGAGATGGCCCGCATGATCGCCGACCTGGCCGAGCGCGCCCGCACCAAGAAGTTGAATCCCGAGGAGGCCTCCGGCTCTACCTTTACGCTCACTAACGCGGGTGTCTTTGGCGGCGAGTTCGGCACGCCCATCCTCAACCAGCCGGAGTCGGCCATCCTGGCCATCGGCGGACTGCGCAAGGAGCCTGTGGTGCTCACCGACGCCGAGGGCAACGACACCATCGCCATCCGCTCCATGCAGCAGTACTGCCTGGGCTTCGATCACCGCCTGATCGACGGTGCCGACGCGGGCAAATTCATGACCGCGTTCAAGGACACGCTCGAGAACTGGAACCGGGCGATCGGCTGATCCACAGGACACGCGGGCTTTCAGTCCCTACTGCGTGCTCTGTCTCCGTCAGATTAGTCAGAATGTCGTTGATGCAGGTCAGGTGGCCCTCGCCTTTGGAGCGGAGCCACCATCTGGGGCAATCTCGGGCTCCTGGGTCCCCCGAGCCCGAAGCCTCTACTTCGCCCATCCCAGTCCGTCGGTGCCCTTGCCGGTGGCGATATAGCGCGAAACCTTCCAGGTGCGCACATCAATCTCCGCCACCTGGTTACTGCTCATACAGGAGACGTAAGCCGCCTTGCCGTCGGGGCGCACCAGCACCTCCTGGGGGTTGGCGCACACGTCCACCGGATGAGCCGGCTTCATCGTCTTCAGGTCGATCACGTCCACCTTGTTGGCATCGGGGATAGGCATCAGCAGCCAGCGGCCGTCGGGCGTAGGCGCGCCGCCGTAGCCTAGCCCGTCCAGCGGCACCCACTGGCTCACCTTGTTGGTGTGCGTGTCGATCACCGCCATGCGCGGCGCGGTCTGGTCGGAGGTGAAGGCCCAGCGGTCATCCATGGAGACAGAGATGCGCTGCGTGTTGCTGGAGATGGGAATGATGGCCAGCACCTTGCGCGCCTTGATGTCCAGCACGGAGACGGTGCCCGGGCCTACGTTGGCCGTGTAGCCGCGCAGTCCATCGTGCGAGAGCGCAAACATGTGGCTCTCCGCCTGGCCGGTGGGGATGGAGCCGACGATCTTCAGTGTCTTGGGGTCAATGATGGTGATCGAGTGATCCAGTTCGGTGGACACGTAGAGCAATCCGTCCTTGGGACCGAAGACTGCGCAGTGTGGCCGCACGCCGTGGTCAAACTCGATGTTGCCGACGATCTTATGCGTGGCGATATCCACCACGATAATGTTGCGGCCATCGGTACCGGGCTTGCCCACGCCGGAGTTGCCGTAGATGGGCACAAAGGCCAGCTTGCCGTCGGGCGTGGCGGCTACTTCGTGGCCGGTGATGCCGTTTTCCGGCACGTTGGCGATGACCTTGCCGGCCACCGGATCGACGATGGCCAGGCTGCGGTCGCCTTTCTGGGCCACCAGCAGGCGGGCATCTTGCGCAAAGCTCATGGGGATCATCATGGAGAAGGCAGCGAGCGTCAAAGCAAGCGAAATGGGCTTCAAGGGAACCTCGTTGAAAGTACGCAAGCACTATACCTGATGCGCCTATGGAGGCGGAATGAGGCGTGGAGAGCGGTGGCGCTCGGATATGCTGGCGTTGATGACGGTCCCCGCTGGCGACTCCGAATTGGTGCAGATCATGGACGCGGCCCTGGAAGAGGCGGCGCGCCGGGCCGGCCCCTGGCTGGCCTGCCGCCCGGGCTGTACGCAGTGCTGTCACGGCGCCTTTGCCATCAACACGCTCGATGCAGCGCGGCTGGCCACGGGCATGGCTACCCTCCGCGCGGAACAGCCGGAGCAGGCATCCCGGCTGGAAGCGCGCGCTCACGCCTGGATTGCGGCGCACGGCGCGGAGTATCCCGGCGATTTGCAGACCGGCCGCCTGGGAGACAGCGAGGAGGAGCAGGAGCGATTCGCCGATTTTGCCAACGATGCCGCCTGTCCGGCGCTCGATCCCGAGACGGGTGTGTGCGAGGTCTACACCTGGCGTCCTATGACCTGCCGCGTCTTTGGTCCGCCGGTGCGCTCGGTCGGCGAGGATGGCGCGGAGGGGCTGGGCTACTGCGAGCTGTGCTTCATCGGCGCTGCGCCGGAGCAGGTGGCCGCCTGCGAAATGCCCGTACCTCACGATCGCGAGGCAGCGCTGCTGGCGCGGATGCCCGCTCAGGGCGAAACCGTGGTCGCCTTTGCACTGCTGCGGTGAAAGAGCGATTTAGCCGGTTCGCACGCCAGCGGGTGAGCGCACTGGCGCGGGTTAAACTGATGATTGGAAACCCCCATGTCAACGCGCCCTTGCTGGGTTGAGATTCGCACCCGTTCTCTTGAGGAAAACTATCGTTTTCTCGCGGCTCTGGCTGCTCCGCATGCCGAGCTGCTGGCCGTGGTGAAGGCCGATGCTTACGGCCACTCGCTGGCGCTGTGTGCCCCCGCGGCGGTGCGCGCCGGTGCTTCCTGGCTCGGCGTCACCAGTGTGGAAGAGGGCGTTGCCGCCCGCGCCTGTTGTGCCGATGCCCGCATCCTGGTCATTGGCGGAGTCTTCCAGGGGCAGGGCGCCGCCGTGGTGCAGCATGACCTGACCACCGTGGTGTGGGAACCGTGGCAGTTGGACGAACTCACCCAGTCCGCGCAGGCCGCCGGCGTCGCGCCCGGCACGCTAACGGTCCACCTGGAGATTGACACCGGCATGAGCCGTCAGGGCGTGAGCCCGGAGGAATTGGCGCCGCTGCTCCATCGTTTTACGCCGGGCTCGCCGTTGCGGCTGGAGGGCGTAATGACTCACCTGTTCGCCGCCGACGAGGCCGATGGGCAGATCACCGCGCAACAGCTTGCGCGGCTGGATGCGGCGATGAGCTGCATCTCTGCTGCCGGCCTGTTTGCCGAGTGGCTCAACGTGGGCAACTCCGCCGCGCTGCTCGCCGGGCAGGCGCGCGAGCTGGGCGAGCTCGCTGCGCGCCATGGGATGCGGGCCATGTTGCGGCCCGGCCTGGCCCTCTACGGCCTGGTGCCCGGCTATGATCCGGCCTTTGATCCGCCGGAGCCAGGCTCACTCACCGCCGCGCGCGCTGCTCTGCAGCCTGTCCTTGCCTGGAAGTCCCGCATCGTCAGTGTGCGCAGCATTCCCGCCGGGGCGCTGGTGGGGTACAACGGCACCTTTGTGGCCTGCGAACCCATGCGGGTCGCGCTGGTGGCCGCCGGGTATGCGGACGGACTGACCCGCCGGCTGGGCAACCGCTTCAGCCTGCTGGTCCGTGGCCAGCGCGCGCCGCTGGTCGGTCGCATCAGCATGGACCAGACAGTGCTGGACGTCACGGAGATTCCCGCTGCCGCCGTGGGCGATGAGGTAGTGCTGATCGGCGATCAGGAGGGCGAAGCGCTCTCTGCGTTTGAGCACGCCGAAGCCGCGCAGACGATTCCCTGGGAAATCTTTACCCGCATCGGGCCGAGGGTGCCGCGCGTCGAGATTTAATGCCGCTCGCCGGAAGCGGGCTCGGCGGCGCAGGCATCCAGGCCAGTAGCGGCCAACCCGGTGGCGGCCTGCACAGCCTCGATCATGGCCTCCATGCCCATGCAGGAGTTCAGCAGCATGTGGTAAAGGGTGCGTGTGCACCAGTCCTGCTGATAAAACCTGCGGATCATGGCGGCGCGGCGCTTGTCGCGGGCGGCCAGTTGCTGCTC
>DAIDGZ010000049.1 GCA_027452125.1 Acidobacteriaceae bacterium | reverse complement strand
AGTTGCGCCATCGGAGACCAGAACTCGTATGTTGCCGGCTCCCAGGCGGGCGGGCAGTTTGAAAGGAATGCGTACATTGTAGGACGGCTGCTGCCAGGGCCGGATCGTCGCTTCCACCATCACCGTGTCGCCGGCATGCGCGGAATCGCCGGAGATGAGCCGCGCATTCTCCAATTGCACATCGACGCGCCGTGGAATTGCCGTCACATCGATATCGATGGAGCGCACGGAGCCTTGCCGCGCGCCATTGGAATAGAGCTGCGTGAACTGTTCGCCGGCCAGTAGCGCTGCCGTCATCTGTGCAGGCATGGCGCTTCCAGCGGTCGCCCACAGGTTGAGCGGTGACGACGGATAACCTTCCAATTGGATGCTACCCGTGATGTGGTAGCTGGTGAGAGCAGTGCTCTCGTTGTTCTGTAGCAGCGCTTCGTACAGCACCACCTGCATCGCCTGCGGGGTAAGAGAGGGCAGGTCAAGGATCTGTACGTTGACCTGACGGTTACCGCCGGGCCCCTGAACATGGATGTGCATGGGAATCATCCGGGCCTGAGCGCCGAGAACGCCGCGAATGGCCGAGTCGCGATCCTCAGTGAAGGCGCCGACAGTCTGACCAGTATTGATGATCTTGAAGGCGTTCAGCGGAGAGGCCAGCGTGACCAGCACATCGGCGGTGGTCATGGGCAGGGAGACGGGGCCGGCCTGGAGGATTGGATGGCCGCAGGCCAGCAGTTGCCTGGGATCGATGTAGGTGACGGTGCAGGTGGCTGAAATCTCCACATCGCCGCTTACCAGCAACGCGCTGACGGCAGAGCCTGGCTCCAGCTTCTGGTGTGTTGCGGTTGCCGAAGCGCTCTGGCCCACACCGCCGGCCGTGACCATGCCCAGGCTGGTTCCAGCCATCTGCTTGCGCCACCAGTCCATCGCAGCCGGAGAGAAGCCGCTCATGACCAGAGGGGTATCCATCGCCTTGAAGGTCATGCCGGCGGCGTCCACGCTTGCGGTTTCGCCGCGGCTGGCTGTGGACGGCTGCGCTTCCTGCACCGGCAGGTTGCGCACCTGCATCATCTGGGCAATCGGGGTGATGCCCGCGATGGGCTCTTTACTGAACTGACCGATGCGGTAGGAAAGCGCGCCGAGCAACTGTGTTCCGACATAGACCGGGCTGCCGCTCATGCCTTCTACCACTCCGGTGTAGTCGGCCTTGGCGCCTGTCAGGCGGGCCAGGATCAGGTCCTGTCCCGGACCGCGTGCGCCGCGCAGCACACCCAGTATCTCTACTCCCATTGGCTCCGGCTTGGTCCCCTGAAACACCGTCCAGGCGGTGGCTTTGAGGCCGGTGTGAACCGCGCTCAAGGGAAAGAAGCCTCCAGTTGAGGGGGGCGGCGATGGCGGTGCGGGGGGTGCCTGGGCAGCGAGGTGCGTCGCACTCAGAAGTGCGGCAGCCATGCCAATGATGGCGAAGCCGCGCGTCGTTTCCTTCATCCAAGTCTTCACGTCTATAAGAGTAAGCCAGCCACCCGGCTGACGACAGGCAGGCACGGGTGAGCGTGAGCTCTGGTTAGGCCGCTGGTTCCTGCATGCGTAAAAAACATCGAATTTGGGCGTGCCGTTTGCAGGGCCCACGCGCCAGCCGCAGCAAAATCTCGTATCCTGTTCACCACAGAGGTTGTCATGTATCCGCAGCGTCCTCACATATCCTTTCTTAGTCGTCTGATCCTGCTGTTGCCGCTACTGCTCCTTATGATTCTGGCCCCCGATCAACTGGCCTGGGCGCAGTCGCAGAGCACGACTCAATCGCAGCAGAACCAGGCCCCGCCTGAGGCCGGCGGTCCCAGCGGAGACACGGGCGTCATCGCGGTTCCCAAAAAGAAAGAGACGGATGAGCCACCACCGGCTCCCCCGGCGCCCAAGTTCAAGAATCCCGAAGGCATGCCCAACTTCTCTCTGCATGTGGATGTGCCGGAAGTTGTTGTGGACGTGGGCGTTTTACTGCAGAAGACACATCAATTTGTCCCTGGCTTGAAGCCGCAGAACTTTCGTGTGTACGAAAATGGCGTTCCGCAGAAGATTGATGGGTTCAAGCGGGTTGAGGCGCCTATCACCGCACTGCTGCTCTGTGAGTTCGCGGCCAACAGCTACTACTTCATCTACGACATGAAGAACGCGGCCTGGGAGTTTGCGCAGCAGTTGCGGCCCCAGGACTACGTGGCGCTGATGACCTACGACATGCATACGCAGATCGTCACCGACTTCACCCAGAACAAAAGTCAGATTCTGCAAGGCATCAACATGCTGCAGATTCCAGGCTTCTCTGAGACGAATCTGTTTGACGCACTCAACGAGTCGATTGATCGCCTGCAGCGAATCGATGGTCAGAAGTACATCATTCTCATCAGCACCGGCCTTGATACCTTCTCCCGCATTACCTTTGACACGATTCTGAAAAAGGTCAGGGCTTCTCGCAATGTCACCATCTTTACGGTATCGACCGGCGGTATGTTGCGGGCGCTCATGGAGGGACGTGGAGGCATGATGGCCTCCATCCGGGACATGGATTACCTTCAGGCCGACAACGAGATGCGGACCTTCTCCAGCCTGACGGGCGGCATGAGCTTCTTTCCGCGGTTTGAAGGGGAACTGCCCGACATCTTCCAGACGATTAACGCCTCGATCCGTTCCAAGTACCAGATCGTCTATCGTCCGTCGGATACAAAGCAGGACGGGACCTGGCGCAAGCTGCGGGTCGAGCTGGTGGACGACGAGGGCAAGCCGCTGCGGTTCCAGGATCAGAAGCACCACCCGCTGAAGTATGAGCTGATTTATCGCGATGGCTATCGCGCCAAGCCTGAAGTGGAATAAGCCCTATATAAAACAAGCCCCTGCGGCAACTCTCCGCAGGGGCTTTGTTGTGCTTTTGGGCTGCCTGGCCCGAGCTTAGTGAAGGATTTCGAGCTGGATGAGGATATCCCGGACGTAATAGGCGATCACAACGATCGTCATCGCCAGCGCTGCCCACTCCGCAATCTTCACCATGGGGTCAACCTTGGCTACTCTGGCCACAATGGCCGCCTGCTCTGCCTTCTCCTGCTCAAAAGAGTCGTCCAGAAAGATCTGATCCTCCTCATTTTTGGTCAGGCTCGACCGGTAAATGTGCAGACCGGCCAAAATCACGACAATTGCGCTCCATACGATCCACATGATCGGCATGAACGTCATGTTCCTCCACCTCCAGAAGTGGTTTTCCGGTCCCAGATACCGGCGGGCCCGTCGGGGAACGCGGTCTCGTGAGTAGAGGGGCCTTTCGGTTCACCATCATAGCCCGGTTTTGGGGTCGCCGACGGGATTAATTTTCGGAGAGGCCTGAAGTTCGCTACCAGGAGGTATCCCACTGTCCGGGATTCTTGCAGTGCCGCCCAGCGCGACCTTTGCCTCCAGACTGCATCCAATTGAGTAGCTGGCCAATTCGGGGCTTGTCTCCCTGCCCGAGGATGGTTACAGTTGTAAGTAGGGCAAGCATTTCATCGCCTGGAGAGATCATGGCCACATCAACCGTCACACCCGCACAGGAAACCGCTAAGAAGGCGCCCCTCAACCTCACTCCGCAGGCTATCGCCAAGGTCCGCGAGATCATGGCTACCCAGGATCCCCTGCCTGCCGGGCTGCGCATCGGCGTAGTCGGCGGCGGCTGCTCGGGATTCCAGTACTCCATGGCCTTCGAGAATCAGAGCGGAATGATGGACAAGGTATTCAGCTTTGAAGATCTCAAGGTCTTCGTGGATGCCACCTCGCTGATGTACCTGAACGGCTGCACCGTGGATTACGTGGAGACCCTTGAGGCCGCCGGCTTCAAGTTCGACAATCCTCAGGTGAAGAGCACCTGCGGCTGCGGCTCGTCCTTCAGCGTGTAGCGGCTTCTATCCGGGTTTGCAATGCGGCGTCCCCTGGGGCCCAATGGGCCCGCTCCTTAGCGGAGCGGGCCTAACTGTTGTACGCCGTGCATGAATGACAGCTTGGAGGTGTGAGTCCTCTTCACATCCAGATGGGGAGAAGTGATAGCGAAGCGCAAGGGCGTCGCCGCGAGGCGGGGTCTGAAGGAAGCGTGGAGCAAAGACGCGAGCCGATGGA
>DAIDGZ010000048.1 GCA_027452125.1 Acidobacteriaceae bacterium | reverse complement strand
TATTGCCTGAAGCGCTGGGCGCGCGCGGCGCGCAGATTGCCGCCGGCCTGTTCGGCTCGTTCACGCTCGGCGTGGGTCAGTTCTGCACCAAGCCGGGGCTGGTCTTTCTTCCGCGGAATGCTGAAGCCGATGCCCTCGTGGACGCTGTAGCAGCGCGCGCGCGTGAGGCCGCTGCGGCCACCATGCTCACAGCGGGCATCTATCAAAACTACGTAGCCGGCATCGAACGCCAACAGGCGCACCCTGCCGTCGCCACGCTCGCCCGGGGCAATGGGCAGGGCTGTGCCCAGTCCGCGCCCGCGCTGCTGCAAGTAAGCGGCACAGCGCTCCTTGAAAATCCTGCGTTAGCCCATGAAGTCTTCGGCCCCAGCACCCTCGTCGTCCGCTACACAGATCGCGATGAGTTGCTCGTCCTGGCGCGCGCATTGGAAGGACAACTCACGGCCACATTGCACGGCACTGAGGCCGACCTGACCACGCATCCGGATCTGCTTGCAATTCTCGAAGGCAAAGCCGGGCGTCTCATCGTCAACGGCTTTCCCACCGGCGTCGAAGTCTGCCACGCCATGGTGCACGGCGGGCCTTATCCGGCCACCAGTGACAGCCGCACCACCTCGGTCGGCACGCAGGCCATCTACCGCTTCGCACGTCCCGTCTGTTACCAGGATTTTCCGCAGGCCGCGCTGCCCGACGAACTCAAGGATGAAAACCCGCTGGGCATCCAGCGCATGATCGATGGCGTGCTCACGCGCGATGCGGTTGCTTCTGCCCGCTGACAGGACGCAGGCAGAAGATCAGCCCGCCCGCCAGCATCAGTGAGATGGACATCGTCATAAACCCCGCGCGGGAGTTGCCGGTAAGCGCCTGCAGCCAGCCAATCAGCCATGCCCCAACAAAGCCTCCCAGCGCGCCGCAACTGTTCACCAGCGCCAGCACCTGCCCGGCCACATTGCCCGGCAGCATCTCCGGAATAATCGAGAAGAATGGCCCATACGGCGCATACATCGCGCCACCGGCCACGATCAGAAATCCATACGCCACCCAGAAGTCTCGCCCCGCGGCCAGATACGACACAAACAACGCCAGCCCCGCAATCACCAGAAATGGCCCCACGTAGCCGCGGCGATTCAGTGAGCGGTCAGAGAAGTGCGCCACCGCCAGCATCATCAGGATGGCCAGCAGAAACGGCGCGGCATTCAGCAGCCCCACCGCGCCAATCCCCTGCTCCGTGCCCGCGCGGATCATCGTGGGCAGCCACAGCACCAGCCCATACACGCCCACGCTCCAGCTGAAAAACTGCACACACAGCAGCAGCACGCCCGGCACGCGCAGCGTCGCCCAAAAGCTCTCCAGTTGCGGCAGCTCCTGTTGTTCCCGCGCCAGTTCCGCGTTCAGGTGTTTCTGGCATGCCTCGTCGAGCCAGTGCACCTGTGCAGGCTTGTCGCGCACCGTCATAATCCACACAAACGCCCACAGAATCGACGGCACGCCCTCCAGCACAAACGTCATCTGCCAGCCAAAACCCTGAATCAGAAAACCGGTCACCGCGGACATCCACATCACCGTGACAGGATTCCCCAGGATCAGAACGGCGTTGGCCCGCGAACGCTCCGCGCGGGTAAACCAGTGACACAGCAAAATCAGCATCGCCGGCAGAATCATGCTCTCCGCCACGCCCAGCAGCAGCCGGTCCATCGCCAGCAGCCAGAACGTGCGAATCACGCCCGTCAGCGCCGCCAGCGCTCCCCATGCAATCAGAGCGAAAAACACCAGCCGCGTGGCGCTTTTGCGTTGCGCATACGCAGCCCCCGGAATCTGAAACAGAAAATAGCCGAGGAAGAAGAGTGACCCCAGAAACGCTGTCTGCTCATTGCTGATGTGCAGCGTGCGCGCCATCCCCGCCGCCGCGCCAAAGCCATAGTTGGTCCGGTCCAGGTAGGCCAGGCTATAGGTCACAAACACCGCGGGCAGAATGTGCCACCAGCGGCGGCGCAGGCCCTCAAGTCGTTTTTTCGCGTCACCCACCAGCGTCTCCGGCACCTTCGCTTTATAGCATCCCGAGGGCATCGCGTGCCTTGCGCCTCTCCGCGCGACAGAAGACACGTAGCCGCCTCTATACTTGATTGGCTGAAATAGTGGAGCTGCTCATCGCACCAATTGCACTCAACTCGATTCTTGAAACAGCGGACGCTGCTCTGCTGCAAGTGCCTACGCATGCCGCTGGCCCCGCAGGTAGCCTGCCTCTCACCCCGCAGATGCTGCTCACCGAGCCTTCTGGAAACCTTTTCGGGCTCAGCCAGGATGCGGGTATGGGCTGGGACCCCGCACGGCTGCTTGATCCTGAGTTCCTCATCCTCAGCACGCATGGCGGATTGCGCGCCGAGAGCGGCGAGCCCATCGCGCTCGGCTTCCACACCGGCCACTGGGAAGTAGGCTTGCTCGTAGCCGAGGCCGCGCGCGAGTTCAAATCTCTGCGCGCTACCCCCTTCGCCGGC
>DAIDGZ010000047.1 GCA_027452125.1 Acidobacteriaceae bacterium | reverse complement strand
GCCGAGGTGGGGAGTAGACGGGGGTATCAACTGGCCGCCTACCACATGAAGATGTACCTTATGCTGGCGCCGAACGCCGCCGACGCCAAGGCCGCGCAGGACAGCATCTTCATCTGGGAGGACAAAGCGAAGGCTCCGGCGCAGTAGGTTGGCGCGGGGGGGGGGCAAATAGGTGGTTGTGCCCTCATTGGAGTTACTGTCAGAACGCTTGCGGAGGATCCGCAGGAACATTGAGAAGGGAATGAGATGAGCCGAGATCGATTCATGGGGAGATATGCTCGGTATGTTCTCTGTGCCGGGTTGTTGCTGGTTGCCGTGCCTGGTTGCCTGGCCTATGGCCAACGCACTGTGCCGCGAGATCAGGCCGAAGCCTGGAAGTGGATGCAGGCGTCGCTGAAGGCAGCGAAGATTACCAATGCCAAGCTAGAGAACGAGGTCATCGCTGCGCAGTGCGCCGATTGCACATCTAGCAAAGATTTTACTATTCATCTGTACGGCATAACCTCCGCATCGATTTCTTATCCTTACAACACGAATACTTACGCGGTTGTCGAATGGCATGTGTTTCCATGGATTTCCACCGACCCGGGTAGGTTGATTTGGGAGTCTTTGTGGTACGCAGATGTGCATGCGGAAAGATTTAAATCCGCGCTGATCTATCTCGCAAGGCAGACGCAGAAAGAGGACGGAGCCAAGGAGGAGGCGTTTTTGCAGGATTTCAAGCCGAAGGCCCTGGCCTGGCAGCAGATGGCGGTGAAGCCAGCCCTGCCGGAGGAGGCGCAACGGCACCAGGTGCTGGCCGCATATGCCTACAAGAACAAAGACATCCCCAAGGCAATCGATGAGTATCTTGAGGCTTTGAATATCTATCCCTATTGGCCCGATGGCCAGAACAATGTGGCCTATCTTTGTGCCGAGGTGGGGAGTAGACGGGGCTATCAACTGGCCGCCTACCACATGAAGATGTACCTCATGCTGGCGCCGAACGCCGCCGACGCCAAGGCCGCGCAGGACAGCATCTTCATCTGGGAAGATAAAGCGAAGGCTCCGGCGCAGTAGGTTGGCGCGGGAGAATGAGATTACATCGCTCTTGCTGGAAGTTACTGATCGAACGCTTGCCAGTTATCCGTAGCAATAATATGGAGAAAGGAATGGGATGAGCCGAGATCGTTTCATGGGGAGATATGCTCGGTATGTTCTCTGTGCCGGGTTGTTGCTGGTTGCCGTGCCTGGTTGCCTGGCCTATGGCCAAAGCATGGCTTCCGCATTGCGAAAGGCCGCCAGGAGCCATGGGAATGCGCCACATGACCGCAACACGCCGAGCGATCAGAATGAGGCCTGGCAGTGGATGCAGGAGTCGCTGAAGCAGGCGAAGATATCCAACCTTCAGATGGAGAACAACACCGTTACAGGACAGACCAGCGACGGTCATCCGTTCCTGATCCATCTGGCTTTGGTGTCCTCTATTGAGCAGCCGTCCAATGACCATTTGATAATAACCATTCATTGGTATGAGTTTCCCTACACATCCAGCAGCCCAGGGACTGTGGTCATGTATGGATCACCTTGGTATAACAATGGGGCATTTCGCAATGCAGAAGTGTTCTATGACAGCCTTTCGTATCTGGCGGGGTTCGCTCAGGGAATCGCAAGCTCCAGTTCTGCCACCATGCTGGAGAACTTCAAAGCGAAGGCGACAGCATGGCAGCAGATGACCGTGAAACCTGCCATGCCAACCGAGGCACATGAGCACGAGGTGCTGGCGGAATATAACTACAAGAACAAGGACCTGCCCAAGGCTATAACCGAGTATGAAGCGGCTCTGAGTATCTTCCCATACTGGCCGGATGGCCAGAGCAATTTGGCAAATCTTGCCGCCGAGGTGGGAACCAAGCCCGGATACAGAATGGCTGTGGAGCACATGCAGATGTATCTGGACCTGGCGCCTAATGCTCCGGATGCTGAGGCCGCACGTAACAGCATCATCATCTGGAAATCGAAACTGGGCGATTTGCAATGAAGCCGGTCATCTGCCAGGCGCAGAAGAAGGGCGAAGGAGATTTGCAGGGACAAAGGGACTCAAGCATGTGGAGCTTGGTGAGGCTCAACCGCCCATGGAGGAGCGCGCAAAGCGCCATTTGCCGGATGCATGGCGCTTTGCTTTTTTTCGTGGAATTCGCGTAGTTTTGTGTGTGGATAAAATTTACATTTGAAAAACGCATCGAAAATCCGGCATGTGCCTTTGCTTGTGCCGCAGTTTTGATGCTCCCCGGCAGACAGAAAAATCTCAGGCAATCGAAGACAGGATTCCCCCATGCGGCAGGCTTGGACTCAAAGATTTGCAGAAGGACTTTACCGCGGCCACGGGCCGAGGAATAAAACAAGATTGAATCTGGCGCTGCTGCTGGCGGCGTTGGCCTGCGGTTGCCTGCGGACGGTTTGTCCGGCACAGCGACCGGGAGAGGTGCACGCCTACACCAATCCAGAGCATGATGCAGCCACCCGGCTGGCCGAGGCCCAGTCGGTTTTGCATCCGTTCTGGGCGGACAGGCGCATGGAAAGCGAGCCGGTGCTGTTTGTCTCCGCCGCTTCCGGCAGCCCCGCAACTGGCTATCTGCTGTTTCCCGCGGAGAAGGTTGTGCGCGTGACTGATGGCGATGGCTCAGTGACCTACGCCGAGGGACGCGACTACACCTGGCAACCGGGAACACGGCGCCTGACGTTGACGCCGCATTCGCGAATTCCGTTTCTGATGCAGACAGAGTTGTATCCGCCGAAGGGCGCCGGGAACGCGTATGGCGAGACCGTAGACGGAAAGGCCGGTCTGCTTTTCGATTTCAGCGGACGCAAATTCCAGAGCCTGCAAGTGAAAGTGACGTACGATCACACCGCCGTATGGGAGGGCTTTCGTCCGCGGTCTGCGGCGCGGCTGCTGCCTCGCACAATGTCCCGGTTGCGGCATCGAAAGCCGCTGAAGATTGCGGTGCTGGGCGACAGCATCTCTGTGGGATACTGCGCCTCGGATTTCTTCCACGGCCCTCCATTCCAGCCGCCCTATGTGGGTCTGGTGCAGGAGGGGCTAACGGTCGAGTATCGCGGCTCGGTAAACATGGTCAACTTCTCTGTGGGGGGAAAGCTTTCAGGCTGGGGAGTGACCCAGGCGCCGGCCGTTGCCGCCGAGCATCCTGACCTGGTTGTGCTGGCCTTCGGCATGAATGACGCCAGCCAGGCTATCCCAGCAGAACAGTATGCAGAGCACATACGCGACACGATCGAAATCATCAGGAAGGTGAATCCCAACGCCGAGTTCATCCTGGTGGCGACCATGACGGGGAATCCGCAATGGAGCCGAGCGCACCAGGAATCGTACACAGGCTATGAGCAGGCGCTGCGGGGCATGACCGGACCCGGCATCGCGCTGGCAGACATGACGGCGATGTGGCGTGACCTTCTCAACGTGAAGCCCTTTTCGGACTTGACCGGGAACGGCATCAATCATCCCAACGATTTTGGATATCGCGTCTATGCCCAGGTTCTTCTTGGTCTTTTCAAGCAATCACCGCCTGAGCGATCCGGTCTCTAGGAGTTCTGAAGCAGACCAGAGCGCTGAGGCGCCGATTCGGGTGAGGACAAACTTACTTTGGCTCTGCGGGGCTTGAACCACTTGCCCACTGAGCAGCCAAGTGCGCAGCCTCTTCAGCATTGAACCAGGTGCATTGGCTGGGCGGCTGCGCGGGATTCCTGTCCAGCACAACCTTGAGTACGGATTGCGCCAGGATCTCTGCTCCGGCGTCGTTGGGATGGACGCCGCCCTTGTAGAGCAGGCTGTCCTGATAGCTTGCGGGGTTGCAGGTGGTGTCGACCACGGCGTACTGCGGAGCGTGGTTGTCGATAAACCGATCCAATATTTGCGAGCTGATGTTATAGCGGGCCACGACATCGGGCGTTACGTGATAGGTGGCGGCCAGATATTTCTCGTTGGGAAAGTTGATGAGCACGATCCGGGCCTGCGGAGCGCGCGCATGAATCATGCCCAGGAGCTGATCGAAGTGATCCTCGAATTTCTTCACCACATCCTCGATTGTGGTGTTTGGACTGCGCACCGCGCGGCTGTCGTTGGTGCCGATATAGAGCGTGACCAGGGTAGCGTTGGCGGGCAGATAGGGCAGTTCGTCGCTGATCACCCGCTCCACATGCGCTCCGCCGATGCCAAGATTCATGAAGTGCCCGGCGACGCCGGCGGCGCGCAGCGCCTTGGCGACGTGAATCGGGTAGCTGGTGCCATCCGGGCAGTACTCTTCAATATCCACGGGATGCGTGGGAAAGGCCTGGCAGTTTTTGCTGACGCCCACGCCAAAGGTGATGCTGTCGCCCATGGCCACGTAGAGGCCTGCGGGAGGCGGAGTGGCCGGCACGGCGTGCTCATCCGGGATGGGGAGAATCGCTCCGCCGCGGCTCTTCTGCCATGCCGGAATCTCGTTTGGCTGAGCCGGCTGCTGGGCAAAGGCGGGGAGCGAAACCAGCGCCATGGCGCAGATAAGCGCCGCGCGGCGCCAGGTAGTCATCAAGGGAAGTTGCGAGGGCTTGCGCATCATCTTTCTTTCATTTCCTGCTGAGTGGAGTGTGTGCGTAGGCGATTCCCGGCAACCGCCTGAAATCGGTACAAGAATGGTACATCCCGATCACCATGAGATGGGCGGCGCGGCGAAGCGCTGTGAGGCCGGTTGGGCCTGGGGATCTTGCGGGAGTCAGAGGCAAGACCGGGAAGCCATTCGTCTATGGGAGACTTCGTTTGCGTGCACGAAACCCGGCGGAAGCCTGAGCCGCCAGGCAGGGGCAGCGCGTCTACACTAAGAGAGATGGCCGACACTCTTTATCTAAGCCTGTGGTATCCGAATCTGCGCCTGGCGGCGCTGGCTGACAAGCTGACGACGGTGCTGGGCGTGTTTGCGCGGCATGGCGGGGAGCCTCGCGTCTACGCCAGTACGGTGTGGCCGGTAAGCTGGAGCGAGTCGCCGGCGTTTCAGCGTGTCTACGGGCACGGCGAGCGGGGCCTGGAGCCGCGCGCAGCGGTGGAAGAGGCGCTGGAACTGCTCCACGACGACTACGCCTACGAGTTCCAGGTGAACTGGCACCTGTGGGAGCTGGAGACCGGCGGAGGGCTGGAGGAGCGCTGGGTGCGGCAGCCGCGGCTGGTGCGCGTGGTGGGCTACGGTCCGCTGTTTGACGATGGCGCGTATGAGCAGGAGGGCCACATCCGCATCGACTTTGGCTCGGACGCTCCGTTTCTGGAAGAGGATGTGCAGCTGGATGAGACCGGGGCGCGGCACATGGAAGAGAATGTGCGTCAACTGGTGGAGCTGACGGCGGCTGTGGAGAAAGAGTCGGGCGCAACGGCGCGGCTGCTGTGGAGCGAGCTGGGGGAGAGCCTGGCGCAGCGGCTGGCGGCGCGGCTGGGCATGAGGAACTGAAGGCGTGCGACGAACCCGGTTCAGGCTGACGATTGAACGGATGCGCACCCTGGTGCTGGCCGCCGGCGTGCTGCTGGTGGCGGCGCTGGCCACGTTTCTGGCCATTGGGCACTGGCGCGTGCCGTTCGATCGGCGAGACATTCCCAAGCGTCTGGGCATCGACATTCAGCAGGAAGCCAACGGGGTTACCTACACGCAGGCGCGCGGGGGACGCACGCTGTTCAAGATTCACGCGTCGCGGGTGGTGCAACTGCGCAATGAGGTAGCCACGCTGCACGATGTGCAGATTGAGCTATATGGCGCAGACGGCAAGAGCGTGGACCGTATCACGGGCAACGAGTTCGAGTATGACCAGAAGGCGGGCGAGGCCACGGCGGCGGGGCCGGTGCAACTGTGGCTGATGCGGCCGGGCACGGCGCCGGCGATTGCGCCGAAGGCCGCGCAGGATGCGGCAAAGGGAGCTGCGGCGCGGGGCGAGATTCACGTGGAGACCAGCGGGCTGACCTTTGACCAGAAGAGCGGCGTAGTGACGACTCAGCAAAAGGTGATCTTCAGCATGCCGCAGGGACAGGGCACGTCACTGGGCGCGCGTTATGACGCACAGGCGGGGCGGCTGGAGCTGAGCCACACGGTGGAACTGGAGACGGCGCGGGGCGGCGACCCGGTGGCGATTCGCGCGGCGAGCGCGGAGATGGAACGCACGGCAGAGACCTGCCAGATGCGGTCGGCACAGGTGAGCTATCGCGACGAGGAGGCCACGGCTGGCGCGGCGCTGGTGCACTTCCGGCAGGATGGCTCCGTGGCGCAACTGGACGCCAGCGAGGGCTTTGTGCTCTCCACAAAGAGCGGAGGGCGGATGGCGGCTCCGCGGGCGACGCTGGACTTTGATACGCACAACCAGCCGCAACACGGGCGTCTGCTCGGCGGCGTGCGCATGGACGACGTGAGCGCGGGGCGGCAGGTGCACGGCACAGCGCCAGAGATGGAGTTGAGCTTTGCCGCGGAAGGGCGGCTGCGGCATGCGCATCTGGAGCGGGGCGTAGAGCTGCACAGCGAGGAGCTGACGCAGCCCAAAGGACACGGAAAGGCGCTGCCGGTGCGGGTGACGCGCAGCTGGCGATCGCCGGTGGTGGATGTGGACTTTCGCTCGCCGGGCGGATCGGGCCGGGTGGAGCCATCGCGGATTGTGGGCGCAGGCGGCGTGACGATTGCCGAGCAGAGCCAGCGCGGCAACGAAAAGCCAGTGCCGGCGCGGCTGGCCGCGGATGAGATGACGGGCGAGTTTGGCGCGGGGACAGAGCTGACGGCGCTGACCGGCGTGGGCCACGCCAGCATGGAGGAGACAACGGCGTCGGGCGCGCGGCTGGTGTCGAGCGGTGACAGCCTGGTGGCGCACTTTGCCGAAGGCGGCAAGGGCAGCGGCGCAGAGCAGGTGCAGGCCGCGGTGCTGCAGGGGCACGTGGTGCTGGTGGAGCAGCCGCAGGCCAAGCCGGGCACAGCGGCGCAGGCTCCGCTACGAGCCACGGCCGAGCGGGCCAGCTATGAGAGCACGGGCGAGCAACTGCATCTGACGGGAAGTCCGCGAGTGGAGAATGGCGGACTGCAACTGGCCGCCAACACGATTGATGTGTCGCAGGAGACGGGCGACGCGTATGCCCGGGGCGATGTGAAGGCGACCTGGACGCAGACGGGCGCGGGAGCTGCGACGGCGGGAATGGTGAGCGTGCCGCTGGGCGGGGATGGACCGGCACATGCGATTGCAGAGGAAGCGCAGTTGCACCAGGCGAGCGGCGAGGCGGTCTTCCGCGGCCATGCGCGGCTGTGGCAGCAGGCGGACTCGATCTCAGCGCCGGTGATTACGCTGGACCGGCAGAAGCAGACGCTGCATGCGCAGAGCGCGGATGCGGCCGAGCCGGTGCGGGCGGTGCTTTCCGCGGCGCAGAACACGGCCGAACGAAAGCCCCGGCGCAACGGCAACGGGCCGGGCGTGATCCGGGTACGCGGCGGCGATCTGTGGTACTCCGACGGCGCGCGGAAGGCGATGGTGCGCGGCGGCAAGCTGGGCGCGGTGGTGGCCCAGGCAGGCACGGCGACTTCCTCGTCGGACCAGGTGGCGCTGACGCTGCTGCCGGCGGGGCAGCACGCAAAGCGCACAGGCCAGGGCGAAGTGGACACGATGACGGCAAGCGGGCACGTGGTGGTGAGTTCGCAGGGGCGGCGCGGGACCGGCGAACAGCTCAAGTACACCAGCGCCACGGGACAGTATGTGCTGACCGGGGCAGCGGGCGCGCCGCCGCGGCTGACGGATCCGCAGCGGGGCAGCGTGACCGGGACCGCTTTGATTTTCAACAGCCGCGATGATAGCGTCATTATCGAAGGCGGCGGGCATGAGACCACCACGGAAACCACCGCGCCGCGCTGATGCGGAAGCAAGTCCGAGAGTTGAATGGAGACATTGATCGCCGAGGGAATCGGCAAGACGTATAAAGGGCGGCAGGTGGTTCGCGGAGTGGACCTGAATATCTCGCGCGGCGAGGTAGTGGGTCTACTGGGACCGAATGGCGCGGGCAAAACCACGAGCTTCTACATGATCGTGGGGCTGGTGCCGCCGGAGACGGGCCGGGTGATGGTGGACGACACCGACATCACGCGGCTGCCCATGTATCTGCGGGCGCGGAACTTTGGCATCAGCTATCTGCCGCAGGAGCCCTCGGTCTTTCGCAAGCTCACCGTGGAAGAGAACATTCTGGCGGTGCTGGAGGCGCAGCCGCTGGACAATCGGGAACGCAAGGCGCGCGCCGAGCGGCTGATCAACCAGCTCAACCTGGGGCATATACGAGCCACGCGCGGCTATGCGCTCTCTGGCGGAGAACGGCGGCGCGTGGAGATTGCGCGGGCGCTGTGCATCCAGCCGAAGTTCATCCTGCTGGATGAGCCGTTCAGTGGCATCGATCCGATTGCGGTGCTCGATCTGCAGAAGATCATCTTCGACCTGAAGTCGAGCGGCATCGGCATCCTGATTACGGATCACAACGTGCGCGAGACGTTGAGCGTCACGGACCGGGCCTATATCATCGCGGAAGGCAGAATCTTCCGCACGGGCACGCCGCACGAACTGGGCAATGACGTGGAAGTGCGGCGGATTTATCTGGGTGAGGGCTTCTCACTCGGCTAAACCCATGCCGCACGTGCAGCGCGGGACACTACTGGCACGCCGCGCCGCCCACGCAACCCGGGCTGTCGTTACGGCCCAACGGACTGCGTGCTCTCTCCTGGCTGCATTTCCACGCAGCGCAAGCAGGACCGGGCCCAGGGCTCTTGAATCCATCCGGAAGACACTGCGCACGCCTGACAGATTGCGCGCGCTGCGGTAGTCTTTGGGACATAGCCGGGGGTGCACTGCACGCCAGCCCCAAAGACGGTTACACTCAAAACAGAGTTCACAAGGAAATCCTTTTCGCCTATGCCGCTGCTGCAGCCAAGATTGAATTTGAAAGTGGCGCAACGCCAGATTCTGACGCCTGGCCTGATGCAGATGGTGAGTGTGCTGGCGCTGAACAAGCTGGAACTAAAAGAGATGATCGATGCCGAAATGGTGGAGAATCCCGTTTTGGAAGAGATCGACGAATCGGTTCCAATGCTGGACGAGGTAGCCAGCCGTGAAGAGTTGTTGGAGCGCAGCGCCGAGGAGGCTGTGGCGCCGCCCAAAGACGTCTTCAGCGAGATCGATTTCGGCTCCTACTTTCAGGAGTATCTGGACCCCGGCTACCGCACGCAGCAGGAGTTTGAGGAGAGCGAGAAGCCCTCGTTCGAGAACTTCCTCTCCCAGCCAACAACCCTGACCGACCATCTGGAGTGGCAGCTTGGCGCGATGACGCTGGAGGCCGACCTGCGGGCCGCGGCAGAGTTTGTGATCGGCAACCTGGACAATGACGGCTACCTGACAGCCACATGCGAGGAGCTGGCCGAGGTCCTGGTGCAACCGGCCGACGCCTCAGACAGTGAGGCGGACAGGCGAGCGCCGCAAGCCGGCGAGATTGAGCGGATGCGGCGCGCCGTGGATGTGGTGCAGCACCTGGACCCGGCGGGAATTGCCGCGCGCGATCTGCGCGAGTGCCTGTTGTTGCAGATTGCCGCGCAGCAGCGAGAGTTTGAACACCTGTATGCACAGCGCTCCGCGGAAGGCGAAGACAGCCCACATCGCAGCCTGCACGCCGAGGCTGAGGCGCAACTGGAAGAACGCAAGCGCACGATGGAAGTGGCCGCGCTGATTGTGGATCGGCATCTGCCCCTGCTGCAGAAGCGCGACGTGAAGGACCTGGCCCGCGCGGCACAGATCAAGCCGGATGAGGCGCATGCGGGAATCGAGTATATTCGCACGCTGGACCCGCGGCCGGGACGCCTGTATAACCGCGAGCAGACGCGGCTGATCGAGCCGGATGTGGTGTTTCTGAAGCGCGGCGGCGAGTGGGTCGTCAGCATGAACGAGGAAGACCTGCCCAGCCTGCGCCTGAGCCAGCGCTACCGCCGGATGCTGGTGGCGGAAAACACCGAGAAGGAAGTGAAGGAGTACGTGAAGGAACGCTTCCGCTCGGCGATGCAACTGATGCGCAACATAGCCCAGCGGAAGAGCACGATCCTACGCACCTGCGAGGTGATCGTGCGGCGGCAGCAGGACTTTCTGGAGCACGGCCTGGAGTCGCTGCGGCCTATGATGATCAAGGAAGTGGCCGAAGAGATTGGCGTACATCCCTCCACGGTGAGCCGCGCGGTGGCCAACAAATACGCGCACACGCCGCAGGGCGTGCTGGAGCTGCGCTTCTTCTTCAGCGAGGGCGCGAACGGACCGGAAGGCGCGGACACGCCGCTGTTGGTGCTCAAGCGCAAGGTGCGCAAGCTTATTGAAGAAGAAGACCCGCGCAAGCCCCTGACCGATGACCAGCTCGCCGCCATGTTGCAGGCCCAGGGCATCCAGCTCACCCGCCGCACCGTGGCCAAATATCGCGAAGACATGAATATCCCCTCGACGCACCAGCGGCGCAAGCGGGACTGAGATCCCTCTCCGTCTTCCGCCATGCGGAATCCAATATAGGTCTTGTTTTCAGGCATCATGCCCGGCTGCTATGCTGCTGCGGATGCTACGTCGCGACCTTCTCAAACTCTCTCCGGTAGCCCTTGCCGCCACGGCAGGGCATGTGTCTCTGGCGGATGCGCAGACTGAAGCGCACGCCACGGACGCCCTCTTCAACGTGCACACCTTTGGAGCCACGGGCGACGGCAAAACCATCGACACGCCGGCCATCAACAAGGCGATTGAAGAGGTAGCGGCCAAGGGCGGCGGCACGCTGCTCTTCCCTGCCGGCACGTATGTCTGCTTCACCATCCGCCTCAAGTCCAATGTGGACCTCTATCTCTCGCGGGGCTGCACGATTCTGGCGGCGGACTCGCCCAAGCCGGGCGAATCCACCGGCTACAACGGCGGAACCTACGACCTTGCCGAGCCGAATGATCCCTGGACGCCGTACCAGGACTACGGACACAACCACTGGCGCAACTCACTGTTTTACGCAGAGAACCAGCATGACTTCTCTGTGCTGGGGCCGGGCCTGATCTACGGCAAGGGGCTCTCGCACGGCTCGCGCGATCCACGCGGCGGCTACTTTCCCTACGTGGCCGAGCAACGCGGCGTCGGCAACAAAACCTTTGGGCTGAAGAACTGCCGCAACGTGATGCTGCGCGACTTCAGTGTGCTGAAGGGCGGCCACTTTGCCGTGCTGGCCACGGGCGTGGACAACCTGATCCTGGAGAATCTGCTCATCGACACGGACCGCGACGGCTTCGACATCGACTGCTGCCGCAATGTGCGGGTCTCGAACTGCACGGTGAATTCGCCGTGGGATGACGGGATCTGCCCCAAGTCGAGCTATGCCCTGGGCTATGCGCGCTCCACCGACAACGTGACCATCGCCAACAACTTTGTCTCCGGCTGCTACGAGTTGGGCAGCGTGGTGGCGGGCACGTGGAAGAAGTATCCGGATGACGCGCCGGTGCCGCTGCAGGGGCGCATCAAGTGCGGCACGGAGTCGAACGGCGGCTTCCGCAACATCACTATCACCGGCAACGTGATCGAAGGCTCAAAGGGCTTTGCGCTGGAGAGCTCGGACGGCGCCTTTCTTGAGGACATTGCCATCACCGGCAACACCATGCGCGATGTGGCGGATGCACCGCTGTTCCTGTGCCTGAACGCGCGCAATCGCGGGCCTAAAGAGACCATGCGCCCGGGCACGCTGCGCCGCGTGCTGATCTCAAACCTGGTGTGCCACAACTCGAATGCCTCCACGGCGTCGCTGCTGGTGGGCATTGCCTCCAACCTGATTGAGGATGTGAAGCTGGCCGACTGCTACATTGGCAACCTCGGCCTGCCCGCGAGGATGCGCACGAACTGGGGCGAGCGCTTTGCTCCCATGCCGGACTGGCGCACGATCAAGGTGCCGGACATGGACAACGCCTATCCTGAGCTGCTGCACTTTGGGCCGACGCCGGTGGGCGGCTTCTTTATCCGCCACCTGCGCAACCTGGAGATGTCACACGTGGAAGTGGCGCCGGCCAATCCGGACCCGCGGCCGGCCTTCTGGCTGGAAGATGTGCACCGCGCGGACTTCTTTGCCATCACCGCGCCAAAGCAGGAAAACTTTGCCCTGCATAACGTGACCGACTTCCGGCTGCTGTGGTCGCGCGCCGCAACGGATACAGATCTGGCAGAGGCAAAGGACCAGGTGCTGTAACTGGCGCGGAGAGTCCCGAGACACAAGTCATGAATCAGGAATGCAACAAGGCCCATGGCGATGCCATGGGCCTTGTTGCCTCCGAGCCTATTGCCCGGCTTACCTGCTGATGGCCGAGGCGGGCGTCTTCGCCAGCTTCACCGCCGGGTAGTAGCCAGTGCGGGTGCGGACCGTCAGCTTGCCCATGCCCCTGGCCGCGGCCTGCACCTCGATGTGGCGAAAGCCGGGGATGGAACTGGGCTTGGTGGAGCGATAGCCGATGGTGTACTGGTTGCGGATGTCGTGGGCCACCTCGGCGGCGATCTGGTCCACCTGATCGAGCGACTTGGGAAAGAAGGCGATGCCGCCGGTCTCGGTGGAGAGCATCTCCAGCGCGCGACGGGCGTGGCGCACCTCGGCGCGGCTCATCTCGTCGCCAAAGAGCAGGCCGATGGAGTAGATGACCGGGCCGGAGAGTTGCTGCACGCGGCGGATGGTCTGCTCCAGGGTGAGCGTGGAGGCGTTGTCTTCGCCATCGGTGATGAGGATCAGCACCTGCTTGGGCCGCTTGCCCTGCTGAACGAGGTGATCGGCGGAGGCCACCACGGCGTCATAGAGCGCCGTGCCGCCGCGCGAGTCGATGTGGGCGAGGCCGTCGCGCAGCTTGTTCAGGTCGGCGGTAAAGTCCTGGTCGATGAAGGCCTCGTCAGAGAAGTTCACAACGAAGGCCTCGTCCTGGGGATTGGAGGCCTGCACCAGATCGAGCGCGGCGCGGTTGACCGAGGGGCGCTTGCGATACATGGAACCGGAGTTGTCGATGACCATACCGATGGAGACGGGCAGGTCCGTGTGCTGGAAGCTGAGGATGTTCTGCTTGACGCCGTCCTCAAAGATGGTGAAGTCGTCTTTGGTGAGGTTGGGGACGAGGCGGTTGCCCTGGAGGACGGTGACGTTGAGGACCACCTCTTCCACATCGGTGCGCAGCACGTAGCCCTTGCCCTGCTTGGTGACCTCGCCCGAGGCGATGCCGGGGGCGCTGGTATCCGGGGAGCGCACGGGGTCAGTATCCACGGTGAGGGGCGGCGCCTGGCGGGACTGGACCTGGGGCGAAGCGGGGTCCGCGGGCTGCTGCGCCGGCAGCGCCAGGGCAGCAGTGGACAGCAGGGCGGCGAAGATCGCTTTGGTAAGGCTCGTCTTATTGGAGTGGCGCATAGTACCCGGTGCGGGCGTAGACCGTAAGCGGTGGCAGGCCCGGCGGAGGATTCAGCTTCACCTTCACTTTACGCCACTTACCGTTCCTTGAGAGATCACGGGGGCGATAGCCGATGACATATTGATTGCGTAGCTCGGTGGAGATTTTTTCTGCGATGTCACTTAACTCGTCCACATCATCGACGCGGTACATGCGTCCGCCGGTCTCCCGGCTCACATCGTCCAGCAGTTGCGGGCCAGAACGCTCTTCTGGGGTGGGGGCGTAGGGGTCGAAGATGCCGATGGAGTAAATCTCCACGTCCGCCTCGCGGACGCGGGCGCGCACCTCGCCCTCGGTGTAGCGGGAGCGGTTGTCGCCGCCATCGGAGACGACCAGAAGCGCCTTGCGCTCATGGCGGGCTTCACGCATCTTGGCCACGCCGTAGTAGATAGCGTCGAGCAGCGCGGTGCGGTGGCCGGCGTGCACGGTGGCCAGGCGGGCCTCAATCTGGTCCACGGAACTGGTGAAGTCCTCAATCAGCGCCGGGCGGTCATTGAAGCCGATAACGAAGAATTCATCCTCCGGGTTGGCGGTCTTGATGAACTGGAGGATGGCGTCGCGGGCGCGGAGCAGCTTGGAGAGCATGGAACCGGAGAGATCGAAGATGATGCCGATGGAGACCGGCGCATCCTCGGTGGAGAAGCTGGTGATCTTCTGGGGAGAACCATTCTCAAAGATTTGAAAATCATTTTCTTCGAGGCCGGTGACCAGGCGGTTCATGGGGTCGGTGACGGTGACGGGGATGAGCACCAGGTCCACATTCATGCGCAGAAAGGAGCCGGGACGGGCCCGGAGCGCGTTGGGGCCGGACTCCGGCGGCGCCTCAGCCCCGGCGGGAGCGCCCTGGGCAGCGCCGGGCGTGGCCGAGGCGGGCGGCGGCACGTGCACCCGATTCAACTGATCCTCCTGCGCGCGCAGCAGTCCGGCGCACATCAGGAGTGCTGCGGCCCAAATCCACGACCGCCCACATCTCCGAAAAGAACCCACGCGCGGATGAGAAGTACCGATCATAGCGCTCCAAACCGGGGGTAGTAGGTGATAGTAGCACGGTTAAGGCGGCGGGTGCCGTGGTCCACGAATGCTGTGAGGCGGGCAAAAACCGCGCAGCGGGGCTGGGATACAATCAAGCCTAAGCGCTGGGGCATGGTGCGGCGCTTCAAGCCTGCCCGCGTGCGCAAGTTGATCTGCCGCAACGGGAAAGATGTTCATCATGGCCCGCATTTATCCATTCCGCGCCTGGCGTTACAACCCCACCGTCGTCAAGCTGGAGGACGTGGTCACCCAGCCGTATGACAAGATCTCACCCTCCATGCAGCAGGCTTACCACCAGCGCAGTCCGTACAACCTGGTGCGCATCATCCTGGGCCTGCCGCAGCTGTTTGACGCTGAGCGGGGCGAGAGTGTTTATACCCGCGCGGCCAGGGAATTTGCGGAGTGGCGCGAAGAGGGCGTGCTGATCCAGGAGAAGACGCCGTGCGTCTTTGCGTATGCGCAGCGCTTCACCGTACCGGGCAGCGAGGAAGTGAAGGAACGGCGGGGGTTTATCGCCCTGGGCCGGCTGCATGACTACAGCGAACAGGTGGTGTTTCGCCATGAGCAGACGCTGAGCAAGCCGAAGAGCGACCGGCTCAACCTGCTGAAGGCGACACATGCCCATTTTGGGCAGATCTTCATGCTCTACTCTGACCCGGCGCGCAGCGTGGAGCGGATTCTCTATGACGGCAGCGGCACGGCAGAGGTGGAAGTGACCGACGAGTACGGCGTGCTGCACCGGGTATGGCGCATCGCCGACCCAGCCACCATCCGGCTGCTGACCACGGCCATGGCGGACAAGAAGCTGATCATCGCCGACGGCCATCACCGCTACGAGACTGCGCTGCAGTATGCCAAGGAGCATGCGCCGGCGGAAGCGGTCCACACCGAGCACAACACCGCGGAGTTGCCGCATCCTCCGTACCCCGAGGCCGCGGCGATGATGACCTTTGTGAATATGGACGCGGAGGGGCTGGTGATTCTGCCCACACACCGCGTGGTGCACGGGATCGATGGCTTTGATGCTGATGGATTTGCGGGCCTCGTGGAGGAGTTTTTCACGGTGAAGGCGCTGGCCGGGCATGCGGTCCCAGGCTATCTGACAGCGCTGGGGAAGGAGCCGGGGACGGCCTTTGTGGCGGTAACGCGGTCAGGAGCGCTCCTGCTGCGGGCCAGGCCGGAACGCTGCGCGTCGATGCTGGAGAAGCTGCCGGAGCGGCAGCGGGCGCTGGACCTGAGCCACCTGCACACCATTCTGCTGGAGCATCTGCTGGGGCTGGATGCCACAAAGATTCGCGAGGAGAGCAACCTTCGGTATCTTCGGGACGCCACCGAGGCGGTGGACCAGGTGCGGCGTGGCGAAGCGGAGATTGCCTTCCTCACCAGGCCGGTGACCATGGAGCAACTGCGCGAGGTGGCCTTTGCCGGTGACGTGATGCCGCAAAAGTCCACCGACTTCTATCCCAAGCTGCTGAGCGGATTGGCCGTCTATGCCCTGGATTAACTGCGCGGTCGGAATGAAGCGGCTGCTCCCGATCTTCGCCGGCACATTTCTGATCGCTCCTCTGCTGGCGGCGCAGGTGCCCGCCGCACCAGTCGCCCGCCCGGCACGGTTTGTGGTGGTGCTGGACGCAGCGCATGGCGGCAGCGACAACGGCGCCAGCCTGAACGGCGAGCCAGAGAAGGCCTTTACGCTGGCGCTGAGCGTACGGCTGCGCTCGCTGCTGGCGGCGCGCGGCATTGCCGTGGTGACCACGCGCGAGGCCGACAAGGACGTGACCGCGGACCAGCGGGCGGAGATTGCCAACCATGCCGCAGCCCAGGCCTGCCTGAGCCTGCACGCCACCGAGAGCGGTCTGGGCGTACATCTGTTCACCTCTTCCCTGGCCCCCGCGCAACCGGCACGCATGGTTCCGTGGAAGACCGCGCAGGCGGCGTGGGTTGCCCGCAGCCTGGAGCTGGCCGGAGTGCTGAACTCCGCACTGGCGCATGCCAGCGTTCCGGTGATCCTGGGACGCACGGGGTTGCCCGGAGTGGACAGCATGACCTGCCCGGCGGTGGCCGTGGAGATTGCTCCGCTGACCGCAGCGGCGCGCACGCCGGGGCACGCCGCGGGCAGCCTGGATGACACGGATTACCAGGCGCAGGTGGCCACGGCGCTGGCCGCTGCGCTGCTGGAGTGGCGTGAGGGGAGCAGCCAGCCATGATTCCCCGCTACCAGAAGGTGCTGTTTGTGCTGCTGCTGGTTGCCTCTGTGGGCATGGGGGTGCTGCTGTGGCATCTGCTGGACCGCGCGCATCAGCGGCTGCTGCAGGGCGAGGCCAGCACGCCGACGAAGGCTCCGGCGGTGGCTCCTGCGGTGCAGGCTACGCTCTACGTGGCCAACGACGCGGACAACTCTCTGCAGCCGCAGGTGCTCGCTTTGCCGCTGCCGGCCAGCCCCAATGAACGCGCACAGGCGGTGCTGGGCAAGCTGCTGGACCTGTATGCCACACCCGGCGCCACGCACCCTGTGCCCGGCGGAGCCAGCTCGATTGCCCAGGTCTTCCTGCTGCCTGTGCCCGCGGCGGGCAGCGGAGCGGCGGCCCCGCATGGCGGCGCGCAGGATGCTCCCGAACTGGCGGTGATCAACCTGACGGCGGCCTTTGCCAACAACCATCCCTCGGGCCTGGAGACGGAGACGCTGACCGTGCTCTCACTGTGCGCCACGCTGCATGCCGTGCTGCCGCAGGTGGCGCAGGTGCGTTTTCTGGTGGATGGCCAGCCGCGCGCCACGCTGGCCGGGCACACCGACCTGAGCCGTATTTATCTGACGACAGAGACCATGACCAGCCAGTAAGCATCCCGGAGATTCTCCCATCGGCCACCGCGGGTTGGGGGTATATTGGGTGTAGTCATGCCCAAGCCGGTTCGCATTACGACCCGTCCCCCCTCCTTCGCGGAAGAGGCACGACGCATGCGCATTCCCAGGCGCCGTCAAAAGGAGTTGCTGTCTGTGGCTCATGAATTCGCCGAAACGAGCAGTTTTGGCAAACAGGCGGAGGTACAAGTGAAGACTGCTGCCAGGAATGCTGCCAAATATGAAGAAAAGAGCAAGAAGGCCTCCGCCGCCGATTGATCAAAGAGCTGTCTTTCTGAATATTCCCTACGACGTAGAGTTTCGCAGTCTCTACGTCGCCTACATTGTCGGGCTTTATCAACTTGGTCTCATTCCACACATCGCCTCTGAAATTCCCGGCGGGGCGCGCAGGCTGGAACGAATTCTTGCCCTCATTGGGAGCTGCCGGTACTCCATCCACGATCTGTCGCGTGTAGAACTCGGCGCTGGCCCTCATGCCACTCCCCGTTTCAATATGCCACTGGAGTTGGGGATGACGATCACGTGGACCGATCTCAATCCGGATGCGCATACATGGTTCGTCTGGGAGTCGGAACCGTATCGCATCCAGAAGTCCACGAGCGATCTGAATGGAACCGATGTCTGCATCCATCACAGCTCGCCTGAAGGCATCCTGAGCGAACTGCGCAGCATCTTCTGGCGCAAGGACTTGCCTTCGGTTCCAGAGATGATGCGCGCGCATCGTTTTGTCGAATCCGCGCTGCAATACCATATCCTTCCCAAAGCAGGCACCAGTACACCGTATGCACCGGGCGTCTTCAAGGAACTCTGCCTGCTTGCATCCCGTGTTGCCGAACTGCTGAGGAGACCCCTATCGCTCTCATGACCCCTACCATCGGCGTATTTGACTCCGGCTTTGGCGGACTGACCGTGCTGCGTGCGCTGGTGGAGCGCCTGCCTCATGCGGAGTTTGCCTTCATTGGCGACACGGCGCGGCTGCCCTACGGCTCCAAATCGCGGCGGACGATCGCCCGCTATGCCGTGCAGAGTGCCCAGTTTCTGGTGCAGGAGCAGGGCGCCGAGTACCTGGTGATCGCCTGCAACACGGCCAGCGCGCTGGCGCTGGATGCCATTCAGGAGGCGGTGCCGGTTCCGGTGCTGGGCGTGATTGAGCCGGGCGCGCAGGCAGCGCAGGCCGCCTCGCACAGCGGCGACGTGCTGGTAATTGCCACTGACGCCACGGTGCAGAGCCACGCCTACGCCGCCGCCTGCCACGCCCGCGGGCTGCGCGCGCTGGAGAAGGCCTGCCCACTGCTGGTGCCGCTGGTGGAAGAGGGCTGGACCGACCATCCGGTGACCGCCGAGGTGGCGCGCATTTATCTGGATGAGCTGAACGCCGCTGCCGCTGCCGAGGGCCTGCAGCCGGACACGCTGGTGCTGGGCTGCACGCACTATCCGCTGCTGCGGCCGCTGCTGGAGCGCACCGTTCCCCCGGGGATGCGGGTGATTGACTCAGCCGAGTCTGCGGCAGAGGCCGCGGCAGGACTGATCAACGGACGCGCAGCCGGGGTTGCGGGCGAACCGAGCGGGCCGGCGAAGATTCGCTGCTTTGCCACCGATTCGGTGGAAAAGTTCGAGCGGCTGGGATCGCGCTTTCTGGGCCGTCCCGTGGGCCATGTGGAGCTGATCGACCTGGGAGGGTGAATCCCTCATTTTGCCGGGACGCGGACGCCGCGCAACCCGACCATTTTGCGCAGAACCTCTCTGATATTCTGAGAGTTGTTTGGGCCACGCCTGTGTTGCACAGAGTGCGAGCCCCGGAGGAACAGGAACAACATGATCAACTTGGCAGGGAAAACGGCCGTGGTCTTCGGCTTGGCCAACAAGCGCTCCATTGCCTGGGGCATTGCCCAGAAACTGCATGCGGCCGGAGCCACGCTGGCCATCACCTACCAGAACGAGCGCATGAAGATGGAGGCCGAAGGCCTGATCGCCGAGCTGCCGGGCGCCAGCGGCTTCCAGTGCGACCTCTCCAACGACGCGGAGATCGACAGCCTGTTTGCCGCGCTCAAGCAGAAGTACAGCAAGATCGACACGCTGGTGCACGCCGTGGCCTACGCGCCGGCGACCGACATGCGCGGCGAGTTCATCAACACCAGCCGCGAGGGCTTCCGCACCGCTATGGACGTGAGCGTCTACTCGCTGATCGCGGTGAGCCGCGCCGCTGCTCCGCTGATGACCGAGGGCGGCAGCATCATGACCCTGAGCTACTATGCCGCCGAGAAGGTGGTGCCCAACTACAACGTGATGGCCGTGGCCAAGGCCGGCCTGGAGTCCACGGTACGCTACCTGGCATGGAATCTGGGCGCGCACAACATCCGCGTAAACGCCATCTCTGCCGGGCCGATCAAGACCCTGGCGGCGCGCGGCGTGGGCGACCTGAGCGAGATGATGAAGTCGCATGCCGACCGCGCGCCGCTGAAGCGCAACGTGGACCAGCTCGAAGTGGGCGGCACGGCGCTCTACCTGGCCAGCGACCTCTCCACTGCAGTGACCGGCGAGACGCTCTACGTGGACTGCGGCTACAACATCATGGGTTTCTAACACCAGCCATGAACGGCGAAACACCGTGAGCGCAACCCGCTGCTCACGGTGTTTTTGCTTTTGCGAGATTTGGAAGACGCATGGTTCTCTCTGACGCACGGAGCATCCACCGGATACGATCGGCCGAGGAGCCGGAATTTGACGCGCTGGCGGCGATCTATCAGACGTCGCTTCCCCGCTCCGAGCAGAAGACGGTCGAGGCGCTGGCGGCAATGGCCTTGTTGCCGGGTTATCTTTTTCTGGCGGCGAAAGAAAAGGACACCGTCTGCGGCTTCTCGATCACGCTGCTCTTTGCGGACGCAGACGCCTGCCTGCTGGAGTACATGGCAGTTGCGCCGGAGCAGCGTGGGCGCGGCGTGGGCGCCTGGCTGTTCATGCAGACGATGCAGCGGCCGGAGGTCGCAGGACGCTTTGTGCTGGCCGAGGTGGACTCTGACAAGGCGGCGGCGCAGGCCGGCTGCGACGCGCGGCGGAGAAAAGAATTTTACCGGCGACTGGGTTGCCGGGAGCTGGATGGACTGGCGTATCTGATGCCGCCGGTGCTGGCCGCCGAGCAGCCTCCCGCAATGGAGATGCTGGCGTGGCGGCAGTCTCTGCCCGCCAGCGTAGAGAAGGCTCGCCTGCGGCAGTGGCTGGAGTGCTGTTATACGCAGGTCTACCACCAGGCGGCGGACGATCCGCGAATGGCCGCGATGCTCCAGGGGCTTCCGAACGAGATCCAGCTGGTGTGAGCGAGCATGCTCTCAGCAGCAGCCGCAGCCCTCGCCACGCCAGGTGCGGCATCCCTCGACGAGGAGGAGCGGCACTGCGGCCAGGGCGGCTACCGTATCCAGCCAGGCGATGCGCCACACCGCAAAGGCCACCAGACCGGCCAGCGTGACAGCCGCAAGATAAGCGCATGTCGCTGACTGCGCGGCGTCGGCGGCCAGGGCGCTGTTGCTCAGGCGGCGCGCGTGGCGGCGCTTGAGCGTGGCCAGCACGGGCATCACGACCAGGGCCAGAGCCGTGATAGCAATGCCCAGCCTGCTTGTCTCCTTCGGCGCATTCCAGGCAAAAAACGCAAGGCACACCACCACGGCGGTCAGGGCGAAGAGCAGCACGGCGGCGGCGCGGCTGGCGCGCTCTTTGCTGAGCGGGAAGCGAGGCAGAAACTGCAACAGGACGACGATGGCGGAGAGCAGTTCGACAAAGCTGTCCGAGCCGAAGGCCAGCAGGGCCACGCTATGCGCGCGCGCCGCGGCCAGCAGAGAAAGGCCGCACTCAGCCAGCATCCACGCCAGGGTGATGCCCTGCAGCCAGAGCACGGGCCGCGGCGCCGCCGGTGCAGTGCAGGAACCGCAGCCACAGGCATCGCCGCCGGATTGATTGGTTGCGCTCATGTCTGCTGACCTCCGTTGATACTTAGAATGCCTTCACCTGCTCCCACAGGGCCTCGTCCACGGGCAGGCCTTGCTGCATATTTTCGGCACGGATGCGCAGCGTCTGTTCGCCGGGGTAGCGGACGCGGTCGCCGGGGCGGGCGGACTTGCAGTTGTGCAGCGAGGCCACGATCTCGTCGGCAATCTGCTCGGTGCGCGGCTCGGGCCCCAGCGCCAGGGGATTGAGCACCACGAACATCTGCGAGATGCCGGTCTCGAAGAGCATGTCGCTCCCGAGCTGGTGCGTGGCCTTGCCCAGCGACAGCATGGATGCCGTCATATCCAGCACCATGGAGAGGCCGGAGCCCTTCCACAGGCCGGTGGGCAGCGGACGCCAGGATTTCTCAATAGCGCCGGGATCGCGGGTGAGGTTGCCCTCGGTGTCAAAGCCGCCTTCGACGGGAAGCAGTTCACCGCGCTGGCGATACTTTTCCAGCGCGCCATAGGAGAACTGGGACATGGCCATATCCAGCACCACCGGCCCGGCGGCGCGGGGCACGCCAATAACCAGCGGGTTGTTGCCGATCACCGGCTCCATGCCACCCCAGGGCGGCAGGTTGGGCATGGTGTTGGTCCAGCAGATTCCGATGAGGCCGGCCTCAGCGGCCTGCCAGCCATAGGTGCCGCCGCGCATCCAGTGGTTGGTGTTGCCCAGGGCCACGCAGCCTACGCCGTGAGCGCGGCTCAGCTCCATGGCGCGGTTCATGGCGGCCAGCGCGTTCAGGTTGCCAGGGCCGCGGCGGCCGTCCCAGCGCTCCAGCGCGCCAAAGCCGGAGACGCGCTCCGCCTCAGCCGCAGGATCGACGCTGCCGTTGCGAATCATGGCGACCAGCCGGGGAAAGCGGGCCACGCCGTGGGTGTAGACGCCATCGCGGGTGGTCTCGGCAAAGAGGCGGGCACTGGTCTGGGCGCGCGGCGGGGCAAAGCCGAGCTTTACGAGAATGGCGGCGAGCGTCTGCTCAACTTCATGGAAAGGAATACGGAGCATGGGTCCTCAACGGCTCAATGGCCGGCATCGTGCGGCCGGCAAACTGCGCAGAGACGCAGTGGGGTGTGACCAGGGTGCATCGACCTAGTCTTTCAAGGTTACTGTGATCTTGCGGGCGTCGCCGCCGGTGGAGGTGATGACGATTTCGCCGGTGGCGCGCTTGCGGATGCTCTTGAACTTCTCTCCCCACTCGACAAGCACCAGCGCATCGGGAGTGAGCAGATCGTCAAGGCCCAGCGTATCCAGCTGGCGCTCGCTCTCCAGGCGATAGACGTCAAGATGGAAGAGCTTGACGGGGTTGCTGTCGAGGCTGCCGTCGTACTCGTGAATGAGGGTGAAGGTGGGGCTGGTCACCTCGTCTGGCTCGGCGGCGTCCAGCGCCTGGGCGATGCCTTTTACCAGCGTGGTTTTCCCCGCGCCCAGGTCGCCGCGCAAGAGCAGCAGTTGCGGCGGATGCAGCAGGCGGGCGAGCTTGCGGCCCAGCGCAATGGTGTCCGCGCCGCTGTGGGTGCTGAACTCGTAGACCTTGCCTGCGGCGGTGGGCGCTGCTTCGCTCATCTTTTGCCCTCCACGGGAGCCGCTTCCACCGGCAGCCCCTGCAACCAAACATACCCATTCTTGCACGCCACGGGAAGACGGAAGGCGCGGGACAGGCAGGCCAGCGCATCCGTGGCCAGCAGGGTGTGCTCGTCGCCCTCCTGCACGGCCAGATCGGCGGCCAGCCCGTGCAGGGCCACCGCGGCCTCCACGGCACGGCCCGGCTCTGCCGGATGCTGGGCCAGCAGGGCTGCCACCAGGCCGGTGAGCACGTCGCCGCTGCCGCCCTTGGCCATCCCCGGGTTGCCGCTGGTGTTTACGGCAACGCGGCCATCAGGATGCGCGATGAGTGTGCGCGAGCCTTTCAGGACAAGGATGACGCCGGTGCGCTGCGCAAAGCCGCGGGCCACGCCGAGCCGGTCTGCCTGAATCTGCGCGGTGGTCACGCCCGCCAGCCGCGCCATCTCACCCGGATGAGGCGTGAGCACCAGCGTGCGGCCTTTGGCCAGCTTGGCCAGCAGCACCGGCCGGGCGGCGAGGATGTTGAGCGCGTCGGCATCCAGCACGGCGGGGAGCTTTGAGGCCGACAGCAGCCCGGTGGTGAACTTGACCGTCTCCGGGCTCTGCCCCAGGCCGGGGCCGACGGCAAGCACCGTCTTGCCCGCCAGCAGTGCCTCCAGCGGCTCGCGCGCGAGGTTGTCCGCGCTGATCTGCCCGGCAGCGGTGGCCGCCAACGGCCACGTCATCAGCTCCGGCGCAATGGCGGCCACAGGCGCCAGCGCGGGCGCAGGGACTGCGGCGGTCACCAGTCCCGCGCCGGCGCGCAGGGCTGCCAGCGCCGTCATGGCGGGGGCGCCCGCCTTGCCGCCCGCCGAGCCAAAGGTGCCGCCCACCACCAGCACATGGCCAAAGTTGCCCTTGTTGGCCGCCGCCGCGCGCGGAGCCTGCGCCAGGGCAAGCGAAGAACCGGCCCAGTCCAGTTGCAACTGCGACGCCATGGCCTCCGCCGGCGAGCCGATGGGCGCCACGGCCACCGGCTGATTCCACCGCCGCGTGAGCTGGCCGAAGACATGCGCGGGCTTCGGCGCGGTAAAGGTGATGACGGCATCGGCAGGAAATACCGGCCCCTCGACGGTGGCTGTGGTCGCATCCGAGGGCCAGCCAGAGGGCAGATCCACAGCGAGAATCGGCACGCGCTGCGCGGCGGGATGCGCCTGAAGCCACTCCAGGACAGCCAGGGCCAGCCCC
The DNA here is from genome assembly GCA_027452125.1 of Acidobacteriaceae bacterium. Taxonomy (GTDB): domain Bacteria; phylum Acidobacteriota; class Terriglobia; order Terriglobales; family Acidobacteriaceae; genus Telmatobacter. The sequence goes on along the minus strand of DAIDGZ010000047.1, from coordinate 9,484 downwards.
TTGAGCGGCGGCTTGAAGCCGGTACCCACCAGCGCATCCACAATCAGGTCTGTCTCCAGCGCATCGTTGTGGCGAGTCAGGTCCTCCGTCGCAGAAACGACATGCACCGCGCCCTGCATGGGACTGGTGAGCTTGCGCCAGGCCTCGGCAGCGTCGCCGGCCAGCAGCCCGGGCGCGCCCAGCAGCAGCGTGGTCACATCCATGCCAGCCTGGGAGAGCAGGCGCGCGGCCATCATGCCGTCGCCGCCGTTGTTGCCGCGGCCACACAGGATGGTGACGCGCCGCGCCGCGGGAAACTGCTGCCGCGCAAAAGCGGCTACCGCCGCCGCGGCCGTACGCATCAGCTCCAGCGAGGGAATGCCGAAGCGCTCCGTGGTGGCCCGGTCACAGGCCTGCATCTCGGCGGCAGAGAGAACGTGCATGGGAAACATGGTACGACAACAGTGGACAGTGGACAGCCGGCAGGGATCAGCGGCCCAGGAAGGTTTGTACCAGCAGCCAGCCATTCAACAGCGCGATCACAATCGCGGTGACCCACGCCAGCGTCTGCAGGCCGCGGCCATTCACAAACTCGCCCATGCGCCTGCGGTCGCCGGTGAACTGGACGAGCGGGATGACGGCGAAGCTCAACTGGATGGAGAGGATCACCTGGCTGAGGATGAGCAGCTTCTCGGTTCCCTTCTCGCCGGTGAAGGCCACCACCAGGATGGTGGGAACGATGGCCAGGGCGCGGGTGGCCAGACGGCGCAGCCAGGGCGCCATCTTCATGTGGACGAAGCCCTCCATCACGATCTGCCCGGCCAGTGTGCCGGTGATGGAAGAGTTCTGGCCGCTGGCCAGCAGGGCGATGGCGAAGAGAGTGCTGGCCCAGGTGGCGCCCACCAGCGGGCTCAGCAGTTTGTAGGCGTCCTGGATGGCGGCCACGTCATAGAGCCCGCGACGATGGAAGACTGCCGCGGCTACGATGAGAATCGCCGCATTCACAAACAAAGCCAGCGTCAGGGCCAGGACGGAGTCAACATTGGCCAGGTGGATGGCCTCCCGCTTGCCCTCGGGGGTGCGCTTGTAACGGCGGCTCTGCACGATGGAGGAGTGCAGGTAGAGGTTATGCGGCATCACCGTGGCGCCCAGGATGCCGATGGCGATGTAGAGCATGTCGGGGTTGGAGAGAATGCTCGACGAGGGCACGAAGAGATCGCGCAGGGCGGGTAGATACTCCGGCCGGGAGAGGACCATCTGCACGCCAAACATGGCCAGGATGGTGCCGATGAGGACGATGACCAGCGCCTCCACATAACGAAAGCCCCAGCGCTGCAGCAGCAGGATGAGCATCACATCCGCGCCGGTGATAAGCACACCGTAGAAGAGCGGAATATGAAAGAGCAGGTGCAGGGCGATCGCCGACCCGATCACCTCAGCCAGGTCGCAGGCGGCGATGGCCACCTCCGCCATAATCCACAGGACAATGCTGACCCTGGGCCCATAGTTCTCGCGGCAGAGCTGCGCCAGGTCGCGCTCCGTGGCCACGCCCAGCTTGAGGCTCAGGCTTTGCAGCAGGATCGCCATCAAGTTCGAGAGCATGATGACGAAGAGCAGGGTGTAGCCGAACTGTGAACCGCCAGCGATATCCGTGGCCCAGTTGCCGGGGTCCATGTAGCCCACGGAGATGAGGAAGCCCGGCCCAATGAAGCCCAGCAGCCGCCGCCAGTAGAAGGGCGAACGGGAGATGCGCACGCTCGAGTGCACCTCAGGAAGCGAGGGCTCTGCGGGCGCGGGCTGGGGAATGATCTCTGTGGCCATGGTCCAGGGTCCGAGGCGCAACTTGCCCTCACCCTTAGTATGCCACAGCTAATTAATCATAGTTAATAAATTTCATTACACTGCATTATGAAGCACATCCAGCCCGCAGCCAGACCGCCTCCGCGGCGGGACGCCCGAGAATGGAATTCCCCGCAGGCAATTCAATCAAAACGGTTTGATCGTAGTTTTGCTTCATGACCCGGATGCATTGTCCGGGGCCGATTCCGGCCTGGTGCAGGAACTGGAGCAGCCGCGGGTCGCGCTCCTGGAGGCTGACCACGGTGTAGACCTGTCCCTCGACGGCCTCAGAGAGCGGCAGCTCGCCGCGCTGTTTGCGCTGCGCCGGACTCTCGGGCAGCACGGCATTGCCATGCGGACAGGCGCCCTCTCCCAGCTTTTCTTTGAGCTTTGCCTCAAAAGCAGGCGAGACGGCGTGCTCCAGCCGCTCGGCCTCCTCGTGGATCTCATGCCACTCCATGCCGAAGATCTCGCTGAGCATGCGCTCGACGAGGTGGTGACGCAGGGCGGTGCGATAGGCGGTTTCGCGGCCGGTGGCGGTGAGGCGCACGATGCCGTCCTCGCCCACCTCGACGAAGCCGTCGCGCTTGAGGCGCTTGATGGCCATGGTCACGGCCGGGGGCGAGACCTCAAGCCAGTGAGCCAGCATGGCGGGGATCACCTGCCGTCCTTCGGCCTCTGCCTCGAGGATGGCCTTGAGATAGTTCTCCTTGGAGACGTGAATCGTATCTTTCATGGCAGCGCTCCATCCACTCTACAACCATTGTTGCGCGGCGCCGAACGTTGCATGAGCGTAAAGAAGCGATTTGCCGTTGCGCGGCGGAAAGTGAAGCTGCCACAATGGGGATACTTTGCCGGTGACAGGACCGGCTTCTGAAGGGCGCTTCCCGCATCGACGATGAAAATCTGCCCGTACTGCGAAGCCGGATACGACGATCGCCTGGTGACGTGCCCCACGCACGGCGGGCTGCTCAGCGAGATTCGCGACCTGCGTCCGGGCATGCTGATCCGCGGCACCTACAAGATTGTGCGCAAGCTGGGCAAAGGCGGCATGGGCACGGTGTATCTGGCGGAGCAGGTGCTGCTCGAGGAGCTGCGCGCGCTCAAGTTTCTGGATGCCGACCTGACCGAAGCCGCCGGGTTTGCCGCGCGCTTTCTGCGCGAGGTGCGCACGCTGCGCCAGATTCGCAATCCGCACATTGTAGAGTGCGGCGACCCGGAGCGCGCCGAGGATGGCTCGCTGTTCTTCTCCATGGAGTACGTGGATGGGCCCAGCCTGCACACCCTGATGGAGTCCCGGACACAGCCGCTGGAAGTGTCCACTGCGCTGGCCATCGCGCGCGGCATCGCCGAGGGGCTGGGCGCCGCGCACGCCAAAGGCATTGTGCATCGCGACATCAAGCCGGACAACATCCTGCTGGTCAGGGATGGCGCTGGATGGGTGCCGAAGATTGTGGACTTCGGCATTGTGGCCACAAAAGAGACGCACCTGAAGACGCGCACCGGCAATGTGCTGCTGACCGTGGCCTATGCCGCGCCGGAGCAGTGGTCGGGAACGCGCGCCGCAGACCTGGATGGGCGCACCGATCTGTATGCGCTGGGGGCGGTGCTGTTTGAGATGCTGACCGGGCGCGGCGCCTTTGAAGCGGAGAGCGTGCAGGAGTGGGCGCAGAAGCACCTGTATGCGGCCGCGGAAGCACCCAGCACTCTGCGGCCGGAGCTGGCCCACTGGCGCGGGCTGGATGCGATGGTGCTGAGCCTGCTGGCCAAGGACCGCGACCAGCGTCCGCGCAATGTAGCGGCGCTGCTGGCGCAGATGGATGCGATCACATACACGCCGCCGGTGGCGACCCCGCCGCCGCCCCCCGCACCGCCTGTCGAAGAACCTGCGGTGCCCAGCAGCCCCGCCGTGGAAGAGGCAAGCCGCAGCTTCCCTCCCCTGACGGCGCACAAGGCGCCAGCGGACAACATCCCCAGCGAGCCGCAGCAGAAGCCGGTGTACACCAGCGGCTCGCAGCGGCAGGCCGGTGAGCCGGTGCTGCGCGACCCCAAGAATGCATCGCGAGGCCGTGCGGGATACTTCTGGGTGATTCTGCTGCTGGTGGTCGGCGGAGGCTACGCGGTAAAGCACTACTACAAGCCTAAGGCGGAGTTCCTGACGCTGACCGACCAGAGCGACTCCATCCTGTCACTGGCCTTCAGCCCCGGCGGCCACACCATGGCATCGGCGAGCCACGACAACACGATCCAGTTCTGGGAGGTCTCGGACGGGCGACCGCTGAACCTGCTGAAAGACCACGTGGACGCGATCGCCTTCAGTCCCGATGGACGCAGCCTGGCCTCGGCAGACTGGGACGGAAACGTGAAGCAATGGGACACGAGCAGCGGACAGGTGCTGACCACCTTTGAAGGGCACTCGGCCGCGGTGCTGTGCGTGGCCTTCAGCCCGGATGATAAGACACTGGCCTCGGGCGGCCGCGACCAGACAATCCGCATCTGGGACCTGACGTCGGAGCGCCCGCTGCTGATCCTGCGCGGCGACGATGGCGATGTGCGCTCGCTGGCTTACAGTCCGGATGGGGGCATGCTGGCGGCAGGCGACTCGAATGGCAATGTGCTGCTGTGGGACCCGGTCTCCGGCCGGGTGCTGAAGACGCTGAAGAACGATACGCAGGCGGTGAACAGCATTGCCTTCAGTCCCGACGGACACCTGCTGGCCGTGGGCGGAGATGATGCCACCATCCTGCTGTGGGATGTGGCCAACGGCAAGCCGCTGCACACGCTGCAGGAGCATGCGGGCCCGGTGCGCTCCGTGGCCTTCAGTCCGGATGGCAGCATACTGGCCTCAGGCAGTGACGACGGTACGGTGAAGCTGTGGCACAGCAGCGGCGGCGCGGCCTTCGCCACACTGCGCGGACAGAAGGGCTCCATCAACTCCGTGGCCTTCAGCCGCGACGGCGCGACACTGGCTACCGCCAGCGCGGACACCACGATCCGCATGTGGAACATGTCGACCGTACACGGCGAATAATCCAATCTGCGTGCGGCACAAAAGAAATTGCCCCATGCGCTTCGCGCGCACGGGGCAATCGGTTCCTGCTGCCTTAGTTGCTTACTGCTTGACCCGCACCTTGGGCTCTACGGAGAGGCCGGGGCGCAGTTGATGGTCCGGGTCTTCCTTGGCCAGGTCAGTGAAGTCGATGCGCACGGGCACGCGCTGCACCACCTTCACATAGTTGCCGGTGGCGTTCTCTGGCGGGAAGAGCGAAAGCACCGAGCCGGTGGCGCCGCCAATCTGCGTGACGCGGCCGCTGTAGTCCTTGCCGGTCGAGTCCACATGGATGGTCACCGGCTGGCCGGCCTTCATCTCGCGCAACTGCGTCTCCTTGAAGTTGGCCGTGATCCACAGGTCTTCCAGCGAGACGAGCGTAAGCAGGTTCTGGCCGGGGGCCACATTCTGGTCCACCTCAACACTCTTGCGGGTGATGATGCCGGAGACGGGCGCGTAGATTTTGGTGTAGCTCAGGTTGAGCTTGGCCTGATCCAGCTTGGCCTGCGCCTCCTGCACCTGGGCTTCCGCCTGCTTGGCGCGAGCCGACTGCGCGGCCACCTGCTGCGGCGCGGTCTCAGCGTACTTGAGCGAGGCCATGGCCTGCGCCTGACGCTCGCGGGCCACGTGGATGCCATCCTCGGCGGCCTGTTCGTTGGCCTGCGCATCCTCCAGCGAGGCAGCGGAGGCGGCGGCAGCGGCCACGGCAGCATCGTACTGCTGCTTGCTGATCACATCCTTGGCCACCAGGGGCTTGTAGCGCTCCAGGTCAGACTGCGCCTTCACGTTGTTGGCACGGGCCTGAATGACGCGAGCCCGCGCGGCGGCAAGCTGCTTCTCCGCCTGCTGCACGGCCGCCTGCGAGCCGCTCACATCGGCGCTGGCCGAACGCAGGTTGCTGCCGGCGTTGACGCTGGTGATGGGCACGGCCACGTTGGCCGCGGCGGCGTTGGCCTCCGCACTGTCCAGCGAAGCCTGGGCATTCTCCACGGCCACCTGATAATCGCTTGGGTCCAGTTCGGCGATCAGGTCGCCCTTCTTCACCATCTGGTTCTCTTCCACGTACACCTTGGAGACATGGCCGTTGATGCGCGAACTGATCTGGATCAGATGGCCGTTCACCTGCGCGTCATCGGTATCTTCGCTGAAGCTGGACCACCACCAGATGCCTACGGCAGCCACGGCCAGCAACGCGACCACGGCCACAATCACCACTCTGCGGCGGGACTTCGGCTGTTGAATCTCGGTTTCTGCGATGGGCTGATGATCAGCCGGTGTTGGATTGCTATCCGCCACGTTTACTTCCCTCCCAGATAATTCTTGTAATCCCCGGCGACTCCCAGGGCGCGCGCCAGGCTGAGTTTGGCCATATTGTGCCGATAGAGGCTGGCGACATATTGTTCATTGGCCTGGGCAACGGATTGCTGCGCCTGGCTCACCGCCAGGTTGTCGCTGACGCCGTTGGCGTAGCGCTCCTGGGCTTCCTTCAACTCTTCGTTGGCAAGCTGCACGCTGGAGCGGGCCACTTCCACCTGCTTCTGCGCCGCCTGGATATCCAGCAGGGCATCGCGCACATCCGCGTCGACCTGCGCCTTGCGGTCGCTGGCCTGGGCGTGCGCCGTATCCAGCTGCGCCTGGGCCTGCTCGGCCTCGCCGCGCAACGCAAACTCCTTGAAGATCGGCACGCTCAGCGATGCGGAGGCATTGCCGGTGCCGTGCGAGTGCGCCGGATTCACGCCGATGTCGCCGTAGTCGGCATTGGCCTTCACAGTCGGCAGGCGATCGGCGGTGGCGGCCTTGCGCTGCTGTTCGGCAGCCTGTTCCTTCTCCACCAGAGCGGCCAGATCCTTGCGGTTGGCCTGGGCCTGCTGGATGGCCTTCGTCACGTCGATCTGGTCGAAGGCCGCGTACGGAGCCGTGTCGGCGAGCGTGAACTTCTGATCAAGCGGCAGGCCGATGACGCGGGCCAGCGCCAGCTTGTCCTTCTCCAGGGCGTTGCGGGCCACGATGAGTTCCTGCTGCTGCGTCTGGTAGTCCACGCGGGCGCGGAGCTCATCCAACTGCGGCGCCGTGCCGGCGTTGTGGTTGGCCACGGCCTGATCCAGCGAGACCTTGGATGTGGCCACCTGGGCCTCGGCGCTCTGCACGCGGGTCTCATCGGCCAGCGTGAGCAGGTAAGCGTTGCCGACGGTGAGGATCACCATCTGGCGGGCATCCTGCGCGGAGAGCTGTGCCGCGGCGAAGTTATGCCTGGCCGCCAGGTAGTTGCGCAGCGAAGCAACATTCACCAGCGACCAGCTGAGCGAGGCGCGCAGATCGGTGTAGCCGAAGGGGCCGATGATGGTCGGGAATCCCTTGATGCGCAAGCCCTGCGCCGGCAGATCGGTCTGCATCTCCGCTTCGGTGGCATTGAAGTCCACGGTGGGCAGCAGCGACTGCAACAGGCTGAGGCGCTGGCCGCGCGCAGACGCGGTCTCGGTGCCGCTGAGGATGATGCCCAGGTTGGCCCGCAGGCCGCGCTGAATGGCGTCATCGAGCGAGAGATCGATGGTTTGCCCCGTAGCCTGGCCCGTGACCACACTGCCCTGGTATGGATTGGCCGTCTGTGCGGCGAGTCCCACGGGCAAAAGCGCTGCCAGACCCAGCAAAGATCCGGCTACGGCACACAACGAATTTTTCCTGGCAAGTTTTGACAAGATCAAACGAGTTAAACCCACGATGGAACCTTTTGCCGTAAAATCGGCTGCCCTTAATGGATGCACGGAGGTTGGAGTACGGTTCTTTTATCTAGTTTAGTGGCGTGTGAAATTCTGGAACGATGAGCACCCGGGGCAGCGCTCGGGCAGCCCCGGGTTTTCGGCTAGTGCGCCGTTGAGTCGTGAAGGAGTTGCGAGGCCAGCGAGCAGAGAGCCTGGCGGAAGCAATCGCGCACGGCGCCGGGCGTCCAGCCTGCCGCCTGCGGACCGCCATGCGTGGCCAGCAACTGTGCGGTCTCCTCTGAGCAGAAACCAGCCACGGCGCGGATAACGAAGACGATGCGCAGATTGGTGGCCAGGCTTTCCAGCCAGGTACGCACGCGGTCGCGGTCCGGCCCGGCCATCATCTGCTCCAGTTCCTCGCTGGTGACTCCAGCCGATTTCAGGTCGTCCTCTTCGATGCAGGAGCCGGGCCCCTCAGTCTCTTCAGGCGCGGCGAGGCTGGCAGGATCGCGGCGGGCGATCATCTCAATGGCCGCGCTGCACAGGGCGTGGCGGCTGTTTTTGCGGGCCTGCAGCGCACTGGAACAGGGCGCCACCTCGGCATTGGCGACGGCCGTCTCCACCAGGCTCACGCCGTCTTCGCCCTCGCCCACCAGCATGGAGGCTAGGGTGTACATGCCGGCAGCGATCTTTTCGAACATATCGTCCATGCCGTCCAGCACCTCGGCTACAGTCGCCTCATCCTTGGGCTGGCCGTCCATCAGGCCATGCACGCGGCGGGCAAAGTCTACAGCTCCCTCAGGCAGGGGTTGTGGGGGAATGAGGCTCTCGACGGGGGAATCGGACTGCTGAGACATGCGCAGGCTCCTCATGTGGGTGGAAGACGACACACCTCACCCTTATCCTCAACCCGCCGAGCCATAGCGTCAATGTGGATTGTCTCAGGGCTTCGCGGGAGCAGGCTCGTAGGTCCCGGGCTGGCGATAGGGCGAACCGGCGGCGAAACGCCGCTCCTGGCCACGCGGATCCTGCTGAATCTGCGGCGGATTGTCCCAGATCATCGTGTTGCGCTCTTTCAGGCTGTAGGCCGGCCAGTGGGGCAGGCCGGGAAGATTGGGATTTCCCGTTGCCGCGTAATGGACGAGCATGCCGGACATGGCATCGGCCAGTGGCTGGGCGGCGGCAATCTCCTCCGGCGTGTCGCCGATCTGGCCCGGCGCGGCGGACAGGTTGTCAAACATGAAGGGGATGTCGATGGTGTGCACGGCGCGCGCGCCGGGCGCGTTGCGGTGCCAGTTCATCTGGTAGACCCAGGTATGCGGCTGGCTGATGGGGTTGCGGACGCGGCGCTCCGCCTCCATCACCTGCCCCGGCCAGGCGCGAAAGGCGGTGGCGGCGGCGATGACGATCTGCAGCGGCGTTCTCTGCGGATAAAAGCCGCGGTATTTGGCGATCACCTCCGCCGCTGTGTACGGCCCCAGATAGATGGCCACAGCATCCTGCAACACCTTGGGCGCCTCAGCCCAGGTGAGCGTTCCGTTCACGTGCACCGAGGTCTCGTCGTGGGTGTTGCCCAGGATCATGGGGATGCGCTCGGAAAGCGGCGGCGCATCGGGCGTGAATGGGTCGCGCGGCAGCACGACATGATCGACCACCGGCAGCCAGTCTGAACTGGTGGCCGCCGCGGCAGCCTGAATCTTCTGCCAGGGCAGGGTGCGCAGGTCAGCCAGGTTGGCGCGGGAGATGCCCAGCCGGCCCAGCATCTCCTCGGTCCGCTTCTCCGCAATCTCAATGGGAGCGCCCTTCACCTGCTGGCCGCTCATGGTCATCACGCGATGGAAGAGTCCCCTGGCCGAGGGCATAGCCATCAGCGTGGCGCACTTCGCGCCGCCGCCCGATTGACCAAAGATCAAAACCC
>DAIDGZ010000046.1 GCA_027452125.1 Acidobacteriaceae bacterium | reverse complement strand
CTGGCCTTCCTCACGGATTAGCCCGTAAGACACGCCCGCCGCGCCGCAATACCGCGGTAAGACGCAGCAGGCAAATCGGTAAGACATGGCATGCCGGTGTAAGACGTTGTCATACACCGGCAACCCCCTCCCCTTCCTCCCACGGCCACCCCGCAAAAATGGCATACTTCTACTGCCGCTCTGCAGAGGACTCTCCATGCCGCTTTTCCGCCTCTCCCTACTCGCCCTGGCCTGTCTTGTCGCCGCCAGCACCGTTGCCCCAGCCCAGCCCTCTCCGCTGCTCCGCCTGCAACAGCAGATTCCGCTGCCCGGCGTGGAAGGCCGCATTGACCACCTCTCGGTCGATCGCTCCAGCCGCCGCGTGTTCCTCTCCGAACTGGGCAACGGGACGGTGGAGGCCATCGATCTCGCCCACGGCCGCCGCGCCGGGCAGATTCATGGACTCAAGGAGCCGCAAGGCGTGCTCTACGCCCTCGCCAACTCCACCCTCTACGTGGCCACTGGCGGTGACGGCATGGTCCGCAGCTACGACTCCCATAGCCTGCAGATGCTCAAAAGCATGCCCCTGGGCGACGATGCGGATAACGTTCGCTACGACGCGGCGCACAACACGGTGCTGGTGGGCTACGGAACTGGCGGCCTTGCCGAGCTCGGCCTTGACCTCTCCCGCCGTGGTGACACGCGGCTGCCGGCGCACCCGGAAAGCTTCCAGCTCACCTCCGACGGCCAGCGCGCCTGGATCAACCTGCCCCGGCACATGAGCATCGCACTGGCTGACCTGCCACACCATACCGCACAGGCCTCCTGGGCGCGTCCCGGCTGCCTGGCCAACTTCCCCATGGCGCTGGACGAGGCGCACCACCGTGTCTTCGTCGTCTGCCGCATGCCCGCCCAACTGGTTGAACTGGACTCTTCCACCGGTACAGTCCTGCAACACATCCCCACCGTGGGCACGGCCGATGACCTGTTTTACGACGCTGCCCGCAGCCTGCTCTATGTGATCGGCGGCGAAGGCTATGTGGACGTAGTGCGGGTCGCCGCCAATGGCAGCCTCAGCTCCGCCGCGCATGTCCCCACGCCCCCCGGCACCCGTACTGGCCTCTTGGTCCCGCAGTGGAACCAGTTGCTCGTGGTAGCGCCCCATCATGGCGCCGATCCTGCCCGGCTGCTGGTCTATGGGCTGCCCGCACAGTAGTCACCCGAAAACCTCTGCCCGCCACCACGCAAAACACTGGCGCGTTTTGCCCGCGCTGTGATTGAATCGTGGATGTAAAAATTCGGCCGGGCCGGAAGTCTTGAATGCGGCCCGCCAGGAGAATCCGATGGCGAATTCCCTGCTTCCCCCCGAAGAGCGCAATCTTACCCCCGATCAGGTGGAGGCGCTGGACCGGCGTCGCGACCTGGGACACACCTTCCTGGTCATCGCCGGCCAGTTCAGCTGCATCTCCATCGTGCTGTCGCTGTGGATGGGCCAGGACCTGACCTACTCCCCCGGCTGGGCGCATCCCATGGCCTACTACTTCTTCCTGGCAATTCTGCTGGCGCTCATCTTTGCCACCACCGGCATCGTCCTGCGCCGCGGCACCCCGCGCATTGACTAGGGTCGTCCCGATATACAGGAGCGGCGGCTCGGCAAACCCGGCCACAAAGGTATAGCCTGAGAATTGCCAATGGTTGCCGCTTCCCTACCCGTTGCCCCCGCGGAAACCGCTCCCCCCAGGCTCACTGATAGCCACGGGCGGGTGATCCATGACCTGCGCGTCTCCGTCACTGATCGATGCAACTACAAGTGTGTCTACTGCCGCACCGGCGAGGTGGGCGCCCAATACCCCGAGCTCAACATCGGCGAGTATCTGCGCCTCATCCGCCTCTTCGTGGACCTCGGCATCACCAAGGTCCGCCTCACCGGCGGTGAGCCCCTGCTGCGCCACGGCCTGCTCGACCTGCTGCGCGAGTTGGCATCCCTGCGCACCCTCTGGGGCGAGCCGCTGGATCTGGCTCTGACCACCAACGGGCACCTGCTCGACTCTCTGGCTCGCCCTCTGAAAGACGCCGGCCTGCAGCGCGTCACCGTCAGTATGGACGCCGTCGATGCCACCATCTTCGAACGCATCACCCGTATCCCCGGCAGCTTCGAAACTGTCCTCGGCGGCATCCGCGCCGCCCGCGCCGCTGGCCTCACCCCGCTCAAGATCAACTGCGTCCTGCTGCGCGGCTTCAACGACGATCAGGTGGAAGGCTTTGCCCGCTTTGCCCGCGCGGAAGATGTCGCAGTCCGCTTCATCGAGTTCATGCCCCTTGAAGAAGGCCGCCTCTGGTCGCCGGAGATCGTCGTGCCGCTGCGCGAAATCGTCCAGCGCATCCGTAAAATCATGCCTCTCGTTGAGCTGCCCCCCCCCGAGGCCAGTGAAACCGCTCGCCGCTATGGCTTTCCCGACGGTCGAGGAGAGATCGGCATCATCGCCCCCGTCACCCAGGCCTTCTGCGGCGCATGCAGTCGCGTTCGCCTCACCTCCGACGGCAAGATTCGCACCTGCCTCTTCTCCCAGATGGAGCACGACCTCTACGGCCGCATGCGCGCCGGCGCCTCCGATGCGGAACTTCGTGACTTCATTCACCGTACAGTACAAGGAAAGGAAGCCCGGCATCACATCGGTGAACCCGGCTTCCTCAAACCTTCGCGCTCCATGGTGCATATAGGCGGATAAAGCACCTATCTTCCGCTCGTATCTCTGAAGCATGAATCCTGCAATCATCCACACAGCCGATATGAAACAATGAATCTGCGCCTCCGCCATGGGACCTCGATGATGAGTAAAACGACTGAAAGCCGCATCCCTCTCGACGATCTCCTGGTCTTTCATCAATTAGCGCGTTCCCTCACCTCCAGCTTCGATCTGGACACCATCCTGCGCACCATCCTTGAGAACATGGAACGCTTCATTGAGGCGGACCTGTGGGCACTCCTCATGCTCGACGATCGCACCCAGGAGCTTTACTACGCGTTGGCTGCCGGCGGTGAGCAGGAGGCGTTGCGCGACCTGCGTGTCCGCGTGGGTGAAGGGGTTGCCGGCTGGGTTGCCCTCAAGGGTGAAACCCTCATCGTCCCCGAGGCCGAGAGCGATCCGCGGGTGGCCGGCGAGCTTGGCTCCCGTGTGCGCTCTGTCATTGCCCTCCCCCTGCGTGGCCGCAAGGGCACCCACGGCGTGATTGAGATCCTCAATCCCCGGGCCGACCAGATGACGGACTACACGATCGCGTTTCTGCACATCCTGGCCGATCACGCTGCCATCGCCATTGAAAATGCGCGCGACGTGGCTCGCATCCAGCAGCTCACCATCACCGACGACACCACCGGCCTCTACAATGTGCGCCACCTGTACGATGTGCTAAGCCGCGAGTTGGAGCAGTGCAACCGTAATGGGCAACCGCTCAGCTTGGCCTTCTTCGATCTGGACCGCTTCAAGACCGTCAACGATCAGCACGGCCACCTGGTAGGCAGCGAGCTGTTGGCCCGTGCCGGCCAGCGCCTGCAGGAGCTGAGCCGCAAGCAGGATTGGTGCTTCCGCTACGGCGGCGATGAATTCGTCATCCTGCTTCCTGACACCAGCCCCCACGCAGCACTGGTTCAGATTCAACAGCTGCATCGGCAGCTGATGAGCACCACCTTCCGCATGCGCAACGGCCTATCGCTGCAAATCAGCGCCAGCGTCGGGCTGGCTACCGCGCCGCACGATGGAGCCACCGTGCACGCCATTGTCGGCGCCGCCGACACCCGCATGTATCAAGTGAAAAATGACGGCCGCGGCCGCGTGTGCAGCATCTGAATGCACCCTGAGAACCAAAAAGCGACGGGGCGATTCTCTCATCAGAATCGCCCCGTCGCTTGGATCCACCCGCACTCGGCGGGCCTTCAGTCACTCACTGCTTTTCCGTGATCTGTACGTCGTGATCCAGGCGGAACGTGAGCAGCGTCTCCGCGGGAAGCACAATCTGCTTGTTGCCCGTGAACGCCGTACCGGCTGTGCCGGCGCCGCCGCCAGCCAGAGCGCCGATCAAGGCACCCTTGCCGCCGCCCGCCAGGCCGCCAATCAGAGCGCCCAGTCCTGCGCCGCCGCCGATAAAGCCGGCCGTCCGCTTCCCCTTACCCTTCTCGGCGCGAGCAATGGTGCTCGTCGCCACCGGATAGCTGCCCCACTGCGTCTGCACGCGCTCCAGCCGGATCGCCAGATACGCTCCGCCCTTGAAGCGGCCCAGCGGCTTGGCGTCAATCACCGTACCATCTGCGCGCGAACCCTTGGGAATCACCACCGTCCCATTCACCTGCACATCATCAGAAACTGTAGCGGAGAACGAGTCGCCTGCCTGACTGATCTTCGAGCCCAGGTCCTGGTCCAGGCGCACGCGGATCGCCGTGCCGCTGGGAAGAGTCACCACTGCCGGCGGAGGAGGCGTGCGCGGTGCCTGCGGCCGCGATGGCTGCCCTTGGCCCCCGCCCTGGTTCATGGCGCCGGAGGATGCCTGCTGTGGCATATTCTGCGTCGCAGCAGCCCCTGAAGCGCCCTGCGGCGTCTGTTCGTTGGCCTGCTGGTTATTTGACTTGCATCCGCTCACCGCGAGCAAGGACGCCACTACAAGAGCGGCCAGGGGGAAAGCCCTGCGAGTGAAGTTCATGGAGACCTCTCCTTTGAAAAAGCTCTAACAGAAAACTACTTGGACCGGAGATACTCGCCGCATCCCCGGCAACCTCAATACTTAGATGGTCAGATTCTACCCGTTGGTGGTGTGGAAGGCGATGAAATTTCACGCGCGGCTCCCATGCGGTTACTTTCTCGTATCCCCGCCAACCTGGATCACTGCATACTTTGCCGGCCCATCGCCCACATTCTTGAGTCGGTGCAGCGTCCCGTAAGCGACATAGATAATACTCCCCGGCCCCGCCTTCTCGGCCTTGTCATCGTGGTCGAACTCCACCGTCCCCTGCTCCACCACAATCACCTCGGAGTGCTGGATGCGGTGCAGCGGGCTCGGCGTGGCTCCCGCCGGCTGCATGGACTCATGCGCCGCTATTGCCTCGCCCGTGGCCAGCGTGCCATCGAAGACCACACGGCTCTCGGTGCCGTTGGGCGCCCGATGCACCTTCATTTCGTCATAGCGAAAAACCCGTGGCGCAGCCAGGGGATTAGGTGCGCCAGACTGGGCCACACAGGGAAGGGAAGCTACCACGAATACGGCAGTGCCAATGAGAGATTTCTTCACGATGAGAATGGGCCTCCAGTTGTCATCAGGATAAACTGGCATCCGCTGTCGGAAACCGTTTTCGCCGCGCTTATCGGGCTTTCAGTGGTTTGCCGCACACCATGTTCCGGCATACGTTGGATTGCAGATGTAGTGTGCACAAGGTCAGGAGAAGAGAATCGGATGCAACGAAGAGAGTTCTGCAAACTGGCTGCCACAGCCGCAATGGCAACCGCGCTGCCCGCCCCGGCCCAGGAGTCCGCAGCGAGTTCCGCGGCTGTGCTTAGGGACTTTGAAACCTACACGGAAGATTATGCGCAATTCTGCGCCACGCCAACGGACAGGCGCGTCTTCTATATGCTGCAAAAGGGGCGCTTCGAGAAGATACGGCTGAATGAAACGACCTGGGAGGTAAGCCCCAACTCGGAGTCTGGCCCGCTCATGCCACCGTCGCTGCCGGTGCCGGGAGGCTCATGGAATGGCGCGCCGATGGTGTCGCCAATCCCCGGCCTGGGTGGGGACGGCCCCTACAAGCCGACTTGGGAGTCCTTTGAACAATACGAGGTTCCCGAGTGGTATCGCGACGCGAAGTTTGGTATCTGGGCCCACTGGAGCCCGCAGTGCGTGCCCGAAGCCGGCGACTGGTATGCGCGCAACATGTACATGCAGGGCTCCGCACAATACAACTACCACCTCCAGCACTACGGACATCCCTCGCGATTCGGATTCAAAGACCTTTGTCCGCAGTGGACCCTGCTCAACTGGGACCCCGACGCTCTCATCGCGCGCTATAAGAAAGCCGGCGCCCGCCTCTTTCTCGCTCTCGCCAATCACCACGATAACTTTGATGCATGGGATTCAAAGCACCAGCCATGGAATGCCGCGCGGATCGGGCCGCATCGCGACGTGGTGGGCACCTGGGCAGCCGCGGCGCGCAAGCAGGGCCTGCGCTTCGGGGTCACGGTACACCAGGCGCGTAACTGGTGGTGGTTCCAGACCGCACATGACGCCGACAAAATCGGGCCGCTTGCAGGCGTTCCATATGACGGCCGGCTGACAGAGGCCGACGGCAAAGGTCAGTGGTGGGAGGGACTGAATCCGCAGCAACTCTACGCGCCCAAGCATCCGCCCATGGCGTTGCCCGATATTTCGTACGTCAAAAACTTCTACGACCGCACATGCGACCTCATCGATCAGCACGATCCCGACCTCCTCTACCTCGACAATCGCCTGCTGCCCGTGGGCTGGGGTGGCATGTGCGCCAGCAGCTACTTCTACAATCACAACCTCAAGACCCATGGCGGCAAAATGGAAGGCGTCATCACTACGAAGGTGGTACCGGAGACGCTCGCTAGATGTCTGGTTGCGGATATCGAGCGCGGTGTGAACCCGCGCATCATGCCCTACCCCTGGCAGTCAGAGACATGCATCGGCCAATGGCACTATCAGCGCGCGCTCTATGAGCAGCCCGGCCGGTTTGGCGGCTACATGGAGCCCGGCGAGGTAATTCACTGGATGGTGGACACGGTCAGCAAGAACGGCACTTTCATTCTCAACATCCCCGGCAGGCCTGATGGCACTATCGACGCGAAGGAGATCGCCGTTCTGGATGAGATTGCCGCGTGGATGGATACGAACGGCGAAGCCATCTACGCCACACGCCCGTGGAAGGTCTTCGGCGAGGGGCCGTCTGCTCAAGCTGCCGTGGACGGTGGAAATCCGCAAAGGCTCGATGTCCGCGACATCCGCTTTACACGCAACAAGCAGAACACAGTGATATACGCCATCGTCCTCGGGTGGCCCTCCGGCCCCGTTCAGATTGCTTCACTGGGAACGGCAGCCGCAATGCAACCCGGAAAGATCAAGCACGTGCAACTGCTGGGAACGGGAGAAAAACCTAAATGGAAGCAGACCGCCGAGGGCTTGCACATCGAGCCGCCAACCGGATTCCAGCCCAGCACACCGTTCGCCGCGACCTTCAAGATCGCGCTGGCATAAAAAACCGGGGCCGATGCGCTGTGATGTGCATCGGCCTCGCAGGATCATGTACTCGGTTGTAGATCAGATATCCAGGTTCTTCACATCCAGCGCGTTGTCCTCGATGAACTTGCGCCGCGATTCCACATCCTCGCCCATCAGCGTGGTGAAGATGGCGTCGGTCTCTGCGATATCTTCAAGCTTCACGCGCAACAGCGTGCGGCGGTCAGGATCCATCGTGGTCTCCCACAACTGCGAGCTGGTCATCTCACCCAGCCCCTTGTAGCGCTGCACCTGGTAGTCTTTCTTGCCCTGCTCCACGATGTACTCGAAGAGATCACGGGCGGTCTGCTTCTCCACCGGGTCGCGGGGAATGCGCGATGCCGCGCGGCGCGCCGAACGCGCCTCCACAGCCTCGCCCTCGTCGCCTTCTTCGTCGGCGCTGGGCTCGGCCGCGGTGGCCTTGCTGGCAAACTCAATCAGGAACGGCGGCTCCAGGTACTCCTTGATCTGCGTGTACTTGGCCATCATCTGCCGGAACTCCGGGCTGGAGGCCAGCGTCCAGTTGATCTCCCGCCTCATGCCCTGCGCATCCTTGAAAGCCAGTGACCAGGTGTGGTGCTCCTCATCCTGAGTAGGCTCTTCCACTTCCTTGAACTGGAACTCATCGGCCATCTGCTTCAGATAGGTTTGCAGGAGCGCCAGCTTCTCCGGTACTTCGCCATCGTTCTGCGAAGTAAAGTCCGTGCGATGCAGCAGTTCAGCTCGCGCCAGCAGCTCGGTCAGCTTCTCATTGCGGATGCGCTTGTCCACCTTCTCCGCAAATCCCAGGTACTCGTTCAGCGTGCCCATGAAGCGCGTCAGATCAGCGCCCTCAATGCGGCTGGCCGTCTCGCCGTGGCGCACCACCATGCCCTCGGCAGCGCGGCTCACCATCACCTTTACGAACTCGCGGTCGTCCTTGATGTACTGCTCGAAGCGACCCTTCTTGATCTTGTAAAGCGGCGGCTGCGCAATATAAACGTGATCGCGCTTGATCAGCTCCGTCATGTGGCGGAAGAAGAAGGTAAGCAGCAGCGTGCGGATGTGCGAACCATCCACGTCTGCATCCGTCATCAGGATGATCTTGCCGTAGCGGATCTTGGCCGGGTCGAAGTCATCCTTGCCGATGCCGCAGCCCAGCGCTGTGATCATGGCGCGGATTTCTTCGTGGCCCAGCATCTTGTCATAACGGGCCTTTTCCACGTTCAGGATCTTGCCCTTCAGCGGCAGAATGGCCTGGAACTTGCGGTCGCGGCCCTGCTTGGCTGTACCACCAGCGCTCTCGCCCTCCACCAGGTACAGCTCGCAGCGGTCTGGATCGCGCTCGCTGCAGTCAGCCAGCTTGCCCGGTAGGCCGCCGCCGTCCATCGCGCCCTTGCGCCGCGTCAGGTCGCGGGCCTTGCGCGCTGCCTCGCGAGCGCGCGCTGCGTCAATGGCCTTGTTGATGATCCGCTTGGCCACCGGCGGATTCTGCTCCAGGAACATCCCCAGGCGCTCGTTCACAAATGCCTGTACCGTACCGGCAATGTCGGAGTTGAGCTTGCCCTTGGTCTGCCCCTCAAACTGCGGCTGCGGCAGCTTCACGCTCACCACCGCTACCAGGCCCTCGCGCACGTCGTCGCCGCTCAGGTTCTCCTTCAGGTCCTTGAAGAGTCCAAGCTGCTGGCCAATCGCATTGATAGTACGAGTTAGCGAAGTGCGGAAGCCCGAAAGGTGCGTGCCCCCATCCACCGTGTTGATGTTGTTGGCAAAGCTGAATACCGTCTCGGAGTAGCTGTCGTTGTACTGCAGCGCGATCTCGATCTCCACACCCTCGCGCGCCGTCTCCATCACGATCGGCTTGTCGTGCAGCACCGCCTTCCCGCGGTTGAGGTGCTTCACAAACTCGGCAATACCGCCAGCGTACTTGAACTCCGCATGGCGCGGCTCGCCGGTCTTGGCATCGGCCGTGCGCTCATCCGTCAGCGTAATGTGCAGGCCCTTGTTCAGGAAGGCCAGCTCCCGCAAACGCTGCGCCAGCGTGTCGTAGTTGTACTCGGTGACGGTAAAAATCGTCTTGTCCGGCAGAAAGTGCACCTTGGTGCCGCGGCGCTTGCTGGTACCGGTCTTGCGGAGCTCGCTAATCGGCAAGCCGCAGCTGTAGTCCTGCTCAAACGTGTGGCCGTCGCGCCAGATCTCGACGTTGAACTCCTGGCTGAGCGCATTCACGCAGCTCACACCCACACCGTGCAGACCGCCGGACACCTTATACGTGGACGAATCGAACTTGCCGCCCGCGTGCAGCTTGGTCAGAACCACCTGCACCGCCGGCATCATCTTGCCCTCACCCACCGGCATCATGTCCACTGGAATACCACGGCCGTCGTCCGTCACCGTAATGGAGTTGTCCACATGGATCACCACGTCGATCCGCGAGGCATAGCCGGCCAGCGCCTCATCCACTGAGTTGTCCACTACCTCGTAGACCAGGTGATGCAGGCCCATCTCGCCCGTCGAGCCAATGTACATGGCTGGGCGCAGACGAACCGCCTCAAGGCCCTCGAGAATTTTGATGTTTTCGCCGGTATAGTTGCCGTTGTTTTCCGGCATGGGCACGCCGTCAGGGGTCTCAGTCGCCATAAGGTTCCGATCGCAGGGTTCTGGCTTGCCGACTCCGCACTCCACACCGCCACTGACCCGGGCTTACGCCTGAGCTTCTCGGTAATTGATTGAAAGATAGGTGCGAACGCAAGCTTGCCTCATGCAATTTTACCACTCGGGACGACCGTGCCTGAGCGGTAACATCAGCAGGAGGAAGCAATTACTTTAGGAAATTTCCCGGTAACATGGTGACATCGGTAACTTTTTCGATTACCAATTCGGCATATTACAGAAATAACTAGACTTGTACTTGGAACTAGGCTACAGTGTCTGCATGTCGGGAAGAATTATCTTCCTGCAACGGTACACTAGGAGTAACCAACTATGAAGCTTGCTCTTCGCTTGTTCGCTCTGTCTGTTGCCTTCGCTGGCCTGTCCATGGCCTCGATGGCTCCTTCCGCCCCTCACGCGCTCAAGGCCAGCGCCAACGCCGCTCACCCCGGTCCGCTGAGCATGCCCGTTCCCACTTGCACCCCTGGCACCAAGTGCTACTAGTTACCACTAGTAGCACAAAAGTATCAGGCGCATAACGCGAATTGCGGTTGTAGAGAAGCGGGACCAAGCGCTATCCTGATCAGGCTATAAGGGTGGTGTTCCCGTTACTCGATGACCTGGCAACTCGCAATGTCGGCCATGACCGGTGTTGAGGTCGTTTTATGGGTGGTCCTTACCATCCTGTTTCGAAAGAAACGACTTCAACGCCGATTCCCTACAGTTGGCTGGTATTTCCTCCTGCGGGCTGTCTCGACTCCTGTACTTCTCATCTGTTTCTATCTGAACCTGTCAGATCCCGACCACCTCAGATTTTACAGTGTTTATTTTGCTGCCTATTGGTCTGTTTATCTGGTCAGCACAGTTCTCCTCTTCTTCATTTCAATTGAAATTTTCCGTTCCGCACTCGTTGCCTTCCCCGGTCTGACGCGCATTGGGGTGGTGATTTTTCGCTGGGCAGTTGTTGTCTCGATTCTTGTCACGTTTTCTTCGATCTCCTATAGCCACATCGGTTTGATGCTTATTCCCGGCTTGCTCACAGACCTCATGCGCGCGGTTGCGGTGCTCGAGCTTTGCCTATTGGGCTTCCTCTGCCTCAGCATGAATGCTCTACGCCTCTCCATCCGCGACATGGCCTTCGGAGTCGCACTGGGTTTGGGACTCTTCTCGGTCAACGACTTTGTCTTTGCAGCGCTCTCTTCTGTATTGCACACAGAACCGCTTAGCGCTCCACTCCAAGCGGCCTACCAGGCTCTCATTCTGGTTACCATCAGCGTCTGGATCACCTACACCCTGCTTCCAGCGCCCGCGCCGCGGCCGGTCATTCTGCCTATCAACTCCACCATCTACCGCTGGAACGAGATCGCTTCAGCCCTGGGCCATACCGGGACCCAGGTGGCTCCGCAGCAGGCGGAATCCAACAGCTTCTTCCTCTCCGACGTGGAAAAGGTCGTGGAAAAGGTGCTGAACAAGAACCTTAAGGGACACGAGTCCGAATCGTAGCGCTCCTCAAGTGCCATGCAAAAAGCCGGACCGTATGGTCCGGCTTTTTGCATGGCTTCAGGCTTTCAGCCGCTCTAAAGTCTACAAACAAAAACAAGCCGGGGCGGCGCATCATGCGCAACCCCGGCCCGCTGTGTTGTTCCTGCGCAGCTTACTCGCTGGCGATCGGCTCAATCGAGGCAAACCGCCCGCGGTTGCCGTGCTCGCTGAACTTCACCCGGCCCGACACCTTGGCAAACAGCGTATCGTCCGAGCCAATGCCCACGTTAGCGCCCGGCTTGATGCGGGTGCCGCGCTGGCGGACGATGATGGATCCGCCGGTAACCAGTTCCCCGGCAAAGGCCTTCACGCCCAGCCGCTGCGCATTCGAATCGCGTCCGTTTGTGGAGCTGCCTCCACCCTTTTTATGTGCCATGGTTCAATCCTCTTCTTGATTCCTGGCTGTCAGCCCGTGGCCATCAGCCGGTCCATCTGTTTTTTGCTGGCCTGCGCATTGCGCCGGGCCGGCCAAAATCTACTTCTTATCCGCCGTGTAGGTCACGCCATCAGCCTCAATGGCCTTGATGCGCACCTCGGTGAAGTTCTGGCGGTGTCCCTGCAGCTTCTTGTACTGCTTCTTCCGCTTCATGTGGAAGACCAGGATCTTGTCGCCGCGGCCCTCACCCAGCACCTCGGCGGTCACCTTGGCCGTAGACGGCTTGGCCACCGTGCCCGGCTCTCCGCTCACCGCCAGCACGTCGCTGAACTCAATGCTGTTGTCCTCGGTCGCGACGGTCTCTATGCGGAGCACGTCTCCCGGGGCCACCCGGTACTGCTTCCCGCCGGTGCGAATCACTGCGTACATAAAACATCCTCCAGCAACCTGGCCTCTTGCCAGGCGCACTCAAAACTAATTCCGTGTGCTCTAGGGGGCGGACACAGAGAACTGCATCGGGAGGCGGGTCGCACACGCGCCTTGCGGCGGTGAACCCGGCACTTACCCGCACTCCGGAAAGGAGTGCATCGCCAAACTCTACGATTCTATCGTTAATCGAGGATCAGGGTCAATCACCCCCATGCCCATCTTTTCCGCCCTCCTCCCCTTTCCCGTTGACAACCGCTCCTGACGGGCCTATCGTGTTTCCGTTTTCCGGGAAGGAGGATCGGAAATGGTCGCCTATTTTCAACTGCAACCCGCCGAGTCAGACCTCCAGAATCTGGCCGACGACTACTGGCAACACTCCGCCGACAAAGACCGTGAACTGGAACGCGCTGCCTTCGAGGCCGGCGAGGCCATCCGCAATGGAGACCACACCCTGGCCAACCTGGAGGCCATCGTGCGCTGGAAGCACGAGCGCGCTGTCCACTACCTCATCGCCAGCAGCAATGAGAAGATCCGCCACGCGCTCTCCATCGCCGCCGCCCCCACCGCCACTACCGAGGAAGCCGTCCGCGCCCTGATGGAACTCCATGGCGTCGACCTGCCTGTGGCCTCTGCCATACTGGCCGCCATCTTCCCGGAGCGTTACACCCTGCTGGACTTCCACTCGCTGGAAGCCCTGGGGCACGCCCGCCACGACCTCCACTTCTACCAGGAGTATGTTGACTTCTGCCGTCACTTGGCCGAGAGCAACATTGTCCAGCCTCAGTCCGGCCTGCCCGGCGCCACGCCGCTCCGCGCTCTTGATCGCGCCCTTTCTGAGTGGTCCCGCAGTCACGACGGCTGAGGGGCCCGGGCGGGATAAAATCGCCCTGTGAGACCTTCATTTGAGATCGGGCCGGTTCACGTCGGCGGGGACCGGCTCTTCCTGATCGCCGGACCTTGCGTCATCGAGAGCGAGGCCCACGTCCGCACCATGGCCGAGGCTATCCAGCGCATCACCGCCGACCTCGGCATCCCCTACATCTTCAAGGCCAGCTACGACAAAGCCAACCGCACCAGCGTCAAGAGTTTCCGTGGCCCTGGCCTCGTCGAGGGCACGCGCATCCTCCGCCGTCTTGCCCAGGACACCGGACTGCCCGTCCTGACCGACGTGCATGAGCCCAGCCACTGCGAGATCGCCGCCGAGGCCGTCGACGTCCTGCAGGTTCCCGCCTTCCTCTGCCGCCAGACTGACCTGCTGGTAGCCGCCGGCAAAACCGGTCGCGCCGTCAACATCAAAAAAGGCCAGTTCGTCGCCCCCTGGGACATGACCCACCCCGTAGAAAAAGTCCGCTCCACCGGCAACGAGCGCGTCTTCCTCACCGAGCGCGGCGCCAGCTTCGGATATAACACCCTGGTGGTGGATTACCGTTCCCTTCCCGTCATGCGCCAGATGGCCCCGGTCGTCTTTGACGGCACCCACTCTGTGCAGCAGCCCTCAGCCGCCGGCGGCGTCAGCGGCGGCCAGCCGGAGTTTATCCCCTTGCTCGCCCGTGCCGCCGTCGCAGCCGGCATTGACGGGCTCTTCCTCGAGGTCCACAATGACCCCGCTAACGCCAAATCCGACGGGGCCAACGCCCTCGACCTCAAGCTCCTCAAGCCCCTGCTCGAAAAGCTCCTGGCCATCCACGCCGCTGCGCAATAAGGCTGCGGCGCAGCCAGCCGATCAGGCCGCTACGGTATCGCCCCCTCCTCGCACAGCGGCTCCTCTTCCCCGCGCTTCCCGTCCAGCGCAAAGCACGCTACCCCTCCCGTATCCGTGCGGTAGGTGCGCACATGTGCAGCCTGCAATGCCTCCAGGACCTCTTCGCGTGGATGCCCGTACCGGTTATGCAGCCCGCAGGAGATGACTGCCCACTCCGGCCTCACGCGCGCCAGAAACAGCGGCGTCGTCGAAGATGCGCTCCCGTGATGCCCCACCTTAAGAAGCGTGCTGCCCAGCCCCTGCTCGGCCAGCATGGCCTGCTCAATCGGCGCTTCAGCATCTCCCTCCAGCAAGGCCGCAGTATTCCCATACGCAACGTGCAGCACCATCGAATCGTTGTTGGCCGGCTCTGCGCCCGGGGCGTATCCTGCCACCGGGGCCAGCGCATGGACCTCAGTCGCTCCAAAGGCAAACTGGTCACCCGCCCGCAGTCGCCGTACCCGCACCTGTAATTCCTCAGCCTCGCTCAACAAGGCCTCGTATGCTACCACTGGCGGATTGTTGCCCACCCACAGCTCCTTCGGGCGAAAGTTGCGCAGCACCGCCGGCAGCCCGCCCATATGGTCACTGTGCGCATGGCTCAGCGCCACCGCATCCAGCCTCCGGATGCCCCGGGCCCACAGCGCCGGTGACACCACGTCCTCGCCGATGTCGAAGTTCTGCGGCGCCTGCCGGGGTCCGCCGCCAAAGCCGCCGCCATCCACCAGCAGCGTCTTTCCGTCCGGCGTAATCAGCAGCAGCGAATCGCCCTGCCCCACGTCAATCGCCTCCACCAGTAGCGCGCCGTGCGGATGCTCCACCGGCCTTGGAACCACCGCCGCCACGCCCGCCAGTGCCAGCGCTACCCAGCATCCGCGGCGCATCCACGGCCCGCCGCGCGCCAGCAACACCGCCACCGCCAGCAGCCCATAGAACGCTGCCCACTGCCACGACTCCGGCGCCGGAATCCGCATCTCTGCCACGCGTAGCGCGCCAAACAGGTGCACAATGCCCACGCCCGCATGCAATGCCAGCGCCGTTGTGGCCGCAGGCAAGGCTGCCGCCGCGGGCCACACCACCAGAGTCAGCAGCAAAAGCAGCGCCGCCGGCAGCAGCACCGTCAGCAACGGCAGAATCAGCAGATTCACCGGCAGCGCCATCAGCGTCACGCGGTGAAAGTACACCGCCATGGGCAAGGTCATTGCCAGTTCCACCACGCACGACACCACCAACAACTCCACACATCGCAGCGTAAAGCGCACCACGCCCGGCAATCCGCTCCATCCCATTCGCGTATATCCGGCAGCCTGCAACCGCCGGGCAAACATCCGCAGCGTCACGCGAAACTGCGCCAGCCGTGGCGCCAGCTTTGTGTCCAGCATCGTCTGTCGCAGTTGCCGCGTCGCCTTCAGGTACGGGTGCACCGTACTCTCCAGCAGCGGCGCCGCCACGCCAGCTATGGACACCACGGCCAGCAGCGTCATCTGCAGGCTCGACTCAAACAGGCTCGCCGGGTTCACCGCCATCAGGCATAGCGCCGCAAAGCCCAGCGTGTTCAGCGCACTCTTCTCGCGGTAAATCAGCCGCCCCAGCAGGTAGAGTGTCACCATCCACAGCGACCGCTGCACCGGTGTGGCAAAGCCCGTAAACAGCGCATAGGCAAACGAGCCCGCCAGCGTCAGCAGTGTTGCCGGAACACGCGGCACGCGCAGCCGCCTCATCATCCACAGCAGGCATCCAGCCACAATTGCCAGATGAAAGCCCGAAACCACCAGCATGTGAAAGGAGCCGGTGCGCTCAAAGCCCACGCGTAGATCATGATCCAGATAAGTACGATCGCCTGCGGCCAGCGCCGCCAGCATCGCCGCATCGTCCCCGCTCAGGCGCAGCGTCAAAGGCAGCCAGCCTGGTCGTGCAGGGAACGCGCGCAGACGCGCCGTGACCGCATGTTGCCACTCCGCAATGCGGCATGCCACCTGCACACCGTCCGCACGTCCCAACCGCTCTATGCGCTCTGCAGTCACACTTGCCGTCGCGGTTACACCCTGTTGCAGCAGATAATCCGTGCGGCTCCACACGCCGGGATCGTGATATACCGGTGGCAACAGCAGCCGCGCATCCGCCCGGATGCGTTCTCCGCAACGCAGCCCCTGCGCACGCGCCGCGTCCTGCGGCCAGCGCACCGTCAGCCGTACCGCGCCGCCGGCCGGCGCCTGCCTGTCCTCGCTGTCGCTCACCACCTCCACGCTGGCCACGCGCATGGTAATCGTCTGCGAAGGCGCGCTCTGCGTGGGCTCGTCCACATTCAGCTCGGCTTCTGTGCGCACCGGCCCCGCATCGGTCACGGTTCCTTCCACCGTGCGCATCAATCCATCAGAGAGTGCCGCCAGATGCGGCTCCGGCGCCGGCTGCGGCTGCACCAGCCCACACCACGCGCCCAGCAGTAGCCAGAGCGCAGCCACGGGCAGCCACGCCATACGCTGCGCGCGCAACGCAGCCACGGCACACAGCGCCGCCACCGGTGCCAGCGCCGCCAGCAGCCAGCCCGGCCGCAGCCACAACGCATGCGACACAACAACGCCCGCGGCAAAAAGCCACGCCGCATGAAACAGTGGCGCCGTGCCGAGTCCTGCCGCACGTTCTCCGGAATGAGCCCCGTCGGATTCCATTGCGTCTGAAGCTGAAATTGGATCGTTGGTGTTCCAGCCTATCAGGAAACCGGCTCACTGGCACGTGCGCGCGCACAGGCGTCAGTCTTTGCGCAGATGTACCACTGTTTCCAGGTGGAAGGTCTGCGGAAACAGGTCGGCCAGCGCGATGGACTCCATCGCATATCCCGCGTCCATCAGCGCCCGCAGATCGCGCGCCAGCGTCGCTGGGTCGCATGACACCAGCACCAGCCTCGGCGCACCCGCCTCTGCCAGTAACGCGCACACCTCCGCGCCCAACCCGGTTCGCGGCGGATCGGCCACAACCAGCTCCGGGCGCTCGCCGTGCCGGTTCCTGCGCAAAAAGCCCAGCGTGTCTGCCTTCACCGCTACGTTGCCCGTTCCGCTCAGGTTATGCGCCAGTGCCGCTGTGGCCATCGGTGCAGCCTCCACCGCGACCACGTTCGCAAAGCTCTGCGTTAGCCGCCGCGCAAACAGCCCTACTCCGGCATACAAGTCCCAGGCCAGCGTGCCAGCCTGCCCAGCCGTCACCCGCTCCACCAGCGCATCCACCAGCCAGCGATTCACCTGGAAGAACGCCCCGTGATCCACGCGATAGTCGAACCCAGCCACGCGATATAGCAGCGAATCTCTGCCCCACCGTGCCAGGGTTTTAGGTGCTTCCGCGCCCCGACCCTCTATCGCCAGTTCAGCTCCGCTCAGCGCAGGCACACGCTGCTGCACTGCCTGGGCAAACGCCTCAAAGCCCTTCGCCGCACCGCCCGCGCAGAAAACGGTCAGCAGCAGGTCGGTCTCGTCCGCATTGCAGAATAGCGCAAACTCTGTTGCCCGCAGCCCCGGCATTGCTTCGCTCAGCAACTCCGCAGCGCTTTGCGCCGCACGCACCAGCACCGGCGCGGCAATCGGGCACTCCGCAATTGGTGTCAGCGCATGAGATCGGCGCCCTCGATAGCCCGGCCTTCCTTGCGCATCCAGGGCTACGCGGATACGGTTGCGATACCCCCACGGCGCGCCCGCCAGCACCGCCATCTCCCCCGGCGCCGTTACCCCGCCGCGTTGCAGTGTCTCCCGCAGAATCGCCTGTTTCATCCGCAGTTGTGCCACATACTCCGCATGCTGATAGTTGCAGCCGCCACATGCCCCAAAGTGAGAGCACCCGGGCTTCACGCGCTCTGCCGCCGCAGCCGCAATCGCCTCTACCTCAGCGGTGGCATAGCCGCGCTTATCCTGCGCAATGCGCACCCGCACCTGCTCGCCGGGCAGAGCCAGCGGTACGAACACGGCTTTGCCCTCTACCCGCGCCAGAAAGGCTCCGCCATAGATAGGCTTCTCAATCTGCACCAGGCTAGGCTCCGCCGTAGTGACCTGCGGCTGCTTGTTCTCTGCCGCATGCCTTCGGCCTTGATTGCCAAAGGACCGGGAAGGCGCGGCCTTGCTTCCTCGCTTTGCCCGCCCTCTCTTGGCCGAATCTGGTTTGCGTCCGCTCATTGCTGGCTCATGTAGAACAGGCTCAGCCGGGGCAGGTTGTAGTGCACCAGCAGTTGCTTCTGCACAAACTGGTGCTCCACCTGCCGCAGTTGCACCGCGCCCATCCGGCTGCGATAGGGTGCCAGTTCCCGCGCCGCGTGTTCCTTCAGCCCCACCAGCAACTCCTCGGGAGCCGCCGCCGTCAGCGCTGCAAACAGCTTCTCTTCAAGCACGGTCAATGAGCGCTCCAGCGCCTCCATATCCACGCGTGCAGCAGCCTTCACCTCGGCCGCCAGTGCGCGCAGCCGTGCCGCCGTCGCAGCACAGGCCTCCTGCGCCACGGATGCCGCCTCCAGGGCGGTAGCGGCGCTCTCCAGGTGCGCAGCCACGCGCTCCTGCTCAAAGCCAGACTCGCGCTCCGCCGTCTCCACTGGACCTGATCCGGCCGCGGCCTCTTTCATCTCCATGGCTGCATCCATCACCGCCTGCGCGCACCACGCGAGCCCGTTGATGCGCCGTGCACGGCCCTTGTCCTTCCGCGCGTCATACTTGTCAAAAGCCGCGTCAATGCCGCGCAGCGCCGCCTCCAGCGGAATCCCCGCCTCGCGCCACGTCTCGATCAGCGCCCAATCCAGCGTAGACAGCAGCAACAGCGAGCCCCGCCGTTGCTGAAAGCGCTCCTCGATCTCCGTAAAGTAGTTGAAATAATTCC
This sequence comes from Acidobacteriaceae bacterium, assembly GCA_027452125.1. GTDB lineage: Bacteria > Acidobacteriota > Terriglobia > Terriglobales > Acidobacteriaceae > Telmatobacter. The sequence goes on along the minus strand of DAIDGZ010000046.1, from coordinate 6,375 downwards.
GCACCAATCCATCCCCGCACGCGGGCCGCGTTCTCACCGCGGAGCCTTCTTCAGAGGTTCTCGCTACAGTTCAGAACCATCAACCTGGGCACGGAATCAGTGCGCCCGTCCCCGCGGCCTGGCGCCCCGGTTGCGCTCAAACAGAATCCTCAATCCATCGATGGTGAGCATGTCGTTGATCTCCTGGATAAACCGCGAGTCCGGCGCAATCTGCCGCGCCAGTCCGCCTGTGGCGATCACCCGCGGAGGCTTCTCCGGAGTTAGGCTCTTCACCTCTTCCAGAATGCGCTCCAGTATGCCGTCTACCAGCCCGATGTAGCCAAAGTAGAGCCCGCTCTGCAGGTGCGTCACCGTATTGGTGCCGATCACCTTGGCCGGCCGCTTGATGTCCACGCGGCTCAACTTGGCCGCGCGCGAAAACAGCGCATCCGCGCTCAGCCCCAGTCCCGGCGCAATGGCTCCGCCCAGATACTCGCCGCGCTCTGAGATCACTTCAAACTTCGTAGCCGTGCCAAAGTCCACCACAATGCACGGTCCGCCGTAGCGCTCATATGCGGCTATGCAGTCTGCCAGCCGGTCCGCGCCCAGCTCCGTGGGATTGTCCACCAGCATCGGCATGCCCGTCTTGATGCCCGGCTCCACAAACATCGGCTCCACGTGGAAGTAGTCCTGGCACACCTGGCGTAGCGTCGAATCCACCGGCGGCACCACGGAAGCAATGATGATGTGGTGCACCTGCTCCGGCGACATGCCGTGCAGCTCAAACAGGTTCACAAAAAAAACGCCGTACTCATCCACCGTCTGCGCACGGTGCGTGGTCACGCGCCAGTGCGCCACCAGTTCCGGCTTCTCGCCTTCCAGGCGATAGATGCCCAGCACTGTATTCGTATTGCCTACATCAAGAGCCAGCAGCATGGTTCAGTTCGTCTCCGCGGCGCGAATGCCGCCTGTCTGGACGGTCACCAGACCGTCTCCGGTCTGCACACGCAAAAATCCGTTCGCTTCCAGTCCCGCCGTGATCCCTGTGCAGGGCCGTGGCCCGTGGACATCCACGCGCCGTCCGCGCACCCACGTCGAAACGGCCTCCACCCGCGCCGGAATCGCCGCCGCAGCCGCATCGTCCTGCAGGTCCCGCGCTTCGCGCTCCAGCGATTTTAGCAGGGCCGTCATCAGCGCCTGCCGCGAAATGCTGCGCCCGCTCTCCACGTCCAGTGAGGTGCCCGGCGTGCTCAACCCGGGCGCAAACTCCCGCTGGTGCACGTTGATGCCGATGCCCACCGCAACAAACGCCGCCGTGTTCCGCTCGGTGTGCGCTTCCATGAGAATGCCGCCCGTCTTGCGCTCCCCCAGCAGCAGATCGTTGGGCCAGCGCAGATCGGCGCGCAGGCCGGTCACCTCGTCAATCGCCCGCATCGCAGCCAGCCCCGCCGCCAGCGGCAGCAGCGGTAGCCGCAGCGCAGGAAACTGCGGCCGCAACACCACGCTCACATACAGTCCCTCGCCGGCTGCTGACCGCCAGGCGTTTCCGCCGCGCCCGCGCCCCTCCGTCTGCTCGTCGGCAAAAAAGACCGTGCCTTCCGCCGCGCCCGCGCGCGCCGCCAGCAGCGCATTGGTGTTGGTGGAGCCGGTTACTGCATCGTAGTGCAGCTTTCCGGCATACATGGTGCCCGCAAGCGCCGTCTCGAGCGCGGTCATCTCAAACATGCTCTAACTCGGTTCCGCCTCAATGCGCATCGAGATATCCGCCGCCTTGGCCGAGTGCGTCAGCGCTCCCACGCTGATAAAGTCCACACCCGCCTCCGCATAAGCGCGGATATTCTCCAGCACAATGCCGCCTGAAGCCTCGGTGGGAATCCACCGTCCCGGCTCCTTCGCGGTCACTTCTTTGATGCGGCTCACCGCCCGCCGGATCTCCTCCGGCGTCATGTTATCCAGCAGAATCGCCTCAGCACCAAAGGCCAGCGCTTCTTCCAGTTCCTGCGTGGTCCGCAGCTCCACCTGCACGCGCTGCCCCTTCTGCCGATGTTCCAGCGCATTGGTCAGCGCAGTGGGCAGTCCGCCGCCCAGGGCAATGTGGTTGTTCTTGATCAGGATGCCCGAGGCCAGGTCCAGCCGGTGATTGGTGCCGCCGCCGCACAGCACGGCATACTTCTCCAGCGCCCTCAGTCCGGGCACTGTCTTGCGCGTATCCAGCACCCGCGCCGAGGTTCCTGCAATCGCGTCCACATACTGCCGCGTCAGCGTGGCAATGCCGCTCAGGTGCTGCATCAGGTTCAGAATCACCCGCTCGCAGCTCAACAGCGCGCGCGCATTGTGCCTCACCACTGCCAGCACCTGCCCCTCGCGCACTCGCACGCCGTCAAAGATCTCCGGATGGCTTACCACCTCGAACCGTGTCTGCGCCGGCGGCCGCGGATCGAGCCGCGCAAAGATCTCCAGAAAACGCGGGACCGCACCCAGCCCGGCCACTACCATATCCTGTCGCGCAATGATCGAGGCCGAAGCCCGCAGGTTCGGATCAATCGTCAGGTTGGTGGTTGCGTCTCCCGCGGCCTTGTCTTCAATCAGGGCCAGTTCCAGCAATGCGTCGATGCGGCTGCTCTTCCAATCCATAGTTGTCTGCCTGAGGGCCGGTTCGGACTAACCCGGCAGGCTTCAGGATACCGGAGCGGCCCCGGCAGGGTCATGCCTCGCGCGCACTCGCCCGCCAGCCAAGTAAAAAGCCCGGCCGGAGTATCGCTCCAGCCGGGCCGTAGTTTCCGCTGCCATCCGCTTACTGACGCGCCGGCAGACTTCCGCTCACTTCCGTGGAAGGCACCGCGGCCAGCACCCCGGCCTCTGGTGGAACGACGCCGGGCAGCGGGCTCTCCAGCGCCAGTGCCAGCACCTCGTCCATCGAGTCCACAAAGTGCAGCTTCATGCTGTTCTTGATATTCTCCGGAAGCTCGGCTACGTCCTTCTCGTTGGCTCGCGGAAGAATCGCTTCAAAGATGCCCGCACGCAGCGCCGCCAGCAGCTTTTCCTTCAATCCGCCGATGGCCAGCACCTTGCCCCGCAGTGTGATCTCGCCGGTCATCGCCACATCGCGCCGCACCGGAATCCGCGACAGCGCGCTGGCCAGCGCCGTTGCCATGGTGATGCCCGCCGAAGGACCATCCTTCGGAATCGCCCCCTCCGGCACGTGCAGGTGCAAATCCACGTTGCGATAGAACTCGCGGCTGAGCCCCAGCGCCTGCGCCTTGCCGCGAATATAGCTCAGCGCGGCCTGCGCCGACTCCTGCATCACGTCGCCCAGTTGTCCGGTGATCGTGAGCTTGCCCTTACCGTCCAGTACCTGCACCTCGGTGGTCAGAATGCTGCCGCCCACCTCGGTCCAGGCCAGGCCAGTCACCAGGCCGATCTCGTTCTTCTCGTGCACCTCGGAGTCGCGATACTTCGGCACGCCCAGAAACTCGCTGATGTTGGCCGCCGTCAGCTCTTCCTTGTGCTTGGCGCCCTTCTTCACCACGCGCCGCGCCACCTTGCGGCACAGATTCCCCAGTTCCCGCTCCAGGTTGCGCACGCCTGCCTCGCGCGTGTAGCTGCGGATCACCTCCAGAATCGCATCGTCCTTGATGACGATGTTCTTCTCGCTCAACCCGCTCTGCTCGCGCTGCTTCTTCACCAGGTACTGCCGGGCAATTTCCAGCTTCTCCTGCTCCGTGTAGCCCTGCAGACGCAGTATCTCCATGCGGTCCTGCAGCGGCGCCGGAATCGTATGCAGCACGTTCGCCGTGGCCACAAACAGCACCTGCGAGAGGTCGTAGTCCACGTCCAGGTAGTGATCCTGGAAGCTCGTGTTCTGCTCCGGATCCAACACTTCCAGCAGCGCCGAGGCCGGGTCGCCGCGGAAGTCCGAGGCCATCTTGTCCACCTCGTCCAGCAGAAATACCGGGTTCTTGGTCCCCGCGCGCTTCATATGCTGGATGATCTGCCCCGGCATCGCACCGATATACGTGCGCCGGTGTCCGCGAATCTCCGCCTCGTCCCGCACGCCGCCAAGTGAGAGCCGCACAAACTTGCGTCCCGTGGCCTTCGCAATCGACATGCCCAGCGAGGTCTTGCCCACGCCCGGAGGTCCAACGAAACACAGAATCGAGCCCTTGGGATTCTTCACCAGTTGCCGCACTGCCAGAAACTCAAGAATGCGCTCCTTGATCTTCTCCAGGCCGTAGTGGTCCTCGTTGAGTACCTTCTCGGCAAAGTCAATCGAGCGCGTCTCCTTGGACTTCTTCTTCCACGGCACCGCCAGCAGCCAGTCAATGTAGTTGCGGCTCACCGTGGACTCGGCGCTCATCGGCGGCATCGCCTCCAGCTTCTTTAGCTCCTGGATGGCCTTGTCCAGCACCTCCTTGGGCATGCCCGCGGCCTCAATCTTCTTGCGCAGCTCGTCGAACTCGCTCTTCTCGCCGCGGCCCAGCTCCTTCTGGATGGCCTTGATCTTCTCGTTGAGGTAGTACTCCTTCTGGGCCTTCTCCATCTGGCGCTTCACGCGCGACTGAATATTGCGGTCCAGGTCCAGCTTCTCAATCTCGATGTCCAGCACGTCGGCGATGCGCGCCAGCCGCGCCATGGGATCGAAGATCGCCAGAAGTTCCTGCTTCTCCTCAATGCCCAGTTGCAGATTGGCGGCGATGGTATCGCTCAGCTTCGCCGGCTCATCCATGCGCACCGTGGCGATAATCGTCTCGTAGTTCAGCGACTGCTGCAGCTTCACATACTGCTCAAACAGCGAAGTCACCCGCTGCATCAGCTGCTCCGCCGCGGGCGTCATCTCAAACTGGGTCTTGGCCGTCCGCACCGTCGCCACAAAAAAGCCGTCCCGGTCGCTCACCTCTACAGACTTGGCGCGCTCCAGCCCCTCCACCAGCACCTTGATGTTGCCATCCGGCATCTTGACGCTCTGCACAATACTGCAGATCGCGCCTACCTGGTAAATGTCTTTCGGCTTCGGCTCGTCAATCGACGCATCATGTTGCGTAGCCAGAAAGATCTTGCGGTCGCCCGTCAGCGCCTCTTCCAGTGCGCGCACACTCGACTCGCGGCCCACCACGAACGGCGTCATCATGTACGGAAAGATGACCATGTCGCGAATAGGCATCATCGGCAGCTTGCGCTGTTCGTTTTTATCGCGCGATGCGCTCATACAGTTCTCCCTGGAAGTTTAGATGCACGAGGAAGCGCCGCGGCACCTGGCCCCGTGCAGCGTCTCATCATGAGATTGTACAGCGGGCCGGGTTCACGCCAGACCACTGGCCCGGGCCAGACCGCCCCCGCTCGCGGTAGACTTGTGCCGGGCACGCTCCCAAACCGGAGCGGCCCCAAAGAGGAACGCATGCTCATCACCCGGCGGCAAACCCTGCAACAGGCTGCACTTGCCTGCTGTGCAATGGCTCTTGGCGGCTCCTATGCACCGGCAGCAGAGGAAGATACAGGTATTGCGGGGCGCAACGCGCTCCGCGCCCACGCCCGTCGCCGCGGCCTGCTGGCCGGTTGCGCCGTCGGCGCCCGCGAACTGCGCGAGGACGCCGCCTTTCGCCAGTTACTGGCCCAGCAATACGATCTGGTGGTTGCGGAAAACGCCATGAAGTTTGGTCCGCTGCACCCCACGCCCACCACCTTCGACTTCACCGATGCCGATGCGCTGGTCAATTTTGCCCACCAGCATGGAATGAACGTGCGCGGCCACAACTTTGTCTGGCATCAGATGCTGCCTGCCTGGTTTGCCGGCACCGTAACCAAAGACAACGCGCAACAGATTCTTACCAACCACATCCTCACCGTGGGCGGACGCTACAGCGGCAGGATACAAAGCTGGGATGTCGTCAACGAAGCCATCAACGTCACCGATGGCCGCCCCGACGGCCTGCGCAACAGCCCCTGGCTGGAGTTGCTCGGCCCCGGCTATCTCGCCCTGGCCTACCGCACCGCGCGCCAGGCCGATCCGCACGCAAAACTCACCTACAACGAATACGGCATTGAGTATGACGACGAGGCGGCGGACAAGAAGCGCGCGGCCGTGCTCGCCCTGCTGCGCCAGTTGAAGAGCCAGAATGTGCCCCTGGATGCGCTCGGCATCCAGTCGCATCTCGGCGCAGGACGCAAAGCCGTCTTCGGCAAGGCCCTGCCGCAGTTCATGCGCGAGGTGCAGGCGCTCGGCCTCGAGATCTACATCACAGAGATGGATGTGAACGATGATGCCATCGCCACCAGCGACATCGCCGAACGCGACCGCATCGTCGCCGGCATCTATCGCAATTATCTCGATTGCGTACTCCCTAATCGCAACGTCAAGGCCGTGCTCACCTGGGGCATGACCGACGCCCACACCTGGCT
>DAIDGZ010000045.1 GCA_027452125.1 Acidobacteriaceae bacterium | reverse complement strand
CACCTGGGATATATACCTCAATTGTCCTTGGATGCTGCGATGCCATGCGAGTCGTCAATGAGTGCATAATCGCCAATGCACTCACTGAACTAGGATCGGGAACGGGAAGTCTTAGTGCTGTATCTGGAGCGCCCCACGACGGACGTTGCGCAGCTGCATACTTCCAAGCGAGGCGCTTCTGATACAGCGACTTGAAGGAAGCCGCCCCCATGGAAGGCTATGTACTTTGAATGGGCTTGAGCAGGTGCAGAGGGATCAGGAAGGGACTGGGTTGGGTAGGATCCGCTTGTCTGATGGCGGGAGGGAGCAACGCAAGGGCTCGGCGAGGGTTGATGTGGAGTCTGGAGAGACTGGCATGCGAATGGTTCTGGCCCGATGAGACAAGAAGTCCGCGACCGCGCCGAAGCACCAGTAGAAGCCGAGGGTGGGAACAGAGGTTCAAGCGGCACACCGGTCTGGTTGAGGTGGCGAGCGAAGCAGGAGTTGCGCGGGGGAGAGCCGTTCGACGACGCGCATGGTTCCGCCGCAGACTGGACAGTTCCAGAGTGAATGAGCCTGATCTACGGACCGTGACGACACCGAAACAGGCATTTGCTCTGGGCCGCTGAGCAGCTGGGAGCAGAGCGGCAGGAGCGAAGCGCGGTTGCGGTTGGCGAGGAATCCGAAGTTGCGGATGCGCACGAAGCCCGGCGGCAGCAGATGAAGCAGGAAGCGGCGCAGGAACTCATCTATGGCCAGAGACATGAGCCTCTTCTTGTTGCCGTGAGCAGAATCGCGCCATCGGAAGGTGACGTTGCCGCCGGAGAGAGCGACCAGCCTGGAGTTGGAAATGGCGACGCGATGCGTGTAGGCGCCGAGATAGCGCAGCACATGCTCCGGTCCACCATATGGGCGTTTGGAGTAGACGACCCAGTCGTGGCGGAACAGCACGCGCAGCCAGGCGGCGAAGGCGCGTGGTTGCGCAAGTTGCGCCAAGCTGCCGTGGAACTGAAGCTCGCCACGATGAAAGGCGTTGCGGAGTCCGGCGACGAACTTGCCGCGGAAGACACGGCTGAGCACGCCGATGGGCAGGAAGAAGGAACGCTGTGCAGAGATCCATCTTGAGCGATCCGGAGCGAGGCCGCCGGCTGCAATCACGCAGTGGACGTGCGGATGAAACTGCAAGCGCTGATTCCAGCTGTGGAGCACGCTGAAGAAACCGATCTCGGCTCCGAGATGCCGTGGATCGCGAGCGACTTCAAGCAGGGTCTCAGCGCTGGCGTGGAAGAGCAGGTTGTAGATGAGCCGCTTGTTCTGCAATGCGAGCGGAGCCAGTTCACGCGGGAGGGTGAAGACGGCATGGACATAGCGTGTGGGCAGAAGTTCCCGTTCGCGCGCCTGGAGCCAGCGTCGGCGCGCGTTGCCCTGGCAACGCGCGCAATGTCTGTTTCTGCACGAGTTGTAGGAGATGGTGGTGGTGTGTCCGCAGCCGGTGCAGCGATCGCGATGGCCGCCCAGCGCGGCGGTGCGGCAGCGCATGATGGCCAGCAGCACCTTCCGGTGTTGCCAGTTGATCCACCTGCGGCTGCGTTCCACAAATGCCTGTCCTGCACAGCGAACAATATCGGCCATCTCCAGGAGAGGCCGGTTGTTCAACTGTGCTTCTTTCCTCCCTGGGAAGCAAACGTGAGCGCATCGAGCGGGCTGGCAGTCGCGCTGAGATGCCGTTGGGACAGATGCAGATAGATGGTCGTTACTTCGAGGTCGCGATGCCCAAGCAGGATCTGGATGGTGCGCAGGTCGGCGCCGGCTTCAAGAAGATGGGTCGCGAAACAATGGCGCAAAGTGTGGGGATGAATACGCCTGTTGTCGAGGCCGGCGCGTTCGGCAGCAATCTGACAGGCACTCCATAGGACCTTCGTGGTTACGGGATGGCTGGATGTGTGCCAGCGGTTGCCGGGAAAGAGCCACTCCTTGGGCTTGCGCCGTAGTCCGCGCCAGTAGACGCGCAGTTCTTCGAGCAGCTTCGGGCTGAGCATGACGTCGCGGTCCCTGCCGCCCTTGCCCTCGTGGATGTGAACCACCATACGCTGGCTGTCGATGTCGCTGACCTTCAGGCGAGCCGCTTCTGCGCGGCGTGCGCCGGTGGCATAGAGTGTCATCAGCAGGATGCGATGAAAGGGTGTATCAGCCGCCTCAATCAGTCGCGCCACTTCTTCCTGGCTGAGTACCCCTGGAAGATGACGTAACTTCTTGGGATAAGGCGTCTCGGCGATGCTCCAGTTGCGCTTCAATACGTGGATGTAGAAGAAACGCAGCGATGCC
>DAIDGZ010000044.1 GCA_027452125.1 Acidobacteriaceae bacterium | reverse complement strand
CGGAGAATGCGGCCTCCGGCTTTCGAAGAGCACCAGGCAAGCTCGCGTGAGCCAACGATAGCCAAAAGCTTCTATTTGTAACTTATCTAACATTATTTGCGACTATTCAGTCTCAATGATCGAAGTAGTTATGCGGCAGCCCATCCAGGAACACAGTTGAGCATCTGCAAGCGCCGTCCTCTGCACCACCGGCGCCTGTTGCCTCCAGCCCGAGTTGGCCTGCAAAAGATATCTTCCCCATAAAAATCCGTGTCAATAGGTAACCGGCGTGAAGCAAAATTTATCGCAGATTAATCCATTTACTTGTAATCCTTCCAGCCAGATTGCCGTCTATCTATGTGAAGATGCGTTGTATTTTGTTTTGGAATAAGACGGCGGATAGATTTTGATTGCGCCATCGCGAAGAAACCGTATCTCTCGCAGCACGTTTCTGGTATCCTTATGAGTAAGCAGTCGATAAGGATGCAACGCTGTACGGGTGCCACCTAACCTTCAAAAAACAGGGGCATGGGAACATTCAAGCTGATTTCTGGAATGCCACAGGTGTAGACAGTTCCACTTGTGTGCATCGGTGAGAGTGGTAGGCACAACTCGCCATCACTTGAAATCTGGAAATACGTGCTTTTTCCACAGATCTGAACGAACCTCAGCGATAGCCGGATAGATCTCAACCGGATTCAGATATCTGTTACTACTGGAGGACTCTGTGAGCGCCATACAGGATCATCCCATTGCAGCGGCTGGACTTCAGTCCACTCCGGGAGGTCACGGCATTCTGGCTTATACGGCCGATTTTTCCGTTGACACCCCTGCAAAACCTATACAAGCAGAGTCACGAATCAACTCCTCATTTGGCGTGCATGTGTGTGGGAAGTCGCTAAGCCCCTGGTCGCGCTCGCTGACCAAGCGCCTGTTTGACATTGCCTGCGTGGTTCTTGCTCTGCCGGTTCTTCTGCCTGTTGGCCTGCTGATCGCTCTGGCAGTACGCATCTCATCGCGTGGCCCGGTCCTCTTCTTGCAGGAACGCATGGGACGCCATGGCAGCACCTTTACCATTCTCAAGTTCCGTACCATGATTCACGATACGGACAGGGCGCATCATGCCGTCACTACGGCTAACAACCAGCGCTTTACACCCGTCGGTCCGTTCCTCCGCCGCTACAAGCTCGATGAGCTCCCCCAGCTGCTGAATGTGCTGGTTGGCCATATGAGTCTGGTGGGGCCGCGCCCGAAGATGCCGGAGCATGCCACCGTGCATTTCCCCTGCCGGCCCGGCGTGACCGGCGCAGCCACCTGCGCCTTTGCCCGCGAGGAACAACTGCTGGAGCGCGTTCCCCGCCACACGCTCAACGACTACTATCACAAGGTCGTTCTGCCGGCGAAGAGTGAACTGGATGCAGACTACATGGCAAAGGCGACTTTTCGCTCCGACCTACAGCTCATCGTGAACAGCGTGCTTCGCCGCTGGGATGACCGCGAGGCTGAAATCTTCCTGCACAGCTGGGAGCGCCAGACTGCTGAGCAGACAAGGCACTCTAAAGTCACATCGACTGCATTGCACGTGTCGCATGTTCCCATGCCGCCTGCAGTTGATCATCCTATGGCCGCTGAACGGGCCGCGGGCTTCTGATCGCGACTGCCGCAGAGTCTCTCCTGCTTCCGGAGCGCCTCTCGCCTACGCAAGACAGGCCCTGATCGACACAAGAAAGCCCGCCAGCGCATCATCAGCGCCGGCGGGCTTTCTCGTGTCATTGCGAAAATGCGTCTATCTCATCCCTGCATCTGTAGCAGCTCGTCGGAATCGAGCATCGGCAGAAAGTCCAGCATGCTCTGCGGTCCCGCGGCAGGAGCAGCCGACGGCGGCGCGCCTGGTGGTGGAGGTCCCTGCTGCATCATGTTCCCTGGGCCCTTGGGACCATTCCTGCGATCCCGCGGTCCCCATCCTTCGCGGCGCATCCCAGGATGACGCATATCCTGCACCTGCTTCCACTGGTCCGGAGTCAGCTTCGCGCGCAGAGCCAGCAGGAATCGGGCATTGGCCTTCTCCAGCTCTGCCCGTGCCTGGGCCACGCGGTCAATCTGCGCCAGGATCTTCGCTTCGTTCGGCTGATCCGCGTTCACCAGCGGCTCCATATCCAGCTCTGTTTTAGCCAGCGCCGCGCGCAGATCGATGAGCTTTCCACGGTAAGCGAACAAAATGTCGTCCATCGCCTTGCGTTGCACATCGGTCAGCTTCAATGTGTCCACAATCCGGGGATTATTCCACCACTGCCCCTTCGTGCCCAGAATGCCAAACGCCCTCTCCATGGGGGGGCGCTGATGCATCTGCGCCGGCTGCGCCTGCATCTGCACGGCACTCACCCCCAGGGTGAGTCCAGCTAGTGTCAGACACACTACTCTTCTCACGTTCATTGTTGTCTTCCTCGCTTTCTGACGTATTTCCGGGGTATCTTTTGCTCTCTTCAGCAACCTGTTGCGGGCTGACTACTCTGACGAGCTGTCATCCATCAGCGCCGCCAGTGGCTCCAGGGCGCTGGGCACGTCGCGCGAAACATCGCTGTCCACGCGGGCCAAAAGATTCTGTTCCTCCCGGGCGCGCAGGTCGGCCTGCAGACGTTCGTGCTCGGCTTCGCGCGCCGCCGCCAGCTTTGCCTGCTTCTCTACATCCTGCTCATGCCGCACATACAATCCACCAGAAACGCCCGCAGCCAGCAAGACACCGGCCAGCGCCCAGCCCGTGGCCAGTCGCCAGACATCGCGCCGCGGCGCAGCGGCCAGCGCGCGTCGCGGACGGCTATACGCCGCATCGCTCCACGCGTGCACGCTCTCGCGGAAGTTCCGCAGCGCCTGGTCCAGCACGGCATCCATTGCATCGTTATCCTGGGCCATTGTCTGCTCCTTCTGCGCGGGCATCCGCTCGTGCGGCAATCCATTGCTCTTCATCGTCTTTCTCCCAACTCGGCGCGCACCCGGGTCAACGCGCGCGACAG
>DAIDGZ010000043.1 GCA_027452125.1 Acidobacteriaceae bacterium | reverse complement strand
GGCTGCCGCATAACTACTTCGATCATTGAGACTGAATAGTCGCAAATAATGTTAGATAAGTTACAAATAGAAGCTTTTGGCTATCGTTGGCTCACGCGAGCTTGCCTGGTGCTCTTCGAAAGCCGGAGGCCGCATTCTCCGCTGTTTGAGGGCTCCTTGCGGCGCAGTGGGCCGTTGCCTGGAGTTACCGTGCCCCCGTGCTAGACTCCTCGTATATGAATATCGAGCGCGGATCGAGTGCAGTATCCTGTGCGCGTTCCATCCGGCGGTTCCGCATCGCCGAAGGTCAGTCCATGAGGAAACTGTTTTTCCTGTTCACCTTGTTATTGGCTATGCCGTTACTTGCGCAGGGGCCTTATCCGGGAAGCAGCTCCTCTGGAATGCAGGGGCAAAGCGCGAGTGATTGTTCGGATCCGCTGATCGCGAACACGCAGGCCTGCCAGGGAGTATCCGCAAATTCCCAGGGGAGTGGAGTCGGCTTGCAAACCCTGCAAACCGGTGTTACGCCGGATGGCATGGGTTCGCAATCACCAACTCTATCTGGAGCGTACTCCGATCTTGGACGAGGTTCCCAACTGGAGGCATCGCGGGGCACGCGTCAGCAGACAGTCTTTCCTCCTGAGCCGCTGACGGAGTTTCAGAAGTTTGCAGCATCCACTACCGGCCAGGTTCTTCCGATTTTTGGCGCGAATCTGTTCCGCGACGTCCCTTCCACATTCGCACCGCTGAACATGACACCGGTTCCGTCCGACTACGTTCTTGGTCCGGGCGATGAGTTGCGCATCCGGGTCTGGGGACAGTTGAATTTCCAGGCGAATGTCCAGGTAGACCGTTCCGGTGAGATATACCTGCCGCAGGTAGGTCCTGTGCACGTGGCCGGAACCCCATTTTCGGGACTGGACGCCCAGTTGCGCGCCGCCATTGGCCGGGTGTTTCATAACTTCAATCTGATTGCGGATGTGGGCCAGATTCGCGCGATTCAGGTGTATGTGACGGGGCAGGCACGCCGCCCCGGTGTGTATACGGTGAGTTCATTGAGCACCCTGGTGGATGCGCTGTTTGCCAGTGGCGGCCCATCGTTGCAGGGGTCGATGCGCGATGTGGAACTGCGCCGCGGCGATGCGGTGGTGACGCACTTTGACCTCTATGACCTGCTCATTCGCGGAGATAAGTCAAAGGACGTGAAGTTACTGCCCGGCGATGTGATCTTTATCCCCGCGGCCGGTCCGCAGGTGGCGCTGACGGGCAGCGTGCGCAGTCCGGCGATCTACGAGTTACGGAGCGGCGAGACGCTGGCCAGCCTGCTGACGGATGCGGGCGGCGTTTCCGCGGTGGCCTCCGAGGCGCGCGTCTCCATCGAGCGCGTGGAGGGACACAGCTACCGGCAGGCCATGGAACTGGCCTACGACAAGGAAGGGCTTGCCACGCAGCTGGCCAATGGCGATTTGATTCGCGTCTTCTCCATGGTGCCGATGTATCGCAAGACGGTGACGCTGCGCGGGAACGTGGCAAATCCAGGGCGCTTCGCCTGGCATCCGGGCATGCGGGTCAGCGACCTGATCCCCGACAAGGACTCACTGATTACGCGGAACTACTGGTGGCATCGCACGCAGCTGGGACTGCCGGCGCCGGAGTTTGAACCTGTGCCTGGATTTGCCAGCCAGCGCCAGCCGGAAGGCAACCAACCGGTTACGCTGCCTCCATCCGTTTTGCAGGGAAGCTCTGCCCAAGGGAATATGAGTAATTTGCAGAGCACCGCCAGCGGCGGGCAAATGGCTCAGATAGGGCAGTTTGGACAGAGCCTTCAGGCATCGGGGCAGGATGCGGTAATGCAGGGAGCACTGAGCCAGTACCCACGACCTGAGCAGGCTGAACAGCGTGCCGGAAGCGCCAGCCTGGCCGAAGCCGAAACGGGCGGACAGGCGGATCGCACCGCTCTTCTGCAGCGGACGCGGATAAAGCTCATCGCCCCAGAGATTGACTGGAACTACGCCGCCATTGAACGGCAGGATCCGGAGACATTGCAGACCAAGCTGATTCCCTTCGATCTGGGCAAGCTGGTTTTGCAGCATGATGCCTCGCAGGATATGGAGCTGCAGCCTGGAGATGTGGTCACCATCTTTTCCCAGGCTGACGTGCAGGTTCCGGTGGACCAGCAGACGAAGTTTGTCACACTGGAAGGCGAATTTGCGCATGCAGGCGTCTACACGGTGCATCCGGGCGAGACGCTGCGGCAACTGGTGGAACGCGCCGGCGGACTCACGCCGAATGCGTATCTGTACGGATCGGAGTTTACGCGCGAGTCGACCCGCGCCATGCAGCAGGCACGCATCGATGAGTACGTGCGCGACCTGTCGCTGCGCATTCAGCGGAGCACTCTGGACCTGGCCTCCTCACCGGGTGTTTCAGCCCAGGCACTGGCCAACAGCGGTTCGGCCCAGAGCACGGAGCAGGCACTGCTGACGAGCCTGCGGCAGATTCGGGCGACAGGGCGGATTGTGCTGCAATTCAAGCCGGATAGCGCGGGGGTACAAACCATTCCCAATCTGCCGCTGAAGGATGGGGATCGCTTTGTGATTCCCGCTGTACCGGCAACGGTGAATGTGATTGGCTCGGTCTACGATCAGAACTCGTTTATCTATGCTCCGGGGCGGCGCGCCGGCAAGTATCTGGAGCAGGCCGGTGGTGCGACGCGAGAAGCGGATCGCAAGCGTGAGTTCATCATTCGTGCCGATGGAGAAGTGCAGAGCCGCGACTCCATGCATTCGGTTTGGGGAAATGAGTTCAACAATGCACGCATGTATCCTGGCGATACCATCGTCGTTCCGCAGAAGGCATTGAAAGCCTCGGCGCTGAGTGGGATTATCGACTGGTCGCAGATCTTCTCGCAACTGGCGTTTGGAGCGGCCGCGGTCAATGTGTTGCACTAAGTTGACGCTGATTGATACTGGAAGGCAGGCGCAGACCAGCGCCTGCCTTTTCTGCGAGTATTCTCAGCGAGGGCGAGCCAGCAGGGAAACGGGGTAGTAGGAGAGGATCAGAGGGATGATGAGGAACGCGTCAGATATTCCGGTGAAGAGACCGTCCGGTCCGGTTGCAATTCTGGGGGGGGCTGGATTTGTCGGCTCGCGGCTGGCTGGGCTGCTCGCAGAAGCAGGCGTGCCTGTGAAGATTGGCGATCTGCAGGCCAGCCAGGCCTTTCCCCAGTTGTGGACCTCCTGCGATGTGCGCGAGGCGGAGCAGGTTACGGCGCTGGTTCGCGATGCTGACGTCATCATTAATCTGGCGGCGGAGCATCGCGATGATGTGCGCCCGCTCTCCCGGTATCACGAGACGAATGTGCACGGCGCCGAGCAGGTATGCGCAGCGGCGCGCGCCGCAGGCGTTCAGAAGATCATCTTCACCAGCAGCGTGGCAGTCTATGGCTTTCAGCCGCCTCCGGTGAGCGAGGATGCAAGCTTTCAGCCGTTTAATGCCTACGGCAAGACAAAGCTGGAGGCGGAGCAGGTCTATCGCGCCTGGGCGGAAGAGGACCCGGCACGGACACTGGTCATCGTGCGGCCTACTGTGGTGTTTGGCGAGGGGAATCGAGGCAATGTCTACAATCTGCTGCGGCAGATCGCCTCGGGCAAGTTCCTGATGGTGGGACCGGGCCAGAACAGAAAGTCCATGGCCTATGTGGGCAATGTGGCTGCGTTTCTGGTTCATGCCCTGGGCATGGGGCCGGGTATCCACACCTTCAACTATGTGGACGGCCCGGATATGACAACCCGCGAGCTGGTGGCGCACATTCGCCGTTGCCTGGGCAAGCCGGGGATGCCTCCCCAACTGCCGTTGCCTGTGGCGCTGGTGGGCGGGTATCTGCTCGATGTGGTGGCCCGGGCCACGGGGCGGACCTTTCCCATCAGTGCGATTCGCGTGCGCAAGTTTACCGAGAGCACGCAGTTTCGCGCCGACCGTGTCGCGCAGTCCGGATTCAAGCCGCCATTTACCCTCAGCGAGGGACTGGCGCGGACCATCGAGCATGAGTTGCAGGCGGGCGGGTTCACCAGCTAGCGCGGCAAGCAGACAGGCATCGTGGCATGGAACCGCTGGAGCGAATTCGCACTCTGCTCACGGAGCAGACGACGCTGACCCTGGCAACCACGGATGCGGCGGGGCAGCCGCGCAGCACGCCGCTTTTCTACATCGCGGACGACGATTTGCGCATTTACTGGTTCTCGGCGCGATCGAGCCTGCACAGCCGTCACTGCGCGCTTCATCCGGCTGTATCGGTGTCTATTCATGTCCATGCCAGCGCATGGCAGCAGATTCGTGGCGTGCAGATGACGGGACGCGTCGAGATCATCGCATCTGGCGGGCTGCGCCGCTCCATCGCCAGCCAATTTTCAGCGCGATTTCAGTTGGGGGACGCCGCGCGGTTGGCGATGCGGCGCTGCGCGCTCTACTGCTTTACTCCGGACTGGGTGCGGTATCTGGATAATTCACTTGGCTTCGGCGCGCGGTTTGAAGTGCATCTGCCGCTACAGCCGGCCACAAAACCCACAAGTAGCCTGACGGCATGATCTGTTGCGGGCATCTTCCACGGTACGCCCGCAATGCCCTGGAGGTAGACCTCGCGGGATGGAGGGCATCCGATCTTCCGGGCTGTTTGGTTGAGGCCGGACGGGTACGATAGCCGAACGGCGCCGGCGCAGGTGGAAAGTGATGGAAAAGCGGGAATTTGGACTGGTGGCGGAGGACGGGATCGAACCGTCGACCTTGGGGTTATGAATCCCACGCTCTAACCATCTGAGCTACTCCGCCGGATAGGAGGGAGCGCGCAAGACGCGCTTCTTTGATGATACGGGGGCTTGGGTGTCCGGTCAACCACAGGGAACCTGTGGTGCTCGGTGAACCGCCCGATGCCTGGATATTCCTGTAAACTCACCTGCATGAGTACGTTGCGAATTGCCGGAGTGATCCCGGCGCGGCTTGGTTCCACCAGGCTTAGCCGCAAGGTGCTGCGGCCCATTGCGGGGCGGCCCATGGTGGAGTGGGTGTGGCGCGCGGCGGCAGCCTGCACGCGCATGGACCCCGTGGTCGTGGCCACGGATTCAGACGAGGTGGCCGGGGTGTGCCGCGAACGTGGTGTGCCCGTGAGGATGACCTCGCCGGAGTGCCCCAGCGGATCAGACCGCGTGCGCGAGGTGGCCCGGCAGATCGACGCCGACATTTACGTCAATATCCAGGGAGACGAGCCGACGCTAACGCCGGAGTTTTTTACGCCGCTGCTGGCGCTGTTTGACCGGCCGGAGGTGGACGTTGCGACCCTGGCCGTGCCCTGCCCGCCGCACGAGTTCACCAACCCCAACGCGGTGAAGGTGGTTACGGCGCTGGATGGCCGCGCCCTCTACTTTTCGCGCGCCACCATTCCGTTTGATCGCGATGCTACGGGCTATGCCGGCTATCGCAAGCATCTGGGCATCTACGCCTATCGCAAGGCAGCCCTGGAGCGGTTTGCAGCGCTGCCGCCCTCGCCGCTGGAGCGGCTGGAGAAGCTGGAGCAACTGCGGCTGCTGGAGAACGGCATGGCCGTCTACGTGGCCGATGCTCCGCGGGACACCATTGGCGTAGACACCGAGGAAGACCTGGCTCGCGCCGAGGCCGAACTGCGAAGCCGCATCTAGGCGGCGCATCGAACAAAAAAGAATTGCACGCAAGAATCGGAGTGTGCGGCGGCAGAAGATCGGCGAGGATCATCTCCATGAGCAGCAGGGCGCAGTCCGCGATGAAGCACCGCACCGCTCACGCCGTGGATGCCGATGCGGCGTGGCAACAGTTGCTGGCGCGCGAGGCCGGCGCTGCATTTATCTACGCTGTGACGACAACCGGCGTGTTCTGCAGGCCCGGCTGCACGAGCCGGCGTCCGCTACGGAAGAATGTACGTTTTTTTCACACCGTGGAGGAGGCGCAGGCTGCGGGCTTTCGGCCCTGCCAGCGCTGCCGCCCCACGGAGGCTGTACGGGGCAATCTGGTAACTCTGGTGCGCGCGCACATCGAGGAGCATCTCGACCGTGCGGTGCGGCTGGCGGAGCTGGCTCGCGTGGCGGGCGTCAGCCCCTTTACCGTGCAGCGGAGCTTCAAGCAGGCTATGGGCGTGAGTCCGTTGCAGTATCAGCGCGCGCTGCGGGCCGGAGCATTGCGGGCTTCGCTGAGGAAAGGAGATGCGGTGACCGAGGCGATCTATAACGCAGGCTTCAGTTCGTCGAGCCGGGGCTATGAGGGGGCGGCGCTGGGAATGACACCGCTGCGCTTTGCCCGCGGCGGGCGCGGCGAGCGCATTGGCTACACGGCAGTGCGCTCGCCCTTCGGCTGGATGATTGCGGGCGCGACGGAGCGCGGCTTGTGCTGGCTGGCGTTGGGAGGCACGCGGGAGGAAGCAGAGGCCGGCCTGCGCGCGGAGTTTCCTGCCGCTACACTGCATCGCGATCCAGCGCTTGCAGAGCTGGTGGATGTGGCGCTGGCCAGTGTGCGCGAAGGGGATGATCTTGTGCGGCGTGATGCGGATGACGACCGGCTGGATCTGCGCGGCACGGTGTTTCAACTGCGGGTGTGGCAGGCGCTGCGCCAGATTCCCCGGGGCGAGACGCGCACCTACAGCCAACTGGCGCGGGAGATGGGAATGCCCAACGCCACGCGCGCCGTGGCTCGCGCGTGCGCCACCAATCGGGTGGCCATCCTGGTGCCTTGCCATCGCGTGGTGGGCGCCAGCGGCTCGCTGACTGGATACCGCTGGGGAGTGGAGCGGAAGCGCCAACTGCTGGAGGCCGAGGCTGGGGGCAGTTGACGCTTCCTTTTGCTTAGCGCGTGTAGCCGCCGGCGGCGTAGAGGGTTTGGCCGTTGACCCAGCCTGCATCCGCAGAGGCGAGGAAGGCCGCTGCCGTGGCAATATCCTGCGGCTGGCCAACGCGGCCGAGGGGCGTATCGGCACGAATCTGACCCTCAAAGTCGCTGCCCACAATGCCCGCGCTGTGCGCACCTTCAGTGATAATCAGGCCGGGGTTGAGCGCGTTTACGCGGATCTTCTTTGCGCCGAGTTCCTTGGAGAGCGAGACGGTGATGGCATCCACTGCGCCCTTGGTGGCGCTGTAGACGGCCGCGTTGGGGACGGCCATTTTGCCCACCACGGAGCCAATGTTGATGATGCTGCCGCCCTCGGGGTTGAAGTGCTTCACTGCGGCCTGAGTGGTCAGCAGCAGGCCGAGGACATTCAGGTTGAACTGCCGGTGGAAGTGATCGGGGGTAATCTGCTCCAGCGGGGCAAACTCGTAGATGCCGGCGTTGTTGACCAGGATGTCGATCTTACCCAGTTGCTGCGCGACGGTATGGACCAGGCCGTCGATGGACGCCGGATCGGCTACGTTGGCCTGCACGGCGATGGCCTTGCCGCCCGCGGCCTGGATGCCCGCGACGAGCTTCTCCGCAGCGTCTTTGCTGCCTGAATAGTTGACTGCCACGGCCGCGCCGCGCGCTGCCAGTTCCTGCGCGATGGCCGCGCCAATACCCTTGGATGCGCCGGTTACCAGCGCCACTTTGCCTGCCAGACTGCTCATGATTCGTCTCCTTCGCTGTCTTGCCGATTCTTCGACATTTCGACAACTATCGAATTGATGTGCGGCGCGGGGAAAGGATGCAGGAGGAGTGTGAAAATTCTGTGAGGGGAAGGGAAGCTATGAGATTCAGGCTCTGGCGCAGCGGCCCGGTTCCAGCGCGGCCAGCGCGGCGCCGAGGGCTTCCAGGACGCCGGGGCGCAGGGTGAGGTAATGGAATTTTCCTTCGCGCCGCACGTCGATGAGGCCGGCGGCGGACAGCTCCTTGATGTGGTGGGAGAGGGTTGCGGGACTGATGGGCAGAGCCGCGCGCGCCTCGGCGCATCCCAGCGGGCACTGCGCTTTGGCGATCTTCTCCAGCAGTTCGAAGCGGCGCGGATCGGCCAGCGCCTTGAGCAGGGCAGCGCGGCGGGCCTTGCTCAGGCGCAGCGGCTTGCGCTCTGCGTCTGTCCTCTGGCCGGTTTGTGGTCGCGCTGCGCTCATGCTGGTGTGTCCTTACTGGCCCACGGGCAGGTCCAGGTTCTTCCAGAGCCGCAGTGTTGGCCCAGCCTGATTGATGGTGTAGAAGTGCAGTCCCGGCGCGCCGTTGCGCAGCAGGGTCTCGCACAGCCGCGTGACGACTTCGGCGCCGAAATCCTGGAGCGCGGTCTTGTCGTTTTGCAGCTCCTCCAGACGCAGACGCACCCAGCGAGGCAGATCGGCGCCGCAGCCGGCACAGAAGCGCACGGTATTGGCAAAGCCGGTGATGGGCATGATGCCGGGCATTATGGGAATGGTAATGCCGGCCTTGGCGCAGCGCTCCATAAAGGCAAAATACGCGTCGGCATTGTAGAAGAGCTGGGTGAGTGCTCCGTCAGCGCCGGCCTCTACCTTCTCGCGGAAGCGTTCGAAGTCCGCGGTGGGATTGGATGCCTGCGGGTGCATCTCAGGATAGGCGGCTACTTCAATCTGAAATGCGTCGCCATGCAGTTCGCGGATGAACCGTACCAGCTCGATTGCGTAGTGGAAGTCTCCGGGCGCCGCCGGGCTCATGGCGGTGGCGGGCAGGTCGCCGCGCAGCGCGACGATGCGGCGGATGCCGGCATCGCGATAGCGCTGGAGCAGGGCGGCAATATTTTCGCGCGTGGAGCCCACGCAGGTGAGGTGCGGCGCGGCTTCGATGCCACAGTGTTCCACCACGGTGAGCAGCGTCTCATAGGTGCCGTCCTGGTTGGAGCCGCCTGCGCCGTAGGTTACGGAAAAGTAGTTGGGGCGCACCGCGGCCAGCTCACGAATCACGCCCGGCAGCTTGGCTGTGGCCTCCGGCGTGCGCGGCGGAAATAACTCGAATGAAAAACTGCGTTGCGAACTCATGCGCGCGGCGTCCTCAGATGGAAGATTTGCTCTGGAACAATGCCCCATCCATTCTCGCATCTACAACGAAAACAGATGGGGCACATGACTGCGGTTCGACAGATGAGACCGGGCGATTTGCGTTCGCGGTCCCAGTTTTTTAGTACCGGTAGTGCTCCGGCTTGAATGGACCTTCCACCGATACGCCGATGTAGTCCGCCTGCTTCTGCGAGAGTTTGGTCAGCTTGACGCCGATCTTCTCCAGGTGCAGCCGGGCGACTTCCTCGTCCAGCTTCTTGGGCAGGGTGTAGACGTCCACCTTGTAGGTGTCCTTGTTCATCCACAGGTCAATCTGCGCCAGGGTCTGGTTGGCGAAGCTGTTGCTCATCACAAAGCTCGGATGGCCAGTTGCGCAGCCCAGGTTGACCAGACGGCCCTCGGCGAGGATGAAGATGCCATGGCCATCAGGGAAGGTGTAGAAGTCCACCTGGGGTTTGATGTTCAGCTTCTGCACGCTGGCGGCGGTATTCAGGCGATCCATCTGGATCTCGTTGTCGAAGTGGCCGATGTTGCAGACGATGGCCTGATCCTTCATCTTCTGCATGTGCTCGAAGGTGATGATGTCCACGTTGCCGGTGGTGGTCACGTAGATATCGCCGCGGCCCAGCGTGTCTTCCACGGTGGTCACTTCAAAGCCTTCCATGGCTGCCTGCAGGGCGTTGATGGGATCAATCTCCGTGACGATGACGCGCGCGCCCATGCCGCGCAGCGAGTGCGCACAGCCCTTGCCCACGTCGCCGTAGCCGCAGACCACGGCCACCTTGCCGGCCACCATGACGTCCGTGGCGCGCTTGATGCCGTCGGCCAGCGACTCGCGGCAGCCATAGAGGTTGTCGAACTTGCTCTTGGTCACCGAGTCGTTCACATTGATGGCCGGCACCAGCAGCTTGCCCTGCTCCAGCATCTTGTAGAGCCGGTGAACGCCGGTAGTCGTTTCTTCCGAGACGCCGCGCCACTCGGCCACAACCTTGTGCCAGTGCTGCGGGTCCTCGGCATGCACCTGCTTCAGCAGATCCTTGATCACCTGCTCTTCGTGGTTGCCGCTGGGGGTGTTGACCCAGCCGTCGCCGTTCTCCAGTTCATAGCCCTTGTGGATCAGCAGGGTCACGTCGCCGCCGTCGTCCACTACCAGCTGCGGACCCTTGCCGCCCTTGTGGGCCAGCGCCATGTACGTGCACCACCAGTACTCTTCCAGCGTCTCGCCCTTCCAGGCGAAGACCGGCACGCCGGTTGCGGCAATCGCAGCCGCCGCGTGGTCCTGCGTGGAGAAGATGTTGCAGCTGGCCCAGCGCACTTCGGCGCCCAGGCTCACCAGCGTCTCAATCAGCACCGCCGTCTGGATGGTCATGTGCAGGGAGCCGGTGACGCGCACGCCGGCCAGGGGCTTCTCCGCGGCGTATTTGTTGCGGATGGCCATCAGACCGGGCATCTCATGCTCGGCAATGGCGATCTCCTTGCGGCCCCAGTCGGCCAGCGACATATCGGCCACTTTATAGGCCAGTTCCGTTGCTTCCAGTGTCGAGCTTGCCATGCTGCTTCTCCTTGTTCTGTCTCAGTGTGGTCAGGGACGCGGTCAACATCCGCCGCGCAGAGGCCAACTTGCTTTCTTGTTGTCTCTCACGATCCGGTCTTGCAGACTTACGCATCGTCACATCGTGATATATTGATGTGTATCAGAACCGGCGGGAGCCGTCAATTCCTACTTTGATGCCATCGATTGTCAAAACCCTGCGCGTTGCGGCCGATCCCAACCGGCTGCGCATCCTGCTGCTGCTGCGCCATGAAGAGCTGTCTGTGGCTGAGCTGCAGGAGATTCTGGCGATGGGCCAGAGCACCATCTCCACGCATCTTTCGCAACTGAAGCAGGCGGGCCTGGTGGAGGATCGCCGGACGGGGAAGAGCAATCTTTACCGCTGCGCCGGGCATGAGCAGGTTGAGGTGCTGGATCAGATTTTGCGCAACGCGGAGCTGGAGATTCCGGAGCACGCCGCGGACCAGGCCGCCCTGCGCCGGGTTCTGCGCAAGCGCCAGGACAAGATGCGGGCCTTCTTTGACTCCGTGGCCGGGCGCATGGGGCGCAACTACGTTCCGGGCAAATCCTGGAAGGGGCTGGCCGAGGCGTTGCTGCGCCTGCTGCCGCCTATGGCCATAGCCGACCTGGGCACCGGCGAGGGCGCCTTTGCGCTGCTGCTGGCCGAGCGCGCCAGCCGGGTGATCGCCGTGGATAGCTCGGCGCGCATGATTGAGGTGGGCCGCGAGCAGGCGCAGCGCAACGGCGTCGGCAACATCGAGTTCCGGCTCGGCGACATGGAGGAACTGCCCATCGCCGCTGGAGAGGTGGACCTGGCCTTCTTTTCGCAGTCGCTGCACCACGCCCTGCACCCCGAGCGCGCCCTGCAGGAGGCGGCGCGCATTCTGGCTCCTGGCGGCCGCGTTGTGGTTCTTGACCTGCTGAAGCACCGCTTTGAAGAGGCGCGCGAGCTGTACGCCGATGAGTGGCTGGGCTTCAGCGAGGCGGAGTTGGAGAGCATGCTGCAGCGCGCCGGGTTCACCGCTATCCATACCTCGGTGGTGGACAAGGAAGCGGAGGCGCCGCAGTTTCAGACGCTGCTGGCCGTGGGACATAAGGTGTCCGGGACGTCCCGCTGAGCGCGCGCACCGCAAGACGTTCTTCTACGTTGGGTGCGTAGAAAAGAGACCGGAGAGGAGAGCGGAGCCGCTGAATGGCAGCTCTGAGATCCGAGGGACATCAACCCGTGTTGGGCGCGGGCAGATGTCTCCCGGGAAGGATGGCTGCGGGCGCCTTTACGCACGCAGCAGGCGGCGCTGCAGCTCTTCGAGGGTTTGCCCCTTGGTCTCCGGATAGAGGAAGAGCACCACAACGAACTGCACCACGGTCATGACGGCGAAGAAGACGAAGGGGGTGGCCGTGCTCATGTAGTGGACGACGACAGGGAACTCGAGGGCGATGGCAGCGTTCATGATCCAGTGGCTGGCGCTGCCGATGCCCTGGCCCTTGGAGCGGACGTGGGTGGGGAAGACCTCGCCGATGTAGACCCAGATGACCGCGCCCTGGGAGATGG
>DAIDGZ010000042.1 GCA_027452125.1 Acidobacteriaceae bacterium | reverse complement strand
GTGCATCGCCTGGGCGCCTTGCCGGCCGCCGAGCTGGAGACCCTGCTGGCCAGCCGCCGCCCGGAGCTGAAGCCCCGCGACCGCGCCCTGGTGGCTCGCCTGGCCGAGGGAGCCGTGGGCCGCGCCCTGGGCTTTGACCTGGAGGCCTACCTGACCAGCCGCCAGGACGCCCTGCTGCTGCTGCGCACCGCCCTGCGCGAGCCCGACTACTCCCAGCTCTTCCGCGCCACGGATGCCTACCGCGCCGGCGCCGAAGGCCAGGCGAAGACCGTGAACCTGCTGCGCGCGCTGGGCGGCCTGCTGGAGGACCTGCTGCTGCTCGTCTCCGGCGCTCCCGCGCTCATCCGCAACCTGGACCTGGAAGCCGAATTGGGCCGCATGGCCCAGGACCTCAGCATTGACTGGATCGACGCCGCAGTGCGCGCCGTCTCCCAGGTGGAGCAGGGCATGCGCCGCAACCTGCTGCGCTCCCTCTCGCTGGACGCCATGGCCGTAGGCCTGGAACGCGGATAAGCGCGCGGACAGGCCCTTCGGTAGTGGCGGAGCAACCTGTCCGCTGCCGCGGGCATCTTTTCCAGTACAAGTATTCCCTTGCAACACGGGCCATTTAAGGTAGGCTGAACGTAGCTTCCATGCGCCCCAACTGTTGGCGTCTGGCCTGCGGCATGCAGGTCGCAGCCGTTGTTTCTGTCTGCTGTGCAGACACCGGGCCCCAGGGGCAAACAGCCCCAGCCGCTTTGGCGCGATCTGTCAAAGCTGGCCAATGTGATCGATATCCCAGAGAGGACTTTTTCCCCATGACCGATGAGCCGATTCTGACCGAAACGCCAGCGACCGTCCCCGCAGAATCAACCCGGGCGGCCCGGGCGCGCAGACGATTCGTGCCCATCGCCGCACCGCAGCGCTTCTCCGCCTACATGGACGAGACCGACGGACCCAACCGCCACGCCGAGCTGTTCTACCTGCAAAAGCAGATCCAGTCGCAGACGCCCATGGTGATTGTGCTGGAAGACGGGGAACGCATCGAGGGCTGCATCGAATGGTATGACCGGCACACGCTGAAGGTACGCGGCCGGGCAAAGACGCTCATTTATAAATCCGCCATCAAGTACATGTACAAGCTGGGCGAAAACGGCCACATCTAATTCTGCTCTTTATCTCGATCTCCTTGCGGCTCCCCATCCACACACACTCCACACTTTCCGCAGCCCGATCGCGGAAAGTGTGGACTCTCTCTGCCCGACTATTTCTATTCCGTGTGGGCGGCCTTGCGCAGCCGGACGCGGATCGCCGCGCCGATGCCCTCGGCCGGGGGCAACGGGCACAGAATCACCGCACAGTCTTCCGCATCCAGCGCGCGCAGCCCGGCATACAGCGTCCGTGCCAGCTCACGGGGTGCGCTCCAGCGGCCCCAGGCAAACACCGCCGCATCGGCCAGCCCGTCCGGGCGGGGCAGATCGGCGGGCAGCAGCAGGCCCAGCTTTTCGCCGGCAAATGCGCGCGCGGCCTCGGTCAGCTTCGCACCCAGTTCGGCCGCGGCGCCCTCTACCAGCACCAGCCTGGCCCGCGGCGCATAGTGGCGCAGGCCCACGCCCGGCGAGGGCAAGGCCTCGCGCGGCAGCTCCCGCAGCGGCCCGGCAGGACGATGAATCTCGACTGGCCCGGCAATCTCCTGAATCTGTGCCAGGGTGACCGCGCCGGGGCGATAGATGATCATGGGGCTCTGGCAGGGGTCCAGCACGGTGGACTCCACGCCGTGCAGCGCAGGTCCGGCATCCAGCACGGCATCGATGCGCCCATCCAGGTCGTCGAGCACGTGCTGCGCCGTGGTGGGGCTGGTGTGGCCAAAGAGGTTGGCGCTGGGCGCGGCCACCGGCACCCCGGCGCGGCGAATCAGCTCCAGCGCCACCGGATGCGCGGGCATGCGCACGCCCACCAGCGGCCGCCCGGCGGTGACGGCATCGGGCACCCCGGCGCTGCGCGGCAGCAGCAGGGTCAGGGGACCGGGCCAGCAAGCGCGCATCAGCCTGCGCGCGGCCTCGGGTACGTTCTCCACCAGCCCGTCGAGCATCGCCTCGTCGGCAATGTGCACAATCACGGGGTCCCAGGCGGGCCGCTGCTTGGCGGCAAAGATGCGGGCCACGGCGGCGGCATCCAGCGCGTTAGCGCCCAGTCCATAGACCGTCTCGGTGGGCAGCGCCACCAGCCCGCCGCTGCGTAGCAGGGCGGCGGCGCGCTCCAGCGCCTGCACTGTCTCCGGCGCAGTCAGATCCGCGGGATGTGCGGCGAGCCGCAGTGTCTTCATGCTTCCATTCTCGCCTGTGCGCACGGACTGCGGCCAGCGCCGGTGCCGTATACTTCTCCTCGATGCCGGTTGAAACAGAGATCAAGTTCCGCGTCGACGACCTTGCCGGATTTACCCAGCGCCTGCAACAGGCAGGATTCCGCGAGGAGACGCCGCGCAGCTTTGAGAGCAACGTCCTCTACGACACGCCCGACCGGCAGATGCGCGCCCGCACGGAGATTCTGCGCATCCGCGACTACGCCGGCCGCTGCATCCTGACCCACAAGCGCGTACCCGGCGACCGCCCCGGCGAGGATCGCCACAAGCATCGCGTGGAGACCGAAACCGAGGTCTCCGACGGCGCGGCACTGGCGGAGGTCTTTGGCTCGCTGGGCCTGGTTGCGGCCTTTCGCTATGAAAAGTGGCGCACCGAGTGGCACGACGGCGAGGGGCACTGTGTGGTGGATGAGACGCCCATCGGCAACTATGCCGAGCTGGAAGGCCCCGCCGCATGGATTGATGCCGCCGCGGCCCGCCTGGGCATTGCGCATGCGCAGTACATCACGCTGAGCTACGGCCGCCTGTTTGAGCAGTGGCGCCAGCAGCACGGCAGCGACGCCCAGGACCTGACCTTTGCCGCGACCGGCGCCGCGCCACGGTAAAACATCAATGCGTTCCCGGCGGCAGGCTGCAGCACTCGCCTGCGGAGGGAGGCTCGTTCGCCCCGGCATCGAGCACCACGCGCCACTGGCCATCCGGCTGCTTGCGCCACATGGTGATGTAGCGGCCGCTGGTCACCACCGGGTTGCCGTTGGCGTCTTTGCTGTGCCCCTCGTAATGGCCCCAGGTGTAGCCCATGTCGCCGGAGGGGCCCATCATGGCATCCGTCGGCGTCCAGGTAAGCTGATAGTCCTGCGGTGACCAGTTGGCAGACTTGGCAATGGCCAGGCGGCCCACCAGCGGAGGCTTGCCGTTGCCCAGCGCCACGCCGTCGTCGGCAAACCACTCAGCAAAGCCTGCGCCGCCCTTCTCCGCCACATCTTTGGCAAAGCGCGCCTCCAGGCCGTAGAGAATCAGCTTGCCCGGATTCACGGTGGTATCGGTGAGCGGGTTGGGCTGCGTCTCAGTGGAGGTGGACATGCCCGGCAGTCCCAGTTGCGCATGCGCCGCCGCGCCACAGGCCATCAGCAAGGCGCCCAGCGCCACTCCACAGCAAACCCGTCTCCACTGCCCGCTCACGTTGCATCCTCCGCCCGGCGTAAATGCCTCTGCGCCTATCGTACAACCGGAGACAGAAGGCGACCGGAGATAACAGATGGCTGGCGAGGCATGTGGCTACTGCTGCAGCACCACCTGCTGGCCCTCGGTGAGGCCGCTCACAATCTCGGTCAGTGCGCCATTGGAGAGCCCCACCTGGATGGGTATCTTGCGCACGCCGTCCTTCTGGTTGCGGTCTGGCACCTGCACGAAGGCCTGCTTCTTGTTGTCGTACATGACCGCGTTCTCCGGCACGGTCAGCACGCCCTTGTGCTCGTTGAGCAGAATCTCGGCATTGGCGGTCATGTTGGCCTTGAGTTCGCCGCCGGGGTTGTTGATGGAGACGCGCACCTCGAAGGTGGTTACGTTGTCCTTCTCCACGCCCATGGGCGAAATCTTCGTCACCTTGCCGGTGAAGATGCGGTCGCGAAAGCTCTCCACCTTGATGCGCGCCGGCTGGCCCAGATAGACGTGTGCAATGTCCGCCTCATCCACCCTGCCCTGCACGTACACCTGCGTCATGTCGCCTTCGGTCATCACCAGCGTGGCGGTGGAGCCGAGCACCAGGATCGAACTGACCGCATCGCCGATCTCCACATCGCGGGAGAGAATCTCGCCGTCCATGGGCGCCACGATGT